>NZ_JAOEAL010000001.1:915816-1221088 GCF_029835735.1 Shewanella sp. GD04112
TGATGCGGTAGCAGCATTAGAACTTGCCCGTGTTGAAGGCTACCAGCGTCCAAAACCTTGGAAATATAACCAAGATGCTGTGTACCCCTTCAAACACTTAAGTTATTTAGGTAACGTGGCAAACGAAAAGGCGAAGGACTTTTATCAGCGCCATGGTGTGATTGAAATTCAGGACACCTACGAGAAAAACGGCGTGACCGAAGATGTGCCGTTAATGATCACTAAGCATTGCCTGAGATTTAACTTCAATCTTTGTCCTAAGGAAGTACCGGGCATTAAAGCCGATCCTATGGTGCTTGAGATTGGTAACGATGTGTTGAAGTTGGTGTTCGACTGTCCAAAATGCGAGATGATGGTCGTTGGTGAAAACCGCCAGGTTCGCGGTCAAAAAGCCGTTTAATTTAGGCTTGAATGGTTATCAAGGGAGCGTTGAGTATTCAATGCTCCCTTTTTGTTTTTAGGGCCGTTGCCGCTCTCTTTGTTGCCACTTGGTTAACTACAGGATATTTTATTGAAAAATTTCAATAATAAAGGATGTCAGCATGGGATTGTTAGATGGGTTACTGGGGAATGCGTCAGAGGTCGATTTACAGGAACTGGCCGAAGAGCTGCGCCCAATTATGGGCATTCAGGAAGAACTAAAACTGGCCTATAAAGTGATCCGCGATCTGTTTGTATTTACCAACAAACGCTTGATCTTAATCGATAAGCAAGGACTGACGGGCAAGAAAACCAGTTATCACTCAGTGCCCTATAAATCCATTACCCATTTTGAAGTGGAAACCACAGGCCATTTCGATATGGATGCCGAGCTTAGGATCTGGATCTCTGGCCAAAGTGATCCTCTGGTTAAAGAACTGAAACGCGGTACCGATGTCGTTGGGATCCAAAAGACCATAGCGACGTTTGCGCTTTAATCCCTTGCTTTAGCGATTGAGTTATCAGCAGGTCGTCGCCGAATTGACTTGCTGATATTCAATCAATTCAAGACTCTATGGTTTGAACCGCTGGACTGTTCTATCGGTTCACCATTCATAGTATAGGTTTCGGATAATTCGAGCCGGCCTTGTTTATCGTATTGATTGTGGATCCCCACCCAAAAGTGTTCTTGCCCCTGAAAAAGTAAGTTGCCTTCTTCGGCGATTTGACGATTCGGATGATAGCGTTTCATGGCATAGAGTTGGCTACCTGGGTCAAATTTTAAATGGTAACTAAGGATTGGCGCCGACGTTTGGTGCTCCTTAGTATCATTAGACTTAGCCATTGCTTCGACAATGTTATTGTCATCGACCATGGTTTTTGCTGCCATAGGCTGTTCCTGCTCGGCAGCATCAAAATAGTGGCGGGTTTCATTGAGCTTACCATCGTCGCTGAGCCAGGCTTCGCGTTGTAACTGGCCTTGCGGTGTAAAACGTTGCCAGTGGCCGACATCCTGATAATCGTTTTCTATCACTTTTACAAAGCCAGACTCGAGCAATTCGCCTTGTTTTGAAAAGGCTTTTGAGCTGAATAGGTTCTCGTCTAGGCGAGTGAGCAGCCAACGGATAGCCCCATCCTCATAGTATTCGATGCGAGTGTCAGGGTGACCCGTCTGATAATATTCCCGTTGATTATCCTCAAGATGATAGCCGCAACGGGTGTTGGAGTGGCTCTCAAAGGATTCGAGAACACCTTGCTTGTTATAGGAAGAGCGTTCCTTGAGGTAACCTTGGCCATCACGGACAACATATTCTGCAATTGTCTTGATGGTACCGTCTTCATAAAACCAGCGGGCCGTGCCATCGCGATTGCCTTGAGTGTGGGGCAAATACATTTGAACTTGTTGGTTTTCATAGTATTCAATAAAGGGCGCGATGGAGAGGTTACGCTGATATTGGCCTTCGGCTGACAATACGCCGCTTTCATAATAACTGCGGAAAAGGCCTTCTCTTAAGCCCTTTTCAAGATAGATCTCAAGGGAGAGTTGACCATTTTCATGGTACCAAGTGGCAAGACCCTGCTCATGGCCATTTTCAAAGGGGATGCATTGTTCAAGCTGTCCGTTCCGATACCATTTCTCGCTGTTACCATGGGCAAGGCCATCAACAAAATTGAATTGGCTTGCCAGCACGCCATTGGGGTGCCATTCCTGACGTAAACCGCAATTTAACCCCTGTGGATTGAGGTGTTCTCGCCAGGCCAGTTGGCCATCTTCGTAATAGGTTTCGAGGCTTTTACCCGAGGCATCGAGATGCACTTCTTGTTTCAGATTGCCGTTGGTATGGTACCAAAGCTCTTTAACCAGCTCTCCCATGTCATAGCTTAATTCGGCCTGCAGCGTGCCATCCTCATAGTACATATACTCAATTCCGTGGATGTGATTTGCCACCATTGGGCGCGTCAGCCACAGATTTCCAGATTCATAATAGCGAGTTAACTGATTGATATAATTATCTTCACTATCCTTTTCGGCGGTTTCTTTTATCTGACCATTGCTATAGTAGCGGGTTAGTAGCATTCCTTCGGAGTGGCGCTCCTCGACTTGATTGATTTTGCCTTCATTGTCATACCAAGTCTGGCGCCCGAGCTGTTGCTCCTCAATAAAATGTCCTTCGAACTGCAATACACCTAAGGCATTGAATTGGCGAGTGATGCCGTTGCGCTCACCAAAGTAATTGCAATCGACAGCCTGAGTGAGGTTGGGGGATTGGGTGACAATTCGCAGTAGATTCTGACCTTGCTCTGTCTCAATCTGATGGAATGTCCGTTGCAGTTTGCCTGTGAGACTGCCGAAGTCCTGCATATCGCCTTGTACTCTGTGCTCGGCATCGACATGAAAACGGCAGATCACTAATTCTTGCGGGTTTACCAGTGCCACTTGCCAGCGGGCTTGGTTCGCATCAGCATCAGCATCAGCATCTTGCTCTAGGCTACAGGTCTTATCCTGACCGAGATAAAAATCTTGCACTGGGCCGTGTATCTCTATGCGGTCAAATTGGTTCTCGTGGAAGGTGCAGGATTCATGCTCTCGTTCCCAACCGAGCAGCTCGATCGTTTGCGGGCTGTCGAAGTAGTGGCGGGTAAACTCTTCGTGGGTGTCTGAATGAGTGGCTTGCGCCGGAGTCGCTTGAATGGCAAGACTAAAATAAGGTTTGAACGTACTGGATGGGAGTGGAGCGGGATTGGGAGAGGTTTGAAGAGGTATGTCTTGGTGGGCGCAGCTATTCTTTTTTGCATTAAATAACTTAGCTTTAAATGCGCGAAACAACGACATAGGTCAACTTCTCCATATCCATATGATACAACGATCTTTTTTGTCATCTCATAAGGCTCTTAGCCCTAAGAGCGCCTATGATAACGGTTTATACTTTGGTTTCTCAATAGATTATCTTGCTCTCGAGCCATGATAAGGATTCAAGATGCTACAAAATTTTTATCAGTCACTCCCCGATGATTTATCACTAGAAGTGTTCGAAACCCTTGCTTGCAATGGCAAGGTGAAGATTGAACGCATTATCTCGCAAGGTCATTCGACGCCGTCGGGGGAGTGGTACGATCAATCTCAATATGAGTGGGTCATGTTGCTTAAAGGCGAGGCACAGCTCGAATTCGAAGATGCTCAGTTAGTTACCCTAAAACCAGGGGATTACCTCACCCTAGCGCCGCATCAAAAGCACAGAGTTGCGTCGACCAGTTCAGAGGATGAAACCCTATGGCTGGCCGTGTTTTACGATGCCGAATGATGCAGAGACGTTATATCTTAGCGGCTATTTGAGTTGCCATTGCCAGCTCGGCGTATTGAGTAAATCCTGCCCCACAATTTGGGTTTGCCCTAGATTTTTATCGAGTGCCAAGGTATTGCAATGCTCAAACTGACTCAAGGCATTAATCAAGCGGTTAGCGTGGGACACGACCCAAAGCTGACACCCCTCGGAAGCCTTGGCGATAAGCCGAGCCAAAGCGGGCAATAGATCGGGGTGCAGGCTGGTTTCGGGTTCGTTTAATACCATTAGCTCGGGTGGTCTTGGGGTAAGTAATGCGGCGATAAGCAGTAAATACCTCAGGGTACCGTCTGAGAGTTCACTGGCATGTAGTGGCCTTAACAAGCCCTGCTGGTGGAATTCGAGTTGGAGTATCCCGCCCGCTTGGGGCGTGATACGCACCTTGGCCCCCGGAAAAGCATCGGTTACCGCATGATCGAATGCCGCTTTATCGCCAATCTCAAAAATAGTTTGTATGGCAGAGGGGAGATCTCGACCGTCATGGTGCAATACGGGAGTGGCTGTCCCGAGCTGCGGACGACGCGCAGCGGCCTCTGCATCGGTTCGAAAATGATCGTAAAAGCGCCAGGCGCGAATGCTGTCCCTTAGCGTTAACACTTCAGGGCTACGCTCCGGATCGGCAAGTTCGGTAAAAATACTGTCACCACTTTGCAGATGAGCGCTCAAGGTGAGCCAACCTTGTCCCTCGGGGCTGCGACTCTTCACCATAGGACCGCGGCGCTCCACTAACACGCTGGCGGAGCGATATTTGGGGCCATTCCAAATCGCCTCGCGTTTGATTTGCGGATCTAAGCCAAATAGGGTGGTGGAGTCCGGTTTGGGGAGACCAAGTTCAATCAGATAACTAAAATCTTCGCCAGCGAACCCAAGTTTTAGACGTTTGGGCGTTTGCCTGACCGTCGCTTCAATTGGCGTATCTCCTGCTAACATGCCCTTGGTGAGATTCTCTGGTCCCGCCCAAAAACAGGAGTCTAAGCCGCCTTCCTGCGCTAACGCATTAACAACGCCACCCTGCGCCGTTTGAGCTAATAGCCGTAAGGCTTTGTATAAATTGGATTTGCCACTGCCGTTAGCGCCAGTCACTAGGTTTAGGCGTCCAAGGGGTAAGACTATCTCCCTCAAGGTACGATAGTTAGAGATGGCTAGGGTGGTCAGCATGACGGTCCATTTACTCGAGTGATTATTCGCAATTCAACCATGACGTTGTTAGTGCGCTTAGATGAGTACCTGATTGAGCACTCTTTGCCAGTTTCCGCCCATAAAGCGGTCGCGATCGGTCGACTTAAAGCGGGCCTTAGCTAACGCATCGTCGATACGGCTCATACGCTCGATATGGTTTAGCTCGGGAATGACCACATGTCTTGGCTCCGCATCAAAACCTAACACTTTTTTAGCCCTTAGGCTGTACCACCATTCCTGATATTCCTTCACGCCCTGGGCATTGTCGTTATTCAGGGCTAACAGATTTTCTTGGCCTCTGAGTGGATAATCATTGGCGATGGCGACACAACCGACCCCGCCGATACGGGCTACATATTCTAACTGGCGGATATAGTCATCAACGGTCGGGACGGCATTATTGGTGAGCCAAAAGCTCATCATAAAGACCCCGAATACGCCGCCTGAGTTGGCAATGGCGCGGATCACCTCATCGGGGCTACAACGGGCATGTTTGACAATACCACGCGCCGCGCCATGGCTTTGGACTATGGGCGCGCGGCTGAGTTTGGCAACATCTAATGCGGTTTGGGCACTTGAGTGGCTGACATCGACTAAGATATTGGCATGATTGAGTTTTTCAATCAGAGCACGGCCATGGGCGGTAAGAGGTTTATTGAGCCCGCCATTGGCATCGTTATCGAGGGCGCCGCCCGCAAAGGTATTGCCGTAATGGTGGGTGAGCTGCAGTGCTCGCAGACCTTGGCGGTGAAACTCATCGACGCGGGCCCATTGATTGGCCTCGCTGTCTTCTTCAACGCAATCCGCACCTTGGATTTGGAAGAAAACCGCAGTGCGATTGCTCTCCCTCGCCAATTGGATATCGCGTCCGGTTAAGCCTTGCAGGAGAATATCAGGATGTTCGCTGACACGTTTCGCGGCTTGCTGGATGCTTTCCATACAGGCTTTGTAAGTGCGTTTGTAGTTTAAGGTGCCGTCGGCTTGTTCAATGGTTTCGATGGCAGAGATATCACATAGAAAGGCATCGAGCCCAGATGCGGGGACATCGGCTAAATCATCGGGCAAAAAGGATAAACCATCGATATATAAGCGCCAAGAGCGCGGCGCAGCAAGGCTGGAGAAACTGGCAAAGGGACAAAGTAGCGTGGCGGCGCCAATCCCTTTTAACAGCGTTCGACGATCTTGATTAACAGCCTTCATGGGCGTGCGCTCTCCTTCAGATGAAGCTAATTTTTACTTCTTTATACCCTGTTAAGGCGTAGAAGTCTTTGATTAAATCCCTCTTTTACCGATTTAACCCGCAGATTGATTTAGGGTTTTACCGCATCAATCATTGCCTTGGCTAAGGCATGTAAGCCATTGGTGCGCGAGGGACTTAATTGGCCCTCAAGCCCTAATTGTTTGAAATAGGTGGAAGGGTCGAAGGCGAGTATCTCGTCGCTCTGTTTGCCGTGACAGGCGCTCAGCAGTAAACCGATTAACCCCTTCACTATGCGTGCATCGCTATCGGCTAGAAAATAATGCTTAGCGTCTCGCTCAATATGGTACAGCCAGGCATCGCTCTCGCAGCCTTTGACTTGGGCGGCCTCAAGGCGAAATTCATCCGCTAAACTCGGTAAGGTTTTACCTAATAACATGATTTGGCGATATCTTTCCTGCCAGTTTGGCGCTTGCTCAAAACGGGCTAACAGGCTTGATGAATCCTCAACGGAGTAATCAAACTCGGTGGCAGCGGGCATGATTGGCAATGTCATGGGGAAAATGTCCTCTTCTTAAGCATGTTGCCTGATGGCGCAATGATATTAACCCTTAGCGAGCGGATTAGAGCAGCAACTCTTTGACTGAGGCTAAGGCGGCAATAAAGCGGTCGATATCGGCTTTATTGGTGTAGATCCCAATCGATGCGCGGCAGCAGCCCTTCAGGTTAAGGCTTTGCATCAAGGGCATGGCGCAGTGATGGCCGCAGCGCACGGCAACGCCTTGTTGGTCTAATAAAATCCCGACATCTTGATGATGTTCATCACCCAGATTAAAGGCAACCGCACCGAGATTATCACTATGGGCAGCATAGAGATGCACATCTCCGAGGGCGCGCAGCTGCTGCTGTAAATACTGCAGTAGTTCTGCCTCATGGGCCTGAACCGCTGGCGTTAAGTGTTGTTGCAAAAAGCGGATAGCGGCGCCTAGGCCGATGACTTCACTGATGGGCGGGGTGCCTGCCTCTAAGCGATTAGGTAAACTGCCAAATTCTGTGCCATCGAAACTCACTCGTTTAATCATCTCGCCGCCCGTTAACAGCGGGGTGAGCGTATCTAACTTATCGAAGCGGCCATAAAGCACACCAATGCCAGTTGGACCATACATCTTATGGCCTGAAAACACATAAAAATCACAATCGATGGCGGCCATATCTAAGTTTAAGTGTGCAACCGCCTGTGCTCCATCGACTAAGGTGAGCGCCCCCTGCGCCTTGGCTTGCTGTACTAACTCGACAACAGGATTCACTGTGCCTAAGGCGTTCGACACATGGCAAAGGGCAACTACCTTTGGCTTGAGGGTGAGCAGTGCTTGATAGGCATGGCGATCGAGCCTGCCATCCTGATCGAGAGGAATAGGTTTAATGATGGCACCCGTGCGTTTTGCCAATTCTTGCCACGGCACTATGTTGGCGTGGTGGGCGGCGGTATCGATCAAAATCAGATCGCCCGCTGCTATCTGTGGCGTTAAGCCATAGGCAACTAGATTGATCGACTCAGTGGTGCCATGGGTGAAGATGATTTCTTCGCGGCGTTTAGCATTAATAAACCCTTGTAAGTCATCGCGAACCTTCTCGTAGCTAGAAGTCGCGCGCGCCGACAATTGGTGCGCCGCGCGGTGCACATTGGCATTGTCGTTCAGGTAATACTGCGCCATGGCATCTAACACGGATTGCGGCTTTTGGCTGGTGGCCGCAGTATCGAGATAACACAGGGGATAATCGCCCAACATTTGCGAGAGGGTAGGAAATTGCGCGCGGATTTGGTTATGGCTATCGGGCAATGCTGTGTCGGTCGAGGCTGAGTGTGTCATCTAGGGCTTTACGCAATAAAAAAGGCTTTGGGATCTTCGGTTATCTCCCTGCCGAATGCAAGTTTTCGCGGGCTAATTTCCCGTTATTGTTGCTGTGGTTACTGAGGTTGAAATACGCCAAAGATGAAGCGATTTAAGCTCTCTCCTTTGTGGTCAAACACCAAAGAAAATGGGAGGTTTTATGCTCAAGTGTTTCTATATAAGTTAGTTTTTTCTTGAGTTTAGCTTCAATTCTTCCGCTCTTGTTGAAAACTGCGACTATCCTAAATAAAGGATGAGCAGCGCTATTCATGGAGAGAGGTTTTATGGGCCGTTTTTTAAAAGATCTCAGCATCAAGCATAAGATGTTTGCCCTCGTTGGGATGATGCTAGTGTTGATGTTGCTGTTATCAGGCTTTAGTTTGCTGAAAATGAAGCGAGTGTCGGACGAAGTCCATGGTATTGCGACCGAGAATATTCCACTCGTTAGGCTGTCTACCGATGTGACGATTCAACAGCTTGAAAGCTCGATTATCCTCGAAAAGGCTTTTCGTGCCTCGGACATTAAAGTCTCTCCCGAACAAAGGTTGATAGATGGTTTTATTGCCGACGTGATAAAGCATAAAGAGTTGATAAATCATGAATTACAATCGACTCAAACCATGCTCAATGATGCGCTGAAATTATCTCAACCCGCTGAGCTGCGCGACAAAACCCTACAATTGAGTCAAGAGATTGCCAACATCATCCAAGGCTTTCGTCACTACGACGCCCAATTAGTGGCTGTGATAGCGGGAATTGAGCAAAAACAGGAGTCTGCCCTGTTAGCGCAGCGAGTTGATGCGCTAGAGAAAACGCAAAAAGAGTTCAATACCGAGTTAAGCCAATTTGCGCTGCAATTGGAGCAAATGACGAAGACAGCGGTATCTGTGACCGAAGAGGAAGAGATTAAGGCCGCCTACGGTATGATGATTATCTCCTCAATTGCGGTCGTTATCGGTTTATTTGTCGGACTGCTTTCTAGTCGTTACATAGTGCAATCCATCACCCAGCTGCGTAATGCGGCCTCCTTAATGCAATCGGGAAATTTTAGCCACGAACTTGCCGTCACCTCAAAGGACGAATTAGGTGAGTTGACCATAAGCATGAATCAAATGGCATTAACCTTAAGCAAAACCGTGGGGCAAGTGGTTGATCGTAGCGAAGAAATCGCTTCGATGGTCACAGAGCTTAATGCGGTGGCCGAAAACAATCGCGAGGCGATACTGAAACAGCAGGACAATACGGATCAGGTCGCCGCCTCTATGACACAAATGGCCGCGACGATTACCGAGGTGGCCTGCAGCGCCGAGACGGCATCCTTTTCGGCGGGACAGGCGGAAAACAGAGCGAAGGAGAGCTGTGGCGTTGTTGAGGCTAGCGAGAAAATCACTCAACAATTGGTCGTTAGCGCTCAACATTCGAGTCAACTTATTCAGCAATTACAGGCCAGTACGGGCAAGATCTTAAACTTTGTGTCGGTAGTGGATGCGATTGCCGGGCAAACGAATCTGTTGGCGTTAAATGCCTCGATTGAGGCGGCGCGGGCGGGCGATCAAGGCCGAGGATTTGCCGTGGTGGCCGATGAGGTGCGAGCATTAGCGACTCGTAGCCAAACGGCAACACAGGAAATCAGTGAGCTTATCCAAACCTTAGTGGTCGATGCTAAATCGGCTGTGAGTTCCTTTGAGGAAAATGAACGTCAAATCAGTGAGTCATCCGTACTGGTTAATCAAATTAAACAGAACTTATTTGAGATATTAGATGCATTGACGCAACTTTCGCAGGCGAACTCGCAGGTAGCGACCGCGAGTGAGGAGCAGGCGGTCACGGCGGAAGATATTAGCGAGCGCATTAATGCGATACGTGATTCGGGGGAGCTCGTTTTAAATAGTGCTTTCGAAACGGCTAAAGCCAGTGAGTCATTATCGCAACAGGCAAATTCGTTGCGGGAGGGGATGCAGCAGTTTAAGGTTCGAATCGTCTAGATTTAAGCGTGTGTGACATCCATAAAAAATGCCCAGCTTATAAAGTTGGGCATTTTTATGGAGCTTAACTCAAGGTATCACATTGCTTAAAACCACGGTTTTGCCATCATATTTAATGTGGTGATAAGTGTGGCAACTTGCTTACTTCACACCATTACCGCGATTATCTGGGCGATAGGATTACTTTTTCGGGGCATTAGCTGCGGAGTTTGTACTCTGTTGAACTCGTCCCTGTGGCTTGCCTTGGCGACGCAGCCCTTGGTTTGTCTTTTCGCTAGACCCTTCGTGATGGCGAGCCTCTTGACTGCGTTGCTGCGAGCCTGAATGAGACTGGCCTTTGGCTTTATGCTCACGATTGGCCTTATGTTCGCTATTACTTGAGTTAGCAGGGCCTTTACTACGTTGCGGATATTTATCCTGCGGTTTTGGCGAGCGGGCCTGTTCGGCTGTCGCAGGTGCATTCTTGTGCTCAGCGTTTTTTGCCGCTTGCGGACGCTTAGACTCGCCTTGGTGATTGCGTTGCTCTTGGTGCTGGTTGCGTTGACCTTGATGACTGCGCTGGCCTTGATTGTTACGCTGACTTGAGTTTGGCTGCGCGTTTTGGCCCTTTTGCTGTGCTAAGTCGCCATTGTCAGCTGTTTTAGGTGCCGGTGTTTTACGACCATCGCGGCCCGAACCGGCTCTTGGCGCGGGTTTACCTGCGCTGCGGTGCTTACGTTGACTCGCCACGGCTTTGATTTTGTTCTCTTTACCATGGGCATTTAGGGTCGATTCGGGAAGCGTATGGACAGGGCTGAAGCCTTCAACTTCCTGCCTTTCGAGCACGCGATTGATCAAACGCTCAATATCCCTGAGCAGCTTAGTTTCTTCGCTACTGACTAAGGATACGGCTTGGCCTAAGGCGCCAGCACGGCCGGTGCGGCCAATGCGGTGCACGTAATCTTCGGGCACATTGGGCAGATCGAAGTTCACCACTTGTGGTAATTGGTCGATATCGAGCCCGCGCGCCGCAATGTCGGTCGCCACGAGTACTCGTACTTCGCCACTCTTAAAGTCGGCTAAGGCTTTGGTGCGTGCGCCTTGGCTCTTGTTGCCGTGGATAGCGGCGGCGCTGATCTCGGCTTGAATAAGACTCTTAGCCAGTCTGTTGGCACCGTGCTTAGTGCGTGAAAACACTAGTACCTGCTGCCAGTCTTCCTGCTTGATGAGCTGAATAAGCAGCGCCGATTTTTGATTCTTATCGACGGGGCAAATCCATTGCTTGACCGTGTTTGCCGCGGCGTTGCGTGGCGTAACTGAAATTTCTACTGGTTGATTCACTAGGCCTTTGGCGAGCTCGCGGATTTCATCGGAGAAGGTCGCCGAAAACATCAGGTTTTGTCGTTTAGCGGGCAACATGGCGAGGATCTTTTTGATATCGCGAATAAAACCCATGTCGAGCATGCGATCCGCTTCATCCAGCACTAAAACTTCGAGTTGATTAAACTTCACCGCCTTTTGCTGCTCTAGATCTAATAATCGGCCTGGCGTTGCGACCAGTACATCTACCCCATGGCGTAGCTTTTGAATTTGGGGATTAATCGGCACGCCACCAAAGACAACCGCTGAGCGTAATGGCAGATATTTACCATAGGTTTCAACACTTTCGCTTACTTGAGCCGCTAACTCGCGCGTGGGGGTGAGCACTAGGGCGCGGATTTGTCCCGCCTTTGCCTTATTACCTTTAGAGAGTAATTCGAGCAGCGGCAGGGTAAAGCCTGCGGTTTTTCCTGTCCCCGTTTGGGCCGCAGCCATCACGTCTTTACCCGTCAGTACGGCGGGAATCGCCTGTGCTTGAATGGGCGAGGGTGTGTCATAACCTTGTTCAGTCACGGCTTTTTGGATCGGTGCAGATAAACCTAGGGAGGAAAAACTCATTAATGGGTCTCTTGTGGCAGCAAAGTGTCGCAGCAGTAGTATGGCCGAATTGGCGGGCGTGCAGCTTACATGAAGAGGCGCTAGATCGCCATGTTTGAAAGCGGTTTGTTGTCTATCAGGTGCAAAAGCCGATTCAGGAGTGGCTAATTTATCGACCTATCAGTATCTTGTTCAGTATTTAGGGAAAGATCACGCTTGTGTTAATTTCATTGCTTCTAAGTAATCTAACTTGGGGTAAAATTAACAAACATCCTCAATAGGTTGCAAAGACGTTAGTCATCAATCGGATTAGTAAAGATAACCGGGAAATTTTCCCTTTGTAGCTTGAATTCAGCAGCATTGAATTCTTAGGATGAGTCCTCTTAGGCATATTGACGCTCCATGGCAGGTGGATTATGACAGCAATACAGCATATTGAACGCCTCGCACGTGGTCGAAGTGAACAGGCCGTGGCGGTTATTCGAAACGTGCAGCAGATGTCCAACATTCCCATGCAGGAGATGCAAGCGGCGCTGAAGCAATTGTTACACTGTGGCCGAGTCGCACTGCATTTTCATCCCGACAGAATCGATAGCCGCGGCATCACAGTGGCCGAAGGATTATTGCGTGATGGTCAATACCGCAGCCAATTCGAAACCCATATCTCCAACGGACAGTTATCCCCCGAATTAGGTGGGCCAAGGGATCATTGGGAAAATCAACTCTTTGGCGATGCTTACAAGGGGACTAAGTCTCGGCCTAAGTATGGCGCCTTGGATTTAGGTATGTGGCAGGATGGCCCTGCCCCGCGTTTTGGCAGTTGTTATCTGCTTACCCATTCGCAGTTGCTTACGCGCTCGACGTTCACTTATTTAGATTCCTACCGTAATCCAAAGGAAAAGGGCACTCTATCCTGCTTTGATGATGTATTAGCGGCACTGCTCACCGAGAGTTTTGAGCGCCACTATGCCTTGGGGAAAGTAGATTTTAAACCGCTCAATGTGATCCAATATTTGGCGCATCAACTGAACTCCTCCTTGCTGTCGCGCTTTGAACGGCCGATGTCGAACAATCTCGACCATTATATTGAAGCGCAGATCCACGGTGATGTGTCCCTCGATGAAGACATTGCCATGCTGGTGGCAGATCCTAGTTTTAAAGGGACTGAAATCGGTGCCACCTTGAGCAAGGTCTGTGATCGCTATGATATCGAGCTGCAATATCATAATGGTTTTAGTCTGCACACGGCGCAGATCCCCAGTGATTTTCGTGGGCCGACAATGCCATCTTTGGCAAGTCGTATTGCAATTGATGAACGTGTTGACGCCTATGCGATTGGCGTGGCGGCGCGGGATTTATACCATTCGCCCCAACATTGGCGTGATCGGGGGAACCGCGCTCAGGTGGCGCACGAACTCAAGCTACTCTGGCATGTGTTAGTTAAATATGGTGGTACTCAGCCTTAGCGCTGAAATAGGGTCACTCAATATGGCAACTTGCGCATTGTTGACGTTTTGATAGCGCCCAAAACGTCAACACGTCTGTATGATTAGCAACCTGTGTCAACCTTCGTATAAGTTGGAACACCAGTTGTCTCCCATTTATAGTCTATATAACAATTAGTTGCTGATACCTCCGCTTGAGTCGGGGTCGCCAGATTTAACTTTTGCTTTGGGGTTGCTATAACTTGATAGGTGCCGTTGGATGTATAAATGCGGTAGGACCAATCATTAACGTTTAAGCCTGCTGCATTAAAAATTTCAGGTGGTGTTGTGTAGCCCGCACTCGGTGCTGTGCCACTGCTACTTGCGGCCCAAGGTTGGTAATTCTCACCCCGAATGCCATCAAAAACCACACGATTAGTGGTACCTGTGTTGGCGATTTCTGATTTTGCCTTGAATAAGGTGACGGCAGACTTCATTGATGCCAATGCACCAGACAACTGACTTTTGTACGCATCAGACTGTAAATTCACAAATTTGGGGACGACCACTACGGCTAAAATGCCCAAAATAATAATCACAACAACAAGTTCTATTAACGTGAAACCGGAATGTTTGTTTGTCATTGCTATCTAACTCCTTGAAAAATATTCCTATCTTAGCTAACAATTTCGCTAATGACCAGTTAGCTAAGATTTTAGTCTTTATCCTTGCTAAATAGGGTTATCCGCAATCAACAAAGATTGTTAAGTTTGATGAAATGTGAGAGTGCGAATACGTGTTTATAGGCGTGCAGTGTTTATCTGTGTGAGCTAAATCTGAATTTATTGATCGTTATCGCATTTTTATGAATCTTTTGGCAAAAGGTACGTCCAAGGTTTCATCTGTTGGGGATGCCTGCGATACTGCGTCCCTATCGAACCTTTTCGCTTATTGCAAGTTCTTGGCATGGATTGGTAAGCGTTAGATCGATTTCTACAATTTACTGCAGTGTTGGTTTTGTTGGAGCACCATGGATAAGTCGTTAGAAAAGTCCCTTCTCGTTTGGCTCAAGTCTCAAAAAAAAGCCTGTGGCTGGTTTGTTAAGCTCTCCGTATGGTGTGGAATGTTAAGTGCTATTGCATTGATAGCGCAGGCTTATCTGATAGCCACACTTCTCGATGGGGTTATTGTTGGTAATGCCTTGCAGGCTTTGACTGAGGGAGCGAATAGCACTCAAGCACAATCTACAGTTGGGGCTAGCGATTATCTGCCACATTTTATGGCCCTGATTGGCTTAATGTTGCTGCGAGCCTTACTCGCCTATGGCCGCGAGCGCGCCAGTTTTGAAGCGGGTAAGCGCTTACGCCAACAGATCCGCGGTGCGGTAATGGATAAGTTAACTCGGCTCGGGCCTGCGTTTATTAAAGGTAAACCCGCAGGCAGTTGGGCGAGCATAGTTTTAGAGCAAGTGGAAGATTTACAAGATTTTTATGCCCGTTATTTACCGCAAATGACCCTTGCTGGCGTGATCCCCTTATTGATCCTCATCGCCGTGTTTCCTATCAACTGGGCGGCGGGGCTGATTTTGCTGTTAACCGCGCCACTTATCCCGCTGTTTATGATCCTTGTCGGTATGGGCGCGGCCGATGCCAACCGTAAAAACTTCAATGCTTTAGCCAGATTAAGCGGCCATTTTATGGATAGATTAAAAGGGCTTTCGACCTTAAAACTGTTCCATAGGGGGGATGCTGAACTTAAGGTTATCGAAAAAGCCTCGGAGGAGTTCCGTAGTCGTACTATGTCTGTGCTGCGCATGGCCTTTTTAAGTTCGGCGGTACTGGAGTTTTTTGCCGCGGTATCGATTGCCGTATTAGCGGTTTACTTTGGTTTCAGTTATTTAGGTCACCTCGATTTTGGCTACTATGGTGTGCACGCTCAACTTGGGCCTAATGCGAATGAAGGCTTACCTTTTAGCCTGTTTGTAGGCTTGTTTATCTTAATTTTGGCACCTGAGTTTTATCAGCCCCTTAGGGATATGGGCACTCACTACCATGCTAAAGCGCAGGCGATTGGCGCTGCCCAAGCATTGGTGACACTGCTGGAACACCCTGAGCCCGAGCCGGGTTCTGAGTCAGAGTCGGGTTCTGAGCTTGGCTCTTCGCAGAACAAGCTAGGGCAGCAAACGCGACTCGATAAGCTGACTCACCTTAGCGTAAAAGATCTGGAAGTCTTTAGTACCGATGGCAGTCGTTTGCTCGGCCCCATTAGTTTTGAGTTGAAGCAGGGCGAACACTTGGCTCTGGTTGGCCCAAGCGGCGCTGGTAAAACAAGTTTACTCAATGCCTTATTAGGATTTTTGCCCTATAAAGGCAAGCTGCTAATCGATGGCGTTGAGCTCGCAAACCTCGACCTTGCCCATTGGCGACAGCAGTTAGCATGGCTTGGGCAGGAGCCGCAGTTATTCCATGGCACAGTGCGGGAAAACGTCGCCTTAGCCAATCCCGAAATGTCGGATGAGCAGGTGTGGCAATTGCTGGAGCAGGCCAATATCCATGAGTTTGTCCACGCGCAACCCCTTGGTTTAGCCACGCCGATAGGCGAGCAGTCATCGACCTTATCGGTTGGGCAGGCGCAACGTATTGCGCTTGCGCGGGCATTGGGTCAGGCGGCGCAGGTCTTTATTCTCGATGAACCGACGGCGAGTTTAGACAGCGTCAGCGAACAACTCGTCAGCCGCACCTTAAAAACGGCTATGGCGGGTAAGATGGGCATTATGGTGACCCACAGGGTCGATCAACTGGATCATATGTCGTCCATCCTGGTGCTCGATAAAGGCAAGATAGTCCAGCGGGGGAATTTTGCGACGCTGTCTACTGAGGCGGGGTTATTCCAAACCATGTTGCATGAAAATACTGAGTCAGTAGCCGATATTGGGCTGGAATCGTCAATGCCTGATACCCATAGCGATATCGCGTTAGGGACAACCGAAGGAGCCGCACAATGAAAATTCTCCTTCCCTTTATTCGGTTGTTCTCCCACCAATGGTTGATGATGGCCGTTGGGCTTGTACTCACCCTAACCACACTCATGGCGGGGATTGGTTTATTGTCGCTGTCGGGCTGGTTTTTATCGGCGACGGCGGTGGCGGGATTAACGGTTATCGGCTCCCAATCCTTTAACTTTTTTACCCCCGCGGGTGGCGTGCGTTTCCTTTCTATCGCGCGAACGGCCAGCCGTTACGGTGAGCGCCTCGCGACCCATGAGGCGACCTTTAAGTTACTGACGGAACTCAGAGTTTGGGCGTGGCGAAAACTTTTCCCGCTCAGCGCTAAAAATCTGCAGGGGCTGCGCCGTGCGGATATGCTCAACCGCCTCGTGGCGGATATAGATACACTCGACCATCTGTATTTACGGTTGTTGACGCCGATGGCGGCTTCCTTGCTGATGACGGCGTTGTTGTATCTGTTCCTCGCATGGTTTGATGTCAAGCTGGCGTTAAGCTTATGCCTGTTTTTGATTGTGGTTTGGTTGCTGCTACCTCTGCTGTTTTATCGGCTTGGGCATCAACCAAGTCGCAATATGCTGGAGACCAAACGCCAATATCGGGTGCAGTTGCTTGAGATGCTGCAGGGACAAGCGGAGTTGAGTCTATTTGGTGCGAATGACAGATACAGACACAAGCTCGACGAGGCTGAACAGGCGTTATTTGCCAGCCAAGGGGCGATGGCAAATATCACCGCCTTGAGCCAAGCCATGCTGATCCTCGCGACGGGCTTGGCACTCATCATGATGCTATTTTTAGCCGCCAATGGCGTGGGCGATGCTGTGCCACCCGGCCCTATGTTCGCCTTGATGGTGTTTGCCACTATGGCCTGCGTCGAAATGATGATGCCAATCGCTGGCGCTTTCCAACATTTGTCAGGCTGCGTGCTGGCGGCGACACGAATCCACGAAATCACCGAGCAGGAAAGCGATATTCGTTTTAGCGAGGATTTAACGCTCAAGGCGACATCGGGCGGGCTGCAGATGACGGATATCCACTTTGGCTATCACGACAATCAGAGCGTACTGCAGGGCTTATCCTTAACGGTACAGCCTGGGCAAAAGGTGGCATTATTGGGCGCCACGGGCTGCGGCAAATCCAGTTTATTGTCCTTAATCACCCGTGAATGGCAGGCGCAGCGTGGCCAAATTTACCTCGATGGCCATCAACTGAGTGACTATAGCGAGGCCGCCTTAAGATCGGCGATGACGGTTGTTAGCCAGCGGATTTACCTGTACGCGGGCACGCTGCGGGAGAACCTTGCCATAGCCTTGCCTGTGCCAGAAGGGCAAAAACGTACCGTCAATGATGAGCGTTTTATCCAAGTCTTACAGCAGGTTGGTTTAGGCGAATTACTTAAAGGCGATAAGCCTCTAGATATGTGGATTGGCGAGGGCGGCCGACAGTTATCGGGTGGCGAGCAGCGCCGTATCGGCGTGGCGAGGGCACTGCTACGTGATGCGCCTTTGTTATTGTTAGATGAGCCAACCGAGGGCTTAGATAAGCGCACCGAGCGGGAAATCTTAAGTTTACTATTTGAATTTGCAAAGGATAAAACCTTGCTAATGATCAGCCACAGATTAACGGCGATGGCCAAGATGGACCAAATTCACCTCCTCGCCGAGGGGCAAATTGTGGCATCGGGCAACCATGAGCAGTTACTTCAAACTTGCCCCGCCTATCAGGCGCTCTATCGTCGCTTAGCTTGAGTCAGGATGTCGATTGGGTGAGAAATATGTGCAGCAGGAGTAAAGCCGTTAGATGAATAACCCTATGCAAGCAGATCCAGCACCAAAAGAATTAGCCCCGCAAATTAACGCCCATTTTAATGGCAAGTTTGAGGTTGAGCTTAAGTATCGACTCACAGACCGCGAGGCCTTTTGGGCGCGTTTAAGTGCCAAATCCCCCGAGGTGATGCTCGAGGATAATCTTGAGCATGACTGCTATTTTGATTCGCCCTCAGCGTCGTTAGCGGCGGAGCATAAAAGCCTGTGTATTCGCGAGATGCAGCCCTCCGGCATCATGCTGTGGATTGTGAAAGGGCCCGAGAAAGACCGCTGTGAGGCTAATGCCAGTCAGTTAAGAGCTGACTGGCATTTTCTTTTGACTGGGTATTTCCTTGGTTTCACTCTGACACACCGAGGGTAAGCTCTTGAATCCCCTCGTATTGGTAGCACATGCTGCTCGGTTTCTGCGAGTAAACTATCCATCCTTTTAGGGATGGTTCCGGCGGCTTCCAGCCAAAACCCATAAATCACATGGATTATCGCAACCGCGCATGTCGTAAAACTCAGTTGGTTAGCGTATAAACCCGGCTTGCTTTGCGCCATTTTCACCATCTGGTAGCGGATAATATTGTAGCTCAAGAGAATGCCCCATAGCTCTTGTTTTACCATCTCCGGTTTCTTGCTCCTCAACGTAAACTCGCTGTTGAGCAAACTCTGCTTCATCTCGCGATAGCCCAGCTCAATTTCCCAGCGATGACTGTATAAATCCACGATTTCTGCACCAGGGAAACGCAACGGGTCTGTCATTGAGGTGAGGATATTGACCTCTTTGCCTTTCACTGTTTTTGTCAGCAATCGGACGTCAATAAATTCAGGTAACTCATTAAATTGTTTACGAGATTGTGCTGTGGTCGTCAGCCGAATGAGTTTATCGTGTCGACCGAGTTTTGTGATGACTTCAAACTGTGTGCCTTTCTTCATCGGCATTAACCAATGTCTGGATTTGCCCGCTTGATGCCAACGGTTTAGCAGCCCCAGTGAGTAAAATCCTCGGTCAAATAGGGTGAGTGAGTTGTCGGGTGTGCTATCAATCAGTTGCTCTGCCAACTTCATTTCATTGATTTTGGCATCGTCAAATGCGCTGGCAACTAACATGTGGCTCGTCAATTCCATCTGGCAAACCATGCGTACTTGCGGATAGCCAACATCACCGTGCTGGTTTTTGCTGTAGGTAAAGGCTTGCTGGTTGTTGGGAGTATCGGGCGTTCGCCAAATGACGCCATCAACCCCAAGCAACGTTAAGCCACACCAGTCAGGATGCTGGGCATCTTGGTTCCAGACGCGCTGACTTTGCGAAAAAATTTCTTTAACGGCATCAACACCTAAACGTTGTCTGGCTTGAACAACGGCGCTAGGAGCCACAAGGGGCTTCTTACCAGGCAACATCAATTGTGCTTTGGCGACAATGCTCCAAACAGGCTCTTGGCGATACATTGCCATCGCAATGACAGCCCAAACAGCCTGCTCTAGAGGAAGTCGACGTTTGCGTATGGTTGCTACACCAGATGTTTCAAGGCATTGCGAGATGAAATCTGGACACAAGATATCACTTAGTTTGCCGAGTTGTTCAGTGTTGGGAGCGTAGCCATTAGCCAGTGCAAGCGCTGTAGTCAGTTGCATAAAAAAATCCGATGACGAGTGGTCATCGGATTTTGATCTTTTCAATGAGATCGTCAAGTGTTCTGGCTTAACTGATCGGCATTAGCTGTGAGGCGGTCAATATTACGGATGCAAACAAGGCCAAAAGTATGCTACGGACTTTAGGGTATCAATGTGTGCTTGAGATTAAAAAACGCCGCAGCGTATATTTTCTCGGGGAATTTCATTTAACGCTTGATTGGCTCGAAGGCTTAGGTGACTTTGCCGAGCTTGCAATCATGACTAATGATGAAGCTAAGCTGCCAATCTATGAGGCGCAGCTCCTCGCCTTAGCCGCTGAGCTTGGGCTAGAGGAATCACAACGGGAGTTGTTATCTTACAGACAGTTACAGATGGCTATACAAGGATAAGCGAGGCATCCCAAGTCCATTTGGGGATGGATCGATACAAGGCGCGGCGGCTTATCTTCCTAAGCGCTGCGAAAAGGCTAAGTAACGTTTGACCTCTTCTTCGGGGAATCGCAATTCTTCACCGTCTTTCACGCTGCTGAGCAGGTTTTCCCGCGCATAGCGTTTAATCGTTGCTGGACTCTTATCCAGCAACTTGCACACTTCATCCACAGTTAACAGATTATCACTCATGGCTCACTCCCACTTATTGATTGGTGATTAACTCAATGAGTATAGAACAAGAATCAGACTGCGCTTTGGCGGGCGCAGTCTGGGGTTGGCTGGCGACTACTTGGCTTGGCGCTGGGCTTCTCGCGCCTGATATTCGCTGCCCAAATGTGCCTTGGCGGCGGTAATGGCCATTACGGCGCGGGATTTAAATTCGCGGCGATAGAGGGTGACCACCACAAACAGGCTGGCCAAAATAAACAGTATCGGGTGCACAAACCAGCAGAGCACGGCCATCGAAAAGTAGTACGCCCGCAGGCCATAGTTATAGGAATGGGCGGCTTGGTCTTGCACCGTTGCCATTTGCCGCGCGTAGGCTTTGAGGTTGTCGTTTGCGCCTTCGCTATCCATTGGGCCTGCGCCTATCATCACGTTCACAAAGCCATATTGGCGCATCGACCAGGTAAATTGGAAAAATGCCATCACGAAGATTACTACTAATAGCGCCAGCTTAACTTGAACTAAGGAGTGGTTCGGCGGTGTGGCATAGGGAATAGTGGCGATCACGGCTTCGAGCCGTTCAACCTGTGCAAATAAGGTTAATACCCCCGCGAGTACGAACAGCGTAGTCGAGGCAAAAAAGGCAATATTACGCTCAAGGTTAGCTAATAACGCCGCATCACCGACGCGCACACCTCGAGTCATCAGCTCGAGCATCCAGTAAATTCGATGTTTATGCAGGCCACGGGCAATACAGTCGGTATCCTTCGCCTTACGTCGGGCAAAGGCGGTATAGCCAGCCCAAGAAACGATAAACCACGTCAATGCAGAAATATCTAGTAGCGAGAATGTCATAGTTGCCTTAGTTCGTTGTTGAACAAGTTAAATTACAGCCTGTTTAGGAACAGATTATAGATTATGCGTGGAGAGAAATACTGAAGGCAACTTAGAGATAAATTCTGAAGATATTTTTTAAAATAATGATTACCTGTTCACAATTATAGTTATGTGTGCGTGTTAGTCATCATCATGACCTTTAGCTCTAAAGAGCTTAACCTACGGCGTTACAAATCTCTCATTTGCAATTTTCTTACAACACGTTGTTCTCATTTGTGCAAACTTTAGGTTGACATTCAAATAGCAATTCCTTCTAATTTCTAGGTTAATTCTTACATATCAACTTAAATTTTATCTTTTAAAGAGTTAGGGATGACTATGACATCTAATTTCAAGCCTATCGCAGTTGCAGTCGCTTTTGCATTGTTACTTAGTAGTTGTGCTGTTACACAATCAGTCGAAAATAATAAAGAAACAGTCATTGGTTGTGCGATTGGTACTGGTTTAGGTGCATTAATTGGTAACTACTTAGGTGGTAAGAAGGGGATGGCTTATGGTGCAGCCGCAGGGGCTGCAATTGGGTGCACAGTTGGTTACGATTTTCAAAAGAAACGTGAAGCACTGGAAGCATTAGCTAAAACTGAAAATCTTGATATTCAATTTACTTCAATCAGCACATCAGTTAATGCTGATAATCAACAAAAAAATCTATTGATTAGTGCTAACAACACAACTATGTCTAAGGAGGAACAGGAAAAATATGCTGATTATCAAGTTGTGGGTATGGCTGCAACTATTTCTAGTACAGATGAAATGATGTTTAACTCTGGCTCTGCTGAGGCGACAACCAAAGCAAGGCAAAAATTGCAAAAACTGGCAGCAATTTATAAAGATTCTCAGCAGAATATCCTGATTACTGGTCACACTGATTCAAGTGGGAGTGAATCATTAAATCAGGCGCTAAGTGAGGCGAGGGCTCGTTATGTTGCTACCCTTTTTCATCAGGCGGGTATCCCAACAGAAAGATTATTTTTCCAAGGTGCGGGGGAATCGCAACCTGTCGCGGCCAATACATTAGAAGAGGGTAAGGCTAAAAATCGCCGAGTAGAAATTGTGGAGATTGATGGTAAGCCAGATCAGTTGTTGGCTTATTCTAATAAACAGAAAACCAACCTTAGTTATTTATCACGTCGTTCTCAGGATAAGGTTGCTACGGTTAAACCGAGTGAAACCTCTCCTAAATCTCCAGTAGTTGTAAGCGAAGACAACTCACAGATAATGATGACCCAATCTGAGATAGGGAAATTAGTTAAACCATCACATCAGCAAAAGGCTTTAGTTGATTTTGGTGGTGAGAAAATGACAGATCCTTCAACCAATTTTGTTCAATTGGTCGGGGTAAAAAAAGAGAGTGGTTTTGCATTATTTAGTAATGCATACGCATCAGAAATATCGAGTCTCAACTGTGCTGTTGAAGGACCAAGAGTGGATGGTGAAGTAAAGAGCTTAGCCACTGGAGAAAGGTATAATCGTCAAGATTACAATACTGCTGATTATCTACCAGGAATGAACGGCACTGTTTGGGTTAATAAAGTAAATGGTCATTATATTGGTTTAGCCCCTGTTGCTGTCATTAAAGATAGCGGCACGGCAGTTTCTGCTCCAACAGTAAATATTTGGAAAAACTATAAGGGAGCGAGCAAAGAATTACCTAGTTATCAGTTATCAAGCCATGTTGAGACTTACTATGGAGATAGAGGGTTGCTATACCGGATTTTTACTACAGATAAAGAGTCTCCTGTGCGTTGTATGGATGTGGTAATGCCGATTGACAGGTCTACTACAGCAATCACAGGTAAGTTATATTATGAAAAAAATAAGACCATATATGAAGCAGGTTTTGAACCTAAATTATTATAAAAAATACGCTTAGGAGTAGAAAATGGATTTTATATCAATGCTGTTGAACGAGTATCGTACACTTGTCGTGTTGCTACTTTCTATGATGGCGTTAATCGTGATTATTACGGTTTGGTGGGAGCAAGTAAGTTTTTGGTGGCTTAATACTTGGTATGCATTTCCGTTAATCGGTAAGGAAAGTCGCTTAGCTAAAGATTATGAAACTCAGGTTAAAAATCATGATAAAGAGTGGCTTAATAGTGAGGTCGCATTATGTGCCGATTTTGCTGCTCACTATGAAAAAGTCAATAAAGATGAAGAGCTTTTTAGTAAGAGTCAGGATTACTTAGGTAAAGTGACTGAAAATGGACGTAATAATCTCCATATATTGGGTTGGATACTGATTGCTGCTTTAGTCTTCGTTGAAGCAATGGGGTTTAGTTATGTTCTTTCTGGTTTTACTATTCCAGGGGCTTCTGAAAAGCTACAACAGCAAGGTGCTATTGGTATAGCTTTTATTATTTCAGTTTTACTTGTTGGTTTAACGCATTTTACTGGGCATGAATTACACGCTAATTCGTTAATAATAAAAGCTAAAGTATGGTGGAAAAATGCGAAAAATCGAGATAAAACTACATCTGAACTAGCTCCCAATACCCGAATTAATTTAGATAAAACCTTTGAAGATGATGATGAACCTCAGTACAAACAACTCATCAGTCGAATTTCAACTAATGCAGAAGTAAAACCACGCTATTTGATTACAACAATCACCGTGATTGCGATTATAGTGATAGCAGTATTAGCGACTTATGTACGTGGTCAAGTTTTAGAAAAAATGCATATAGATGAAGTGAATATCAAACAGTCTGGTGTAGTTTTTCAAGAGCAAGACCCTTATGCTGAAGCTCCTCCCGCTATATTGGTTCAAGAAGCAAAAAATGCAGTTGATAAAGCTGGTGATGATGTTTGGGAGCGTGAGCAAAAAGGAGGCTGGGGGACATTTATATTTTTAGCATTCTTATTTATTCTTCTGCAAATTTTTGGAATTTTAATTGGCTTTAAAACAGGTTTTGCAGGCAAGCATTCGAAAGATGCTCGTAAAGAAATTGGTAACTTTAAGAGTGAACGTGAGTTTAAAACTCATTATTCTCGTTTAAAGCAGCAGGTTGCACGTGTAGCGCAGAAACGCCTAACTAATTTGCAACAACGAATGAACCAAAAAGCCGAAGTAAATTGTCAAGATCCAAAGGTGTTAGAGATGCTTGAGGGGTGCGGACGTCGTTCATTTCTTAATTATATGGATGACTTAGGTAATGCTGAGAATAAATATACACAATCCGCACGTTTACGTGAACATCAAGGAATCCATAACCCGCAAGAAACAATTCGTCCAACAGTTGTTACAGCTAACAAAGTGGCTAATCTAGAAACACCAGAGTCAATGGAGGCAAGATTACAAGCCGAAATTCTTGCAGAGATTAATGCTAAAAAAGCCGCGAAAATAGAGACTCCTGAGCAGGTAGAACAACGTATTCGACAGGAGTTACTGGCTGAAATCGCTCAGCAAAAAAAGGTGGCTGAAACTGAAGAACAAATGCGAGAGCGCTTACGAAAAGAACTGCTTGGAGAATTAAGCTGATGCCTCGAATAACAAAACTCTCTAAGTATGTACTTCGTGGCTTGTTTGGTACGATTGCCATAGTATCAGGGTGCTTGCCTGTTATTGCGGGTGAAAGAAATGATATTATAAGTTGTTACGATTTTGCGAAAATCGAGCCATCAACAGCTAAGGTTGTTTCTGGTCGACATTTATTTGTTGCTATTGATGGTACGTTTTCACCAGATATAAATATTAAAAAGTTGGTGCATGAAAAAGTGCATCGCTTTTTGCAGCCTGGTGATAAAATCACCATCATTAGCTTCAGTGCCTATGTAAAAGATTTTTATACTGATGTTTTA
The DNA here is from genome assembly GCF_029835735.1 of Shewanella sp. GD04112. Lineage (NCBI taxonomy): Bacteria > Pseudomonadati > Pseudomonadota > Gammaproteobacteria > Alteromonadales > Shewanellaceae > Shewanella > Shewanella sp. GD04112. The sequence goes on from NZ_JAOEAL010000001.1 coordinate 940,896, forward strand.
TTTAGTGGAAGATTAGACACTGATATAGAACAAAGGGATGATGTTTCTAAAAAGAGCTTGATGACCTTTGATAGTTGTATGGTTAAACAGGCTCAGTTTGTTAGGGCTAAAGTAGATGCTCATATAAAGCATGCTTTTAAACCCAATGATTCTGATGTACCTAAAACAGAAATACTCACCAATTTATCCCAAGTTATTGCACCGCAAATAGCAGCAAACCAAGGCGAGCGGCGGGTACTTCTGTTGGTTTCTGATATGGTTGAAAATTCAGATATCACGAGTTTTTACAGTAAGAGTGCAGTGAAAGTCATAATACCAGAACAAGAAATGCAGAGAGTCCAAAAAACGGAAACGTTAAGCGATTTTAAGCAAGCTGATGTTTACGTATTAGGGGCTGGTTGGGTTCCTGCTACGTCAAAAGGATTTAGAGGTAGTCAGGTCATGATCCCGCTGAAACAGTTTTGGCAACAATACTTCGAGGCATCTAATGCTCATTTAAAGGAGTTTGGCCAACCTGTTTTAGTCAGTGATATGTAATAAGCAATAAAAAAGCCAGACTGAGTCTGGCTTTCGTTTATCAATAAGTCGTTAGGACTTAGGCGTCGCTATCACCCAGTGACAACAGGGTCGCGTTACCACCGATAGCGGTGATGTTATTAGTGCGAGTCTTTTCAGTCACGAAGCGAGTTAAGTAGTGTGGACCACCCGCTTTTGGACCTGTGCCCGACAGACCTTGGCCGCCGAAAGGCTGTACGCCAACGACTGCGCCGATTTGGTTGCGGTTGATGTACACGTTACCTACGTTCACTTTATCCGCCACTTCGAGGGCATGACCTTCGTTACGGCTGTGGATACCTAAAGTTAAGCCAAAACCTGTGCTGTTGATTTCATCGATCACATGGGCAAGTTCAGATGCCTTGTAACGGATCACGTGCAGGATTGGACCAAAGTGTTCTTTTTCAAGCACTTTGATTGAATCAATTTCAACGGCGGTTGGTGACACAAAGTGACCATTCTCGGTACCCGCTGGCAGAGACATTTGCTTGATTAACTTACCCACTTGCTTGATGTGGTCGATATGGGCGTCAAGGTTCGCCTTCGCAGTCGCATCGATAACTGGGCCTACGTCAGTTTTCACTGAACTTGGATTGCCAATCACTAACTCATCCATCGCACCTTGGAGTACATCGATAACGCGGTCTGCAATATCTTCCTGTAGGAAGAGTACACGTAAAGCTGAGCAGCGTTGACCCGCACTGGTGAAGGATGAAGACACTACATCGTTAACCACTTGTTCTGGCTGAGAAGTAGAGTCAACCACCATAGCGTTTTGACCACCAGTTTCGGCGATTAATGGAATGATTGCGCCTTCACGGTTTGCCAGAGTGCGGTTGATGAGTTTGGCTGTGCCAGTTGAACCGGTAAAGCATACGCCGCCGATGCGCTCATCAGCCGTCAGTGCGTTACCTACGGTAGCGCCAGTGCCGGGTAGATATTGCAGCACGTCCGTTGGAATACCCGCTTGGTGTGCTAACTGCACTGCGCGGTAACCAATGATAGAGGTTTGCTCTGCAGGTTTAGCCACAACAGTGTTACCTGCTGCTAGGGCTGCCGATACTTGGCCTAAGAAGATAGCCAATGGGAAGTTCCATGGGCTGATACACACGAACACACCGCGACCTTGGAGGAAGAGTTCGTTTAATTCACCCGTTGGGCCAGGGAGCAGCTCAGGTTTTGACATCAGCTTCTTAGCTTGCACCGCGTAATAGCGGCAGAAGTCTACGGCTTCACGCACTTCGTCGATACCGTCTTGAATGCTCTTGCCCGCTTCACGGGTACACAGAGCAATCAGTTCTTCGCGGTTTTCTTCTAATAGATCCGCCAGCTTTTGCAGGGCAGAGGCGCGCACTTCAACTGGAGTACGAGTCCAAGTTGCAAAGGCCGCATCGGCAGAGGCGACAGCTTGTTCGATAGCCGCTTTGTCAGCAAAGGCCACTTGACCCACAGTTTGAGTGGTATCGAATGGGCTCACCACGGTTTTGTGCTCGCCAGTTAAGGTTTGACCATTAACCAGAGGGCCCGCTTGCCACTGCGTCGATTTGAATTTGTCTAAGGCCGCGAAGAATGGCTCTGCTTCTGAAATGATGTTCATATTGAGTCCCTTGGAATTTTTGCGATCGCTACCGAAGATGTCGGTAGGTAAAACGATTTTGTTGTTAGCCAGGGTTTTGTAGCCTGTCAGGGTTTTCAGTGGGTGAACCACTAAAGACTCGATAGGGGTTTTCGGGTCGACCAGCTTGTGTACGAACGAGGTGTTCGCACCGTTTTCCAGTAGGCGACGCACTAAGTAGGGCAGTAGATCTTTATGGGCACCGATAGGGGCGTAGATACGTACCGCTTTCGCGCCAGCTTCCGACAGAATAGTGTCGTACAGCTCTTGTCCCATACCGTGTAGGCGTTGGAATTCGTGGTTACGATCGCCAGCCATATCAGAAATCGCCGCCACGGTTTGCGCGTTGTGGCTGGCAAATTGTGGGTAAATCGCGCCGCGGGTGGCGTCAGATAACAGGTAACGCGCACAGGCTAAGTAAGATACGTCGGTACCTGCTTTGCGGGTGTAGAGTGGGTATGCGGCTTCACCAGCTTGTTGTGCCCATTTCAGCTCGCTGTCCCAGTAGGCGCCTTTCACTAAGCGAACCGGAATTTCATCGCCTTGCTCTTTCGCTAGGCGGGTTAACCATACCAGTACTGGCAGGGCGCGCTTAGAGTAAGCTTGCACCACGATACCGAGTAAGCCCCAACCCTTAGTGGCGTCAGAATTAAACAGTTTTTGGAACAGTTTGAGTGAAAGCTCGAGGCGGTCAACTTCTTCAGCGTCGATAGAAATACCGATATTTAAGCCACGGGCTAACTTAATTAAGCGAATAACTGTGTCATACAGCTCGGTCAGTACACGGTCTTCGTTAGCGACTTCGTAACGTGGGTGCAGTGCCGACAGCTTGATAGAAATCGTTGGGCGTGGTGATTCGTTTTCGTTATAGCTTTGCGCGCCTAACTCGGTAATCGCATTGGCATAATCGTTAAAGTATTTTTCGGCATCTTTACGCGTCAGCGCGGCTTCACCCAGCATATCGTAGGAATGGGTGTAACCTAATTTACGCTTGTCTTCGCTGTTCTTGAGCGCTTCTTTCATGGTGCGGCCGAGAACGAACTGCTTACCCATGATCTTCATCGCCGCCATCATGGCTTGGCGGATCACAGGCTCACCTAAACGATTCACTAAACGGCTTAACAGGTTGCTTGGCGTACCATCGATTTTTTTATCGAGTTTGACGATTTTGCCAGTGAGCATTAGGCCCCAAGTGGAGGCGTTAACCAGTACCGAATCGCTCTTGCTTAAGTGTTCATCCCATTTCGCGCCTGAGAGTTTATCTTCAATCAAGGCGTCGGCGGTGGCCGCATCGGGAATACGCAGCAGGGCTTCGGCTAAACACATCAGGATAATCCCTTCCTGTGTTTCTAAGCTGTATTGCTGCAAGAAGGCGTCGATGCCAACCATTAAACCTTTCTTATCGAATTGACGAACTTTGTTGACCAGTTCGTGGGCACGACGAGTGACGCGCTCGATGGCTTCATCACTGGAGGGCACTAGTTTGATTAGCTCTGACAAGTATTGTTCTTCATCGACAATGTAGTTGTCGGTGACGGCTTTGAACAGTTCGTCGAGATTGGCAGAATCGTAGCGGCCTGCCAGCACTTCACTCGCTTTGAACATAGTAATCGCTTCCATCTTGGCCAGTTGTTTTCGGCTCTATTGTTGAAACAAAAATGGGGGGCGCGAAACGCATTTGATATTTTGTATACAATATGAAGCTTTGCGCGCGCAGATTATACAACCAAAATGTGACGGACAACACTATAGCGTGAAAGAATGTGAAGATTGTTTGATTAGCTTGTTACGCGCCAGATGTAACGCTCAATTGACAAAAAAGCCAGTGTTTGAAAACACTGGCTTTTGATTTTACTTTCAGCAGATTCGCGTAAAAATTTACATCCAACGCTTTTTATTGCGGCGCTGCGGTCTTGGCAGATACACCAAAATCACTCCCACCACTAAACCGGCTGCGGCTATCAAACCACCTTCACGCCATAGGGCAAATTGTGCTTCCTGAGCGCTGCGATCCACGGCCACTTTTAAACTGTCACGCTCTTGAGTGGTTTTGTTAAGCATAGCTTCGGCTTCGGTCAGCTTGGCTTTAAGTTCGGCCACTTCATCGGCATGGTTATCGGTTGAGCTCATCACTTCGTCCAGTTTAGCTTTGGCTTCAGCCAGTTCACTGGTGAGTGACGATACTTGCTCGCGAAAACTGGTGGTAGAACTAATCATGTTAGTTGGTACCCAACCTTCGCGTCCCTTGTGGTCGACAATTTTGGAGTAATCGCCTTGGGTTTCGCCCAATAAGGTAATAGGTTGTCCCGCTTCAATCGAGCCTAAGATACGATAGTCTGTACTCGGACCATTGAGAATATAAAGAAACACGTTGTCCGAGATATAACGGGGTTGGCCTTCGGCCAGCAGGTTGGGGGAGAGTAACATCATTCCCACCAGAGTCAGCATTCTTAACACTTTTGTATTCTCATCAACGAAATAGTGACCACATGCTAGGGATTTGAGGCCTGCAATGCAAGAGGGAAGTCATAGACTTCCCTCAACTTTGCCGCATCCATGCTAGCGATTCCTGTGTGTTTGTGCGTTTCTACGGCAAGCTTGCCATAGTCACCTTGGGCTTCTTAGTTAAAGATACCTTTAATCATAAAGAAGAAGATGATCGACAGACCTGCACCCGCAGGTAAGGTTACCACCCAAGACACAACGATATTACGCACTACACCGATATTGATTGCAGCAATACCACGAGCCATACCCACACCTAATACCGCACCGACTAAGGTTTGTGTAGTAGAGATAGGTAAACCAGTACCAGAAGCAATAACTACGGTTGATGCTGCGGCTAATTCGGCAGCAAAACCACGACTTGGCGTTAAGTGAGTGATGTTTTTACCAATGGTTTGCATCACGCGCTTACCGAAGATTGCCAGACCCATCACGATACCAACGGCACCTAAAGGCAGGATCCACCAAACCAACGCAGACTTAGAGGCAATTTGACCACCACTGTTTACCACAGAGACAACCGCGGCTAATGGGCCAATCGCGTTAGCTACGTCGTTTGAACCGTGGGCAAACGCCATACAACAGGCGGTGAGCACCATCAGGATAGCAAACACTTTTTCAACGTTAGCGTACATGGTTTTGTGGGTGGCTTTCTCATCCATTTTTAAACGAGAAATTACCACTTTACCCACGATACCCACGATCAGTGCAATCACACCGGCTAACAAGTATGCTTCGGCACCTTTTAAGTGAATACCAACGTGTGATAGACCCTTAAGGATGGTGACTAACGACATGATAAAGCCCGCAAATGCCATGTAGAAAGGCACATAGCGTTTCGCGTTAGCGAGTGGGTTATCTGTGTTGAAAATCAGTTTTTGCGTGCTTTGGAACAGAATGAAAGCCATAAAGCCAGAGATTGCAGGGGTGATGACCCAAGAGCCAACGATACCACCTACTTTTTCCCAAGCGACTGAATCAGTGCCAACACCCACAGCCGCGAAACCGATAATCGCGCCCACGATTGAGTGAGTGGTCGATACTGGCCAGCCTAAGGCTGATGCGACAACTAACCAAATCCCTGCGGCTAACAGCGAGCCAATCATGCCGTATACCAGCAATTCAGGGGTTTGGGTAAAGTAGCTTGAATCAATAATACCGTTACGGATCGTACTGGTTACTTCGCCGCCGGCTAAGTAAGCACCAGCAAATTCGAAGATCATTGCGATAATAATCGCTTGTTTAATAGTAATAGCGTTGGAACCCACAGAGGTTCCCATTGCATTGGCCACGTCGTTCGCACCAATACCCCACGCCATTAGAAAACCAAACGCGGCCGCAATGGCAATAAGCCACGGCCCATTAGTGGCTAAGACGTTAGCCACCTCCATACCTGCATCAACCATATTGATACCTTGATAACCTTATTTATTAAACGCGAGCCAGCATAAGCTCAAGACGCGAACCGACTCGTTCGGCAAGATCTGCAAGACCGCCGACCCATTCAATCGTTTTATAGAGGAACATCACATCGACAGGATTCAATTCTGATTCCAATGCAAATAGTTGACGACGTAGTTGAATTTGCAGATCGTCAGTATCTTCTTCGATGATATCGAGTTCGTTGATCATTTTAGCCACTAAGTCGACTTCACGACCGCGGAAACCTGCTTCGAGCAAATCTTCGAGTTCGTTAATGACTTGTTTTGCAAGACCTACTGCGTCGATACAACGTTGTAGATACGCAATAAAGGGCACTTGCATGACCTGAGGGATTAATAATTGACGGCCGATAACACGACCAGAGATATCTTTTGCTTTGTTAGCGATTTTGTCTTGTTGAGTCAGTAGTTCCAATAGATCTGTACGCTCAACTGGCATAAACAAACCGCTTGGCAGAGTGAGGCGAATTTCACGCTTGAGTGAGTCACCTTGCTTTTCCGCTAAACTGATTTGCTTGCGTAGTTGAACTGCGCCATCCCAGTTACCTGTGATGGTGGCTTCGAAAAAGGGGACCAGTAACGATGCGCAATCGTAGACTTTGTCCATGTGCTCTTGAAGAGGCTTGATTGGCGATTTTGCAAACACGCCCAAAATAGAGTTTACTGGCATTGCCGTTTACCTATTTAGATTGTTCCATGATTGGAAAAAGCGGGCGCATGTTACCCTATGCGTCCGCGTATTGAAACTGTGTTTTTTGAGAAAAAATCACAGCTTTATTCTAACGGGTTATATACCAACTTCAAAACCAAATCCTACGGGATTTTTATGACACATTTGTGACATTATGAACTAAAAGTGACGCATCAATGAATCTTTGATGACAAAATGAGCGGTGCCGCAATGAATGCAGAGATAGAATTAAAACTGTTTTTCCTCCCTAAGCTTCAAGAATCCTTGATAAATAAGTTAGATAGCCTGCCAAACGCCACTCCGCAGGGAAAGCGCCGCTTAAGCAACGGTTACTTTGATACACCCGGATTACAATTACGCCAATGGGACATGGGGTTAAGGGTGCGTGGGTTTGATGGTCACAAAGAGCAAACCATTAAGACGGCGGGGCAAGTGGTGGGCGGGATCCATTCTCGTCCCGAATATAACGTCACCATTGAAGCCGATAGCCCAAATTTAAGCCTCTTTCCCGCCAATATCTGGCCCGCCAATGCCGATTTAGCCTCAGTGCAAGCGGCGCTGGGCTGCGTATTTCATACTGATTTTTATCGCTGCGCTTGGCATGTGAGTCTCGGAGATAGCCTTATCGAGGTAGCCTTGGACACGGGGGATATTACCGCCAATGGTCAGCATGAAGCCCTCTGCGAACTCGAATTTGAGCTATTGTCGGGGGATGCCAGTGCCTTATTAACCTTGGCGACGCAAGTGGCCGATAGCGTTCCTGTTCGTTTAGGTAAAGCCAGTAAGGCGCAGCGCGGCTATCGACTCGCGGGGCAATCTAAACCGTTAACCTTAAGTGCACTGGAGTTTTTACCACTGCCCGTGCCTGAGGATCTCAATCTTCATCAGCCCCATCAACAGGATTTAACGGCTACCTGCCAAGTATTACTGGAAACTGCGCTCGAACGTTGGCAGTTGCTCGAAGCCATGATTGCCGAAGAACAAGATAACGAAGCCGTCATTGCCCTGTGGTGGCGGATGCGCGCCTGTATCCGTTTATTACGGATGACGCTGAGCCAGTTTAGCCTCGCTAACACTACTTTGATGCAGCACTTTACTCTGATTGAATCCCAGCTGGTGTTTATTGAGGAGGCACAGGCCCTAGCGGCCTTGCTGGGCAGTCAAAAAGGCTTATTCACTCGGCACGATGCCCGTCAAGCCTTGATGCAACAACTACAGCTGCAATTTGAGGCCATGGATATCTCTGGGCGGTTAGACTCACTCTGGCAAAGTGTTGAATACGGTCAATTGCAGTTAGCGATTGTCGAGATCCTATTGGCGCTCAGCGCGGGTAAAATAGAGCTGCCCGCAGAGCTTGGATTATCCCAGCATGCTGATCATGCGCAGGAAGCCTCATGGCAGGCGGTTTTGGCTGCGATGCCAAGCGATAAGACCATGACAGCCGAGGATTATTTGCAGTGCGCGGCGTTACTCGATGAGAGTATTCAAGTCGGGCAAGCCTATGGGCTTTTGTATGAGGCAAAATCCCGCGATGCCTTCAGGGCACCTTGGCAGGATTTAGTGTTAGGGATTAGAACCTTGGCCTGTTATCAGCAATTAACGCAGGCGGGGCAAACCCTTGGCATCGACTTAAGCGACTGGCTTGAGGCTAAGCAGCAAAGCTTACTCTTTGCGATGGAGGCGTCGAGACAAAACGCGATGACGCAAACGACCTATTGGTAAACAGCCGATTGGTCGTCACCACATTGAATAAAGTTTAGGAAGGCCATGCCTTCCTAATTCTTTTGGGCTTCTAATGCTTGTTTTAACTCGGCAATTTTGGCCAGCATCTGTGCCTGATTCTGCTCCATCTGCCGCTGGTTTTCTTCCATTCTGGCAAGCGCCATTTCGAGTTCGCTTTTAATCTCTGCCTTATGGGCGTCTTGACGTTCTTGGCGCTCGCTTTCATCGGGGGCGACAAATACCGAGGCCATATAACCCGAAATCACCCCGAAAAAGCTCACGCCACTGACTATCACTATACCGCCCACAATATGCCCTGCGGTGCTGACGGGATAAAAATCGCCATAACCCACGGTCGAAATCGTCACTAAGGCCCACCAAATGGCCTGCTCAGCGGTTTGGATATTGGCACCTTCGGTACCACTTTCGACAATCAGAATGATGATAGAAGCGAAGGTTAAAATGGTCACCATAGCGACTAGTAAACTGGCGAGGGTGGCTTGTTTACGCTGCTTTATCAAGGGAATAAGGTAGGAGCGACTCATGCGGATTAAACGAATTACCCGCAAAATTTGGAATACCCTCGCGATGCGCAGCGCCTCGATGGCGGGAATACTGGCGATAAAATCGATCCAATGGTGGCGCAGATAAAAAACTTTATCGCGTGCGCGAAACAGGCCAACGAAAAAGTTAACCATAAAAATCATGCAAATCGTGGTATCGATAAAAAACAGTAATCGGTAGGTTTCTTTGTCGAGGCGGCCAAAGGTCATCACTAACACTATGATGACCGAGAGCAGCGACAACAGCATCATGGCGAATTCGAAGGGAGATGGATTACCCAAAGAGCGGAGCGACCAAGGGGTTTTATCTGTCATGCCTAACATGATCCCTGTGTTTTAAGGCGAATGTCTAAGGTAAAAGAGTTTACGCTATGAGTAAATTAACTTTGTGATAAATCGCCCGACTTAGGTTTGTCGGGCGCTTAAATGCTTAGGGCGTAACAGCGATTAATCTTCGGCAACAAAGCGTACTAGGTCTTCGAGCACGCGGCGTTTAATCTCAAGCTGAGAATCGGCGCTAAGACCGTATTTCTCCGCGAGTTGTACATAATCTTCGGCGTTGAGTGAGACGGTTAAGCGGGGACGCGTCGGACGTTTTGAAACACTTAAGCCCAAAATGGTACGGATCTGATCGGAAGGGCTGACACCCGCATCGAGCGCGGCTTTACGAATAGAATATTGAAACTTTTCATCGAGATCGAAGGCCACTTGCGTCGCTTTTGCGGCTTGCTGGTTCTTTTGCCATTGCTCTGGGAGAGGATGTTTCGTTTTACTCATTAGGCGTTACCTGTTGCTATCAACCGTACATTTCGAGCGAATTTAATTGGGATTGTAATGGCTTAAGCGATAAAGTGCGAGTCGCGCACTTTATCGTATGCTAAAGCTTACTGACCGGGCCAGTAGTCGCGAATGTCCGACAAGGGGCGGTATAAGGTCAGTACCACATCGGTATCGCCACCCTCATACACTTCGACTTCTACCGCACGGCTTTCGTCATCATCGAGCAGTAAATAATATTCGAAGGGCTCGCCAGTTGCACCATCGGCATCCTGCGGCGGTTTTAGGCCGCGGTAGTCTTCGCGGTGAAAATAGCCAAACAGCGCAAAGGTCACTTGATGGTATTGCTTACCCAGCCATTGTTCGAGCTGCTCGGCTAACTGTGGCGATAGCTCTTGGGTGGTGAGTTCGGCGTGGCCAGGTTCATCGAACAGGGTACTGAATTGCTCTAAATCGAATAACTGTTCCACCTGCGCGCGGGTAATTTTCATAGAGAAGGCGAGGTAAGTTTCATCGTCTTCTTCAATACTCAAAAATAGCGTCTCGCTACCATGACCTTTAAGTACCCACTCGGTTTGCTGATTGCGTTCAAACTCATAGGTATTCACCGCTTCGACTTTCAGTTGTTGACCGCGCAATTGTGGCGGCAGAGCAAAACTATTGTCGATGGAGATCATATCGCCGATCTTGAGCGCAGAGGGATGATTGAGTTCACGCGCTGGTGGCGCCTTTTTACCAAAAATACTGTTGAAAAATCCCATATTCGCTCCTAAACAGTGCGCAGAATGCCAAAGCTCACGCTATGGGTGATTGGACATATTCGCGTGTCTAAAACAAAAAAGCCGAGCACAATAGGGGGTGATGGTCCCATCGGTGCTCGGCGTTTGGTCAATCATGAATTAGCTTTTACGTGCCTTGATACGTTCGAGCACGGCGTTGGCATTCGATTTTTGCTCACCTATGCCAGCTTCGGCTAATTTGGCCTGCAATGATTTATCGCTGCCTTCTTCGGCTAAGGTTTCAGCGGCTTTCAATCTGTCGTCAAACTGTTGTTGACGCGCCTTGATACGCTCTAATGAATCTTTAGCATTCAGCAGCTTAGAGTTGCTTGAGGCAAAAGAGTCGGTAATGGTCGCCGTCGCCTTTTGTACGCTTTCAGTGGTTTTAACCATGCTTAACTGACGTTGATAATCAGACAGTTGACGCTCGGTCTTCTTCACTAAATCTTTCAGGCGCAGTGCGTGAGCGCTAAAGCTATCATTGGCGCTTTGTTGCTCAGCCAGCTCTTGCTCTAATTGAGCAATTTTTTCTGCCACTTCAATGGCTAAGGCTTCGTTGCCTTTATCTAAAGCTTGCGTTGCATAGCCTTCGTGTTCGGCAATTGAGCGCTTTAAGCGGTCAACTTCACGGCTGGCTTGCATTTCTTTCGCCATCACATCGGTCAGTTCGCGCTTAGCGTTGGTTAAGTGTTTCTCGGCATCACGGATTTCTTGTTCGAAAATTCGAGTCGAGTTTGCGTCTACGATGCTTTGGCCAACTTCGGTGGCACCACCGCGAAACGCTGTTAAAATTTTGTTCAGAATGCCCATGATTGTGGCTCCTTATTTCAGATAGTCGACCATTTCATCGATAACTTCTAAGCAGTTATCGGATAAGACTGCTAACTCTTGCTCTATTTCGAGCATGCTAGATTGCAGAGACAGTGCGCCGTAAACCACGTATTTGTCATCGATTTTGGCAAAGGCTGACAATGGCATTGGAATGTTTAATTCGAGCATGGTTTCAAACATTTCGCTGCGACGTTCTTGGTTTACTTCGTTCTCGCCCCACAGGTAGCTGATGCAGAGAATTTGGTTGTCCGTCACCGATACGAATACCGGGATTTCTTCACGGCCGACCACATTCACTTGCAACACTTCGACTTCACCATCAATTGGATAACAATCGAATTGGAAGCCGGTCTGGCTGTTATTGCCAAGGCTGTTGAGGTGATTAGCAAGAGTATGGATATTCATATTTGTCCTTATTGACATATTATGTCTGTGTTCAAAGATAGCACCGAGACATAATATGTCAAGCACTATCTTTATCCGTTAAAAAAGATCCAGTCCTTGGGTTTCGGACCATGCCTGTTGATGATAATGGTACAACTGTAACGAACCGAGTTCGTTAGGCTTAATACTGGCGGCGTCCTGATAAAAATTGGCAGGAAATTCAAAGGCACCTTTGACTAAACCTAAGGTTAACCAGTCATCCGCTATCGGTAGTGTGGTCAGCTCGCCAAGGCGATGCTGGGCATCCTTTCCAGATAGGGTGGCAATACTCCAGCCCCATTCTCCAAAGCTTGGGACGTTATGGTGATACTGTTTTACGTCAAACCCCGCTAAGGCCAAGGTTTTGGCTACCGAGATAAAGGCCTTTTGCGCGTGATAGGGTGAGGTTGACTGTACAGTCAGAGCGCCATCATTGCTCATTAGTTCCTTGAGCTTGCGATAGAAATAATCCGAATAGAGCTTATTTAAATCGGGATGGCTAGGATCGGGCAAGTCCACAATAATGGCGTCGTATTTATCTCCTGCGGCAATCAATTTATCGACTCCATTAAAGGCATCGTCGTTAATCACCTTAACGCGAGGATCGTTAAAGGCATTGCCATTAAGGGCTAACAGGGCTTGGCTTAGGCGCTTAGGCATATCCGTATCGGGCGTTTTAAAGAGTTGCACCAATGCAGCATCAAGATCGAGCAAGGTCACTTGCTCAGGCTCCCAACGCAGCACTTGCTTTAGGCCCAGTCCATCACCACCACCAATGATTAATATTTTGTTGTGGCGAGCGCTGGCCGCAAGCGTTGGGTGAACTAAAAACGCATGGTAGATATGTTCATCGATACTCGAAAACTGTAATCGGCCATTGATATACAAGGAATATATGGGAGAGAGGCCATTGCCACGTAAGCGCTCGGTAAAGGTGAGTTGTTGAAAACGCGTGGCCTTGGCGTAAACCACTTTGTCTTTATAGAGCAGATTGTTGAACTGTTGCTCCCAACTCGGCCCCTGAATGGCGAGCAATAATAATACACCCGTGACCACAAAATGCCCCGCGAGCAATAATTTTGCTCTTTGGATTTTGGGCCAAAAACGCCAGATAAACACAAAGCCCGCGAGCAAGTTAAAGCTGGCGGTCAGCGCGGCGGCGAGTTGAATATCGATGGCCAGCATAAAGCCGACCCAAATGGCCGCGCCAATGCCTGCACCAATATAGTCGGCGCCATAAATGGTACCGGCATTATGCAGTAAGTGTTCATCTGACAGGGATTGTCTCACCCTCGCGATCAGTGGAATTTCCATTCCGATCATCAAGCCGAGCAAAACGCCCCAGACATAGGGCAGATGTTCGCTTAGCTTCTGCAGCGAGCCAATCATGCCACCTTCGGGCAGTTGATCTGGTGGTAAGCCTAAGGTGGAGGCGATAAGCATTGGCAGCTGTTGACCAAAACCTATTACGGCAGCGGTAATTAAAATCGCCAGCGAGCCACAGAGCGCGACCGTGAGTTCGAGCACTACAAAGCCGGTAAAGGCATCTTTAATTTTGCGAGCGGCAAAGGCGCCAAGACCCATGGAGACGATCATCAGGCCGATCATAGTGTAAATGGCGGCTTCTAACGCGCCTAAGATCCGGCCTGCGTAGTGGGACAACAGGTATTCGTAGATCAGGCCGCACCCAGCGAGTACGGCCATAATGCCCAATAGTAGGACATCATCGAACCAGCTTAGGCAACTCGTTTTTACCGCTTGAGTCGCCGAGCCAGTTATTTGGGATTCGTGCATTGGATTACGCCATTAGGGCCGTGAGAATAAGTGCGATAGCAATACTGATGGCCATTTCCACGGCAGCGATACCAATGTTGTGCTGTCTCTCTACCTCATCCGCTAAATCGATTCGTGCCAGCACTAGCTTTTTGATCACAAACAGCAGCAGTGTCAGTACCACCAACATGATGATAGAGAACACTAACCAGCCGATGATGTTAGTCACATAGGCGGTTGGGTTGAACAGGATAAAATGACTCGCGGCATTAAAGCTTAGCGCCATGGCGATCATAAAGCCTGCGTGGCGAATGGCTAACGCAGTGTGGCCTTGGGCGAGAGCTTGCTGCATGGAAGAGTCTTGATTACGACTCGCGAAGCGTTTTTCGCGTAGGCGGGTGAGTAGCACTAGCATCAACTGAGAAATCGCAAAGGCGCTGAAGATAGCAATAAAGGTGTCGAGTGTTAAATCCTCGGCCCATAGCAGTACGGCGCGAATAATGATCGCGGTAGCGATGGCGGCGCTCGCATCCACAATGGCGACTGATACGTTGCCTTTAAGGATTTGCTGATTTTTATCTAACTCATTTAGCGCGATTTTGTCGTGTAAAAAACGTCCGAGTTTAATCAGCACTAAACCAAATAACCCGTAGGCGCTCATGCCGATAGCTTCGGTTAAATAAGAGGGTGCAGCTGCGCCAGTAATAGCACCGGTCAGCACTATGCCGAGCGCGGCAACGGCGCCGGCGGTGCTGATCCCAAAGGCAAAGTTATCGCGTTCAGCCAGCTCTTTACTGCTGTTGACTCTAACGCTCCAACCCTGCAAATAACGCATTAATGTCAATAAGATAACCGCAATCGAGAGGTCAATTGCCAGTATGGTGACTAGCTCTGGTGTGATACCGAAATCCTGAAATAATGTCATGGGAGATCCTTTAGTTTACTTGCCTCGGCGCACACTGCGGGTCGTGCGGTTGCTGGAATTACGGAAACTGCTGTCTTTAGAATAATTTGAGCGGAATTTGCTGCCCGACTGTGCGCTCGACTTATTCGCTGTGGTATTGGTTTTAGGCGCGCTGCTGCTCTCACGGGAGAGAGCTGTGGCACCCGTGCGCGATTTTGAATAGGGGCTGTCGAAGCGTTTCCCTTGAGAATCGAAACGTTTTTTGGTCTGCTCGAAGGTTTTTTCCTGCGCCTGTGCTTGTTTTGGCGAGGTATAGCGATAGCGACCTACGTCGTTGTAATAGCTGTAGCCACGGTTACCCGACCAACGGTCGTAATAAATGGGGCGGTGGAAGATATTCGAAAACATCGAATACATGCCGTACCAAGCCCAGAAGGACATGCCGCTCGAGTCAGTCTGCCAGCTGCCGTAGGCAGGGTTACCCACCAATTGGCTACCAGGGCCAAAATCTTCGGCATTATTGGCAAGGGCCGCCGCTTCACGGCTGATGGCATTAACGCGTGCAAGCTTGCCATCCGACATATCGGCAATCACGTTGACGGGATCGGAAAGCATGTCGTTATACAGGCTGGGATCGGCCGCTTGATAGAGATTCTCAACCTCGGCGAGTTGTTGGTCGAGATCGGTAAAGTTAGCCGAGTTTTTGGCATCGTCTAAGCGGCGCTTCAGCGACGTATACATTGGCCCTTCGGCGGTTGAATCCTTGGCTAATTCATCCAAGAGTGGCGCGAAATCGGGCTTTTGCTGTTTGAGCAAACTGCTATATTGCTTGAGCAGATTGGCGTTACGTACCTGACCGTCCTCGAGCATGGTATTGAGTGTCGAGAGGCGCTGCTGAGTGAGTTGTTGATACTTCTCAATTTTCTCTGGCCTGTCATCGCCACAACCCGTAAGCGATAAGGTTGCGGCCAAAATGAGTATCGACGTGAGAACCCGCATTAGCATTCCTGCCATGTTTTCTCCAAAAGTGCTGAAATAAAACTCAAATATGGGCGGACAATAATAATCTACTTGCCCAATATGTTTGCCTCACAGGTTATAGTACCCTAAACAGCCAAGAAAGAGGGGGGCCACTTTCTGTTGGGCTGAGCTTGCATTTGCCATGGAGGGAAATTTGCCTTGAGGCATGGCAATGGCATCAAACCTGATGTGGCTTCATTCTATATCATTTATGACATAATATGTCGACGTTTAAATTTGTTAGGGATTATTATGGCCGTACAAAAAGACAGTAATAAGTCATTGTCTCCCCTCGTTACTCAAGCCGCAGAGCGGCATTGGGCACGCCTCGCCGAAGTATGGTCAGAAGGACTGGCAAATTTAACGCCTGCGCAGCAGCAGGAACTGAAAAACGTTTTAGGATTAAGCGATTATATCGCAGCGCAGTTAACTCGGTCACCCGAGTGGATTAACACTTTATTCGCGGGCGATCTGCAGCAAGTGGAACGGCAGACCTTTGATGCCCAGTTACACGAACAGTTAAATAGTGCGACGACTGAAGACCTCGCAAAACGTCAATTACGCCGATTCCGTAACTATCAAATGGTGCGTTTAGCCTGGCGAGATTTTTTAGATTACGCCAGCTTAGAAGAATCACTGTTAGACCTCTCGGCACTCGCCGAAGCGTTAGTTATTGGGGCAAGGGATTGGCTCTATAAAGAAATGTGTGCCCAATATGGCACGCCTATGGATAAGGCAGGCAACCCGCAGCCTTTGCTTATTTTGGGCATGGGCAAGCTCGGTGGGCGTGAGCTGAACTTTTCCTCCGATATCGACCTTATCTTTACCTTCCCTGAACATGGCGAAACCGTGGGTGGGCGCCGAAGTCTCGATAATCAACAGTTTTTCATCCGTATGGGGCAGCGGCTAGTTAATTTACTCGACCAAATTACCGTCGATGGGTTTGTGTTCCGCGTCGACATGCGCCTGCGTCCCTACGGCGAGAGTGGTCCATTGGTGGTGAGTTTTAGTGGCCTTGAGGATTATTACCAAGAGCAAGGGCGGGATTGGGAACGCTATGCCATGGTCAAAGCCCGTTCGCTCGGACCTTGGAACCATTTTTCCGACGAATTACACAGCTTACTGCGCCCCTTTGTTTATCGCCGTTATATCGACTTCTCGGCGATTGAATCCCTGCGCAAAATGAAACAACTCATTGCCCAAGAAGTGCGTCGCCGCCAGTTAACCGACAATATTAAACTCGGTGCGGGCGGGATACGTGAGGTGGAGTTCGTGGTGCAAAGCTTCCAGCTGATCCGCGGCGGTCGTGAACCCGCCCTGCGCCAACAGAGCCTATTTGGGGCCATGGACACCCTTTACAGCCTAGGGCAATTCGAATACTTGGCGGTCGATGAGCTAAAACACAGCTACTTATTACTGCGTCGAGTCGAGAACCTGTTACAGGCGATTGATGATAAGCAAACCCAGACTCTACCAAATAATCCCCTCGATTGGGCAAGACTTTGCGCAGTGCTGGATATGACCAACGAAACCGATCTTCGCACCCATATCGAGGCGGCGATGGCGAAAATTCATCGTCATTTTAAAGCCACAGTGGGCGGCGAAGAAGGCGAGGAGAAAGCCGAGCATTGGACTGCGCAGCTGTGGAATGTGCAGCAGGACGATCACGCGATCAATCTCCTCGCCGAGCAGCAGATTGACGACGATAAACTCTGGCCGCTGCTCAGCAGTTGGCGCGACACCGTGACTAAACGCTCGATTGGTCCCCGTGGCCGTGAGACCCTCGATAAATTAATGCCAAGGTTACTCGAGGAGTTACTCAATCAGCCGAGCCCTTCAGCGGCCTTTGAGCCGGTCTCAAAGGTGTTAGAGCAAATTCTGACGCGCACGACCTATCTTGAGTTGCTGTGCGAAAACCCCGGCGCACGGCAACAGCTTGTGAGCCTGTGCTGCGCCAGTCCTTGGATTGCGGCGCAGCTTGCTAAATTCCCGATGTTGCTCGATGAGCTTATCGACCCAGCGCATCTGTACGACACAACCTCGCTCGATGATTATCCGAGTGAGCTGCGCCAGTATCTGCTGCGAGTACCTGAAGATGATATGGAGCAGCAAATGGAGGCGCTGCGCCAGTTTAAGTTGTCACAACAGCTGAAAATTGCCGCCGCCGATGTGACTGGCGTTTTACCTGTGATGCAGGTGAGCGATCACTTAACCTTCTTGGCCGAAGCCATTATCGAGCAAGTGGTGATGCAGGCATGGCAACAAGTGGCGGTGCGCCATGGTGTGCCCAGTTATCTTGAGGAAGGCAACGACACCGGCTTTGCGGTCATAGGCTATGGCAAGTTAGGCGGTATCGAACTGGGTTACGGTTCGGATCTGGATTTAGTTTTCCTCTACGAAGCGCCCGAAAATATGGCCAACAGTCTTACCAATGGCGATAGACCGATAGAAGTGGGCCATTTTTATTTGAAACTGGCTCAACGTATTCTGCACTTATTCTCGACCCGAACCACCTCGGGTGAGTTATATGAAGTGGATATGCGCCTGCGTCCGTCTGGCGCATCGGGCTTAATGGTGAGTGAGATTGCGCGCTTTGGTGAGTATCAAGCGCAGGAGGCTTGGACGTGGGAGCATCAAGCCTTAGTGCGTTCACGTTTTGTGTTTGGCGATAATAGTTTAGCGGCTAAATTTAGCCAGATCCGCGCCTCCGTGCTTGAGCAACCAAGGGACAAGGACGAGCTGAAAAAGGCCGTGCGTGAGATGCGCCAAAAGATGCGCGACCATTTACTCAAGGTCAGCGATGGTGAATTCGATCTGAAACAGAGCCCCGGCGGGATCACGGATATTGAGTTTATCGCCCAATATTTAGTGCTTGCCCATGCACATGAATATCCCGAGTTGTCGATTTGGTCTGATAACGTGCGTATTTTTGGTGTGCTGGCCGAGCTTGAGCTTTTGCCGCTCATGAGTGCGCAGCACTTAACCCAGAGTTATTGCTGGCTACGGGATGAAAATCATCGTCTCACCCTGCAACAAAAAGCCGGTAAGTTGGCCTTTGATGATGTGGCGGCCCACGCGGAGCGAGTGGTTGTGATTTATCAGGCAATCCTTGAGTAAATCAACGTGAGCCTTGCAGTTAGTCTAAGCTTGTTAGAGAGCCATTAGCGGAGTGTACTATGCAACTACCTCCCATTCCTGAGAATGAGTTACAACGTTTAGCCACCCTAAGGGCGCTGAATGTACTCGATACCGATGCCGAGGAGAGATTCGACAGGATCACTCGGCTAACGCGGCGGATCTTTGCCCTGCCGATTTGCGTGGTGACCCTAGTCGACGCGAATCGTCAGTGGTTTAAGTCTCGCCAAGGGTTAGAGGTGACTGAAACTCCAAGGGATATTTCCTTTTGCGCCCATGCTATTAACCATGATGGCGTGTTTATCGTTAACGATGCCCTCAAGGATCCCCGTTTTTTCGATAACCCCTTAGTTACCGAGCCTCCGCATATCCGGTTTTATGCGGGTTATCCTCTTACCATTCAAGGGGAATATCGGGTCGGGACGCTGTGTTTAATCGGCAATGAGCCGCGGGAGTTTAGCGACGATGACATTGAAACCTTAACGGATCTGGGGCAAATGGTTGAGGCCGAGCTGCTGTTTATCGCGCAAAATACCTTAGATCCGCTCACCATGATCTCTAATCGGCGTGGGTTCGAACTGCTGGCCTATCAATCTCTTGCCAGTTGTCGACGTACTAACGCAAAAGCGGCGTTAGTGTTTTTTGATCTCGACTTTTTTAAAGAAGTGAACGACAGCTTTGGTCATCGTAAGGGCGACCAAGTGCTCTATGATTTTGCCCATATTTTAATGGCAGCGTTTAGAGAGTCTGATGTGATAGCCAGATTGGGCGGGGATGAGTTTGTGGTGCTGCTCAGTTTTGTGCAGCCTGATACCGTCGGTTATGCCATCGAGCGTTTTAAGTTATTGCTTGAGCAATATAATCAGCAACGTCCGCAGCAACGCCCGTTAGAAACCAGTATCGGTGTTGCCCATTGGTCGCCAGAATCCGATATGAACCTTGAGGATTTACTCGATACCGCCGACCGGGCTATGTATGAAAACAAAGCCTTGCACCACTTAGATAAGCCCTAGTGGATTGGGCGTTGGGTCAGTGAACAGCAGATTGAAAAGCTAAAAAGGGAGACTGTCGTCTCCCTTTTTTATGGGCGAAGTTTAAGCGGTAATTTGTAGCACCCAGTGCTGATACAGGGGCAAACCGATTAGCACGTTTACCGGGAAGGTAATCCCCAGCGATGCCAGCATCGCCAAACCGATATTAGCCTCGGGAATCGCGGCGCGGATAGCGGCAGGCGCTGCAATATAGGAGGCGCTGGCACTTAAGGCGGCAAGAATTAAGATACTGCCTTCGGGCAATTCCAACCATAAACCGACTCCGATACCACACCATGCCAAGATAAACGGCGTTACGGCGGCAAATACTAACAGGCGCCATTGTTGCAGTGGCAGCGGTAAACAGACTTTCGCCGTGACTAAGCCCATCTCCAGTAAAAACAGTGCCAGTAGGGTTTTAAAGCCGCCGAGCAGCACAGGTGTGAGAGGAGCTAGTCCCGTCGGCCCATAGAGCCAACCTATCACGACACCACCTACCAGTAGCACGACACCACGGCTGGTTAGCGCCTCGTGCAACACACTGGATTTGTGGGCCGTTGGCGCAGCATCTTGCCCCGCCTGTTTTGAGCTTAAGTATCTGTGCAGCCAGAGCATGACCACAATCGCGGGCAGTTCGAGTAGCACTAGGTATAGGGTAGTTTCGGGTCTTAATGTCATCCCTGATTTTTCCACCATGGCGAGAACCACTGCAAAGGTGCCCGCGCTCACCGATCCATAATGGGCGGCGATACTAATGGCATCGGTTCGACCGAGTTGCACTAAGCGCGTCAGTACAGGGTAAAGCACTAAGGGGATCAGTAAGCCTAAGGCGACAACGGCAACCAATTCGGTGATCACTAGGTTTTGGGTATGGCCGTGTAGCGCCATACCGCCCTTAAGCCCTAAGGTCAGCATTAACAAAATCGAGAGGGTTTCGTAGATGGCGGGGGGGACCTTAAGATCGGATTTAACCAAACCGGCGAGTAAACCTAAGGCGAAAAACGCAATGACAATATCTGGCATAAGTATCTCATTAATAAAGACATCAACAGAATAATGCGCCGAGAAAGTTTCACGGGCATCGATGGCTGGAGATTCTGAACCCAATTCGCTATATTGAAAAATAAATTGTTTGCAGATTAGGTATAGATAAAAATCTATGGATAAATCATCCCAAGGCCAACTTAAACTTCGGCACTTAAGCTTTCGTTTGCTCGAGGTGTATGTGCAGGTCGTCAGGCTTGGCAATATCTCGGCCGCCGCGCGCGCCTTGCATCTCACTCAGCCGACGGTCTCTCTTCAGCTTAAGAAATTGGCGGATATTTTGGGTGAGCCTTTGTTAGTAAGCGCTGAGGGGCGAATGCAGCCGACCTTAGTCGGGCAAGAGCTCTATCGGGTTGCCTGCGATACCTTGAGTCGTTTCGAAGACTTCGATGCCTTTATCCAGCAGGCGAGGGGCGGCAGTGTGGGCCATATCAATATCGGTCTAGTCACCACGGCAAAATACGTGATGCCTCGGATTCTAGGGGCCTTCTATCGCCAATTTCCGCAGGTCAAAGTCACCTTAAATATTGGCAACCGTGCGCATATTTTAGGGCGATTCGAGCGCCAAGAAGATGATTTATATCTCTTTAGTCATCCCCCAAGTGGTGAGCATGTGTTATCGGCGCGGATCATTAAAAATCCGCTGCAACTGATAGCCCCTAAGGACCACTGGGCGGTTAAGTGCCAACATCTCAACTTTAGCGAGTTGAAACAAGAGCGCTTTATCATGCGCGAGCCGGGCTCAGCTACACGGCTGATGTTTGAGTCTTGGTGTAGCGCCCAAGGGATTGCCTTGAGCGACACCATGCAAATTGAGAGCAACGAGGCGATTCGGTTGAGCGTGGCGTCGGGCTTAGGTTTATCGGTGATTTCGGCGCACACTCTGCAAGAGGGGCGTGAAAAACCCGCAATCTTGTCGGTGAACGGATTTCCACTGGAGAGTAACTGGTATCTGGTGGGACGCAAGGATAGACGCTTACCCTATGCTGCCATGCAGTTGGTGTCGTTTATGGCGAGTCAACTTGCCGACTGTATTGAACCTGAGTGGGTTGCTGCGGATATTCAGCAGTTAAGCCAGCGATTTAGTGGGTAACAATACTGCTTAAATGCTAATGTGTTTTTACAGGAGAATGTCTCTTACATCCATCTCTTACATCCAAAGTGGCGCCGTTTCCCTGTCGTTTTACCGCAATTTATCGATATGGATATAGGCATAGTTGCTACTCTGCGGTAGATCTTAGATTTACTCATGAGTGGCCTCACGACCTTAAGTGCACCTTGGAGGTCATTTTTATCATTATCACGGTCTAGAGGAGTACTGTGGTAAATATTCGCTTTTTTATGATGTTAATCGTGATCATGTGGAGACGCCTCATTCTACTCTTTGCTGGCTCATCTCAATGAGTCGACTATAGGTGCGGCGAAACTCAAAACTGAGGGCGCCGCCTTGGTAGAGTTCGCTCAGTGGCACGTCGCAGCTTAAATATAAGCTCACCCCTTGATCATATAACTCATCGATAAGGCTGATAAAACGCCGCGCTGGATCATCGTTAGCGGCGTAGGACAGTTGCCGCTCTCCCGTGATGGCCGCTTGGTTGTCGCCTGTGCCATCTTCAGTGCCGCGGGCGCGGATCCAACCTTTTACTTCGCCCCCGAGTCTGGGCACATTACTCAGCATTAACACCTTAAATCGGCTCGCAATTTCAATATAGTCGAGTTGCGAGCGCGGGCCATCGCACAGGGCATGAAAATCAAACCAGGCGACCGAAGGCTGCTGGCCTTCAGCAGTGGTACGCACGACGGGGATATCCCGCTGACAAACGCGCAGTGTATTGGCTTCAAGCACGGGGGCGCCATGCGTCAGCGCCGTAAAAATGGCCTCGAAATCCAGTGTGCCAGTCAGGCCAATATTCTTTGAGGTGGCGGCAATGGCCTCTTCCGACGGCTCGTGATTCAAGGCGTGCAACCTGTGGTCTTGCTCGCCATTGAGATGCTGCATTTGGGTATGGGTTTGGAGCAGGGCAATGCAGGGTAAAAATCTGTGTCTGGCGAGGCCATTTTCATATAAGCGCTCGATAGAAATGTTTGATGTGGCGACTAGCACCACCCCTTGGGCAAACAAGGTTTCAAACAAGCCGGCGAGGATCATGGCATCCCCTATGTCTGATACAAAAAACTCATCGAAACAGAGTACCTTGCACTCCTGCGCTAGATTTTTTGCGATCAGCTTAAGGGGATCGCGCTGCCCCGCATGTTCCTTTAAGGCTTGGTGCACCCGCGCCATAAAGCGATGAAAGTGCAGTCTAAGCTTTCCCTGTTGTGGCAGGGTATCGAAGAACAAATCCATAAGAAAGGTTTTACCCCGGCCAACATCACCCCACAGATATAAGCCTTTGATTGGCTGAGCGTCTGTTCGACCAATAATCTGCTGATACAGCTTATCTAAGGAGAGTACCGCCTGTGCCTGCGCGGGATCCTCAATCAGCTCGGTGCCGATTTTGGCCTGATAAATGGCCAGAGGTGATTGGGGGGCGGTTGCCGTTGTGAGCGGGTTTAAGACCATGGAATTTGTCATCAATTGAGCCAGTATTATCCCTTTGCGGCAGCAAGCTAGGGCTTATTTTTTGTGAGGTGCTAAGCCTAAGTCTGCTGAAAAACCTTGCCAGCCTAACACAGTTAATTAGCGGACTAAAATCTTACCTAAAACCGACTCAGGTCAAATATCAAGGGAATCCAATGCTTTATTCTTCAGGTATTTTCACTTAACATCTTTTTCACAAAAATAATGATATGGAATTAAACCTATGGGTAGCAAAGGTAATGGTGTCACTTTTATCAGTGCCTCAACCTCCATTGAGGGCGAGATGCAACTGGCGGGCACGGCATTAGTTGCGGGGAAATTAGCGGGAAATATCCGCTGCGCCGGACAGATTAAAATCGAGCTTGGTGGCGAAGTCTCGGGTGAACTCTGCTGTGATGAACTGAGGGTCTGCGGAGTTTTTCGCGGCAAGGTGCGTTGCAATAAATTAGTGATTGTCAGCTCTGGCACGGTCGAGGGCGAAGTGCTTAGCCACCAATTAGAAATTTATGAGGGCGGGCAATTTATCGGTCAGCGCATTATCGGCCAAGAGTTGGAACATTTACCCGAGCTATTACAAACCTTAGCGCCAGAGGGCGCAGCTAAAAATACCAACACCGCTCAGACTAACGCCTTGTATGCTCGGGATAATCAGCCGGGGGCGCGCAAATGGTTACCCTATGGCGCCGCGGCCGCAGCCATTATTGTGCTGGTCAGTGTCATAACACCCGTAAAGTTAACCACTTGGCTAAGCCACCTTAGTCAACCAGCGGCCATTACAGCAAATACTGCGCAGGGGGATGCCCTGAATAGTGAAACTCTGCTGCCATCCCCCGTGAAAGATGACTCGCTCGCCAAGGATAGCGCTGTAGCAAGCGATAACGACACACAAACGGCTTCAGCCATGGCATTGGATAGCCATGATGGCAGTAATCCAGAACATCCAAGCGAAGGGAATCCTGATATGGAATCTGGCGCTGCCATGGAAGACTTAGCGCAAATGGAGCAAGGCCATGCCCAGATGTTACAACAGGGCTCGGCGAGCGATGTTCCTAGCGGTAAACTCTAAAAATTAATCGTTTACTTTGACCACCTCTAGCTGCCAGCCCGGCAGCTTGTGGGTGAGATCGGCCGTTATCCTATCGACATCCCCCCGTAAAATCACCAAAGGTTCGCCGCTAAAGGCTTGCTGAGTTAACTGCTGCAACTGAGCGGGCGTGAGGTCCTGCAGCTTAGCGTTCATCGCTTGGTTCGACTGGGGATCTAATCCCAACACAAGTTGATGAATAAATTGGGTTTCGCGCTGGCTGGGATTGTCTTGGGTTAACAGTGCTTCACCAATCAGGTAAGTTTTAAGGGCGGCAATTTCCCCATCGCTCGCGGGTGTAGAGGCTAGCAGCTTTAGATGATCTAAAATCCCCACCACAAAGGCGCCCGTGTGCTCTATCGCCGTACTGCCATAAAACTTGATGCTGGTGGCGAGCGGCGCATTAGCGCATTGGCCGTAAATGCCATAGGTTAAGCCGCGCTGTTCACGTAAGTCGTAATAGAGCCGACCCGAAAAGCTGCGTCCCAAGATGGCGGCCAAACTGCGGCATGCGAGCGGTATATCCTGAGCAGACAAGTGTTTATCGTCGAGGGCATAACCTATTCGTACCTGAGTCTGTACGCTGCCCGGCGCATCAATCAGATAGATAGTGTGGGACTGCTTTATTGACGACGTCGCTCGATTAAGCGGCTTTGGTTTAGTTGATGCGGTGGGCAAGCTTAAGTTTGTATTACTCGGCCACAGGGCGAGGCTTTGCTTTAAATCAAACTCGGCTTCTTCGGTCTCTGTCCTTTCTAAAAACAGGTGCCACTTTGCTTGGGTAAACGTGCGCTGCTGCAATTGCGATAGCTCACTTAAGGTCAGTGAGTCGTACATTGCCTGATTATTGATGCTCTGATTATAGGGATGCGCCGCCCCGAGGAGTTTATCGCGCCAGACTTTATCAATTTCGGCACCACTAAAGGCATTCAAGTGCTTATTGAGTTTCAATTGGCGGCGGATATTGTCGATATCGACCGCTGCCATGGCATGTTCGCTAAACGCATCGGCTTGCCAAAACTGTATCAATAGGCGGTAGAGATGATTAACCGGCATGGGGCAGGCTAGGCTCAGATTGATACTGTGCAGGGTAACGCGAGTCTCGAAGGTTTCAAGGCAGGCATCGGGTTGGCGGAGCGCCAGACTACGGGCTTTTTCCTGCAAGGCGAATTGTAAAATATCCGGATTTTCGAAGGGTTTGCTGGGGCTGATGGCGACAAGGCTCACCCTATTACTCAGCCCTTGGCTGCTGTGTGCTGTGTGGAGCTGGTAGGGGAGTGTTAGGCCATCGGGCACCACATCGATAAACGCTGATTCTGTGGGTAGGCGGATCAGCCCCACCTCCGGTAGCTGAGTTGGTGTATCGAAGCTTGCCAAACTGGGCGCTTGGGTGGCGGTAAAGTTAAGCTGGGTCTGTTGGCAGGCCATTAGCGTGATACCGATAAGGCCAAGACTCATGGCTTTTAGGCCTTTAAGGAGAGTTGGCGCTATTGCCAATCTACTGAATAGAATCGTTTTTATCATAGTACCGCGTCCTCAAGGCTATCGCTCACACTCGATGGCAGCCACTCCAGCAAAGTCTTGCCTACGCGGATATACCAAGGCGGCAAGAGGTCAACCCTGACCATATTGTTGCTAAAGTATCGCGTGGCAACCCGTTGAAGATCTTCTGTCGTCACTGAGTTAATCCGTTGCCATTGGGCCGTTAAGGGATGCGTTTGGTCTTGTTTCGCCGTGGCGGATAGCAGAGTGGCGAGCGATTGAGTGTTATCGAGCTGCGCTAACTGATTGTTCAGCCAAGTTTGTTTCAGTTGGCACAGTTCAGCGTCACTCAATGGCGTCTGATGCACTTTGGCAACCACGCCTAAAACCTTTTCCGTTAAGTCATCGAGGGAGGTTTTGGCCCTAGGCACTAAGATCAGATTGGTTATGCCATGATTTTCCAGCTCAAAGGGCAGTGAATAACTCAACATTTGCGCCGGATCGTGCTGGCTGATTTGCGCTATAACGCTGCGGGTATTTTGGAATAAATAGCCTTCGAGCAGGCGAATAGCGGCGGCGTCGGGATGATTTTTACCCACAGTATGCCAGGCGAGCAGTAAGCCGGGCCAAGGACCACGCTCATCAATAAGCTCTGCATGTACGGGCTTAGGCGTGATTTTTAGTTCATCGAATTCGGTTATGGGCTGATCAGGCGTGGGCCAAGCATTAAAGTGTTGTGCTATAAGCGACTTAACGTCGGATGGAAGCTTGCCGACTAAGGATAACTGCATCGCATCGGGGCGATAATGGGCGCGGTGAAAGGCGATTAAACGCTCGGGACTCGCCTCGGTAATATCCTCACGGCTGCCAATAATACCGTGGCCGTAGGGTGTATACTTCACCTGTTCTAGCAGAAATTCCATCGCACTGCGCACATAGGGCTGGTTATCTATGGTTTGCGCCATTTCTTGGAGCACGGTTTCCTGCTGATTCTTTACCGTAGTCTGGTTCAAATCGGGGCGAATAAAACGGTCGGCCTCGAGGAACAGCCCTAAGCCGAGGGCTTGGCTGGGTAGAGTGACGTAATAATTGGTGTAATCGAAGTGGGTGCTGGCATTAAAACGCGCCCCAAGGGCACTTAACTGCTGGGCATAACTGTCGCCGGGCGCTTGTTCGCTGCCCTTGAAGAGCATGTGCTCGAATAAGTGCGCATAGCCAGTTTGGCCCTTGGCCTCATTGCGCGCGCCGACATTAAATTGGCTGGCAATGGTCAAAGTATGCATATCCGCTTGCGGCAAGAGGTGCACAGTGAGGCCATTGGCTAAAGTGTAAGTCTCAATTTGCGACTCGAGTTGATACAGGCGCTCGGCGCCCGTTATCTGGCACTGCGCCTTAAGCGAAGGGCTAAGCAACGCGATAACTAGGCCGAAATAACCGCTAAGGTATGGTCTCATTTAGCATCCTATCTAAATTACCCGCTGAAGGCTTTCATCTGTGTGCTTGTGTGAGCAGCTTAGCCCACTCCTCTGATTTCATCTAAATCAGTTGAATAGCATTCAGTTTTTTAAAAGAACTGCTATGATGGCACAGTTCTTTTTCTGGCATAAGTACAAGATATGGTAAGCAGATCTCCGTTCGAATCCTTTCAGTGGAAAAGCGATATTTTTAACTGTGAAAGCACAGATATCGATAATTTTTATCTACAGCTTGAGCAGGAAATGTCCCGTTTGGGGATGGTTGAGAAAAAACTCGGTGAAGTCGGCAAGTACAGCGTCAGTCTGTATCAATCTCCCGCCGCCAAATCTGGCTTACCTTCGTTATTGATCAGCGCAGGGTTTCACGGCGAAGAATCGGCTGGCCCTTGGGGCTTACTGCACTTTTTAAGTGAGGCATCGGCCGATTTATTCGAACGGGTGAATTTGAGCATTCTGCCTCTGGTGAACCCAACCGGCTTTAAGCGTGGCCACAGATTTAACAAGTTTGGTGAAAACCCTAACCGTGGCTTCGTGTTTGAAAACGGTAAACCTAAGGCCAACGAGAGCACCTCGGTGGAAGGTAAGCTGCTGTTAGATCATGCGCAGTTACTCATCGCGGCGAGCCGTGACGGTATTTTAACCTGCCATGAGGACGTACTGAGCCGTGAGGCTTATGTGTATTCCTTCGAGCCAAGCCAAGTGCCGGGACGTTTTAGTCTCGATTTACGCGATACCTTAGGGGGCTATTTCCCTATCGCCGCCGACGGTGAGATTGATGGTTGCCCTGTTAAAGATGGCCTCATTTTCAATCACTTCGATACCTCATTTGAGGCGTGTTTAGTGCGTAGCGGCGCACGTGTCGGTGCCTGTACCGAAACCCCTGCACTGCAAAACTTCGACCAACGTATCTTGGCAAATAGCGCGGCAATGACTCATTTCTTGGCCCTTTGCGCACCATTATGCGATTGATTCGATAAGTTCATTTCGATTGAAACAAAAATACCCGCCTAGGCGGGTATTTTTATGGGCGCAGCGGCATCAACCGCTGCAATCTATTACTGGTTGCCGATTATTGATTAATAATCGTTGGCACGCCTGTACGTTCATCGAGCAGCTTTTTAATCACTGCTGAATCAGTATCGGCCTTGGCAATAAACTTGGCGATGTCTTTCGGTAGGGTCAGAGAGACGGGCTCTTCTGATTCAAACTCGGCAATGGTGCGTGACAGTGGTTGGTGCACGGCTAAGTAGCGCTTACCGTCTGGCTCTTCGGTCGCTTTAATCGGTTGGTTCACAAATTGTACTCGGGTACCCACTGGAACCGTTTTGAATAAGTGTTCAATGTCATCGTGGCGTAAACGTACGCAGCCTTGGCTGACACGTAAACCAATACCGAAGCTGGCGTTGGTACCATGGATGGCATACAAGTTACCTATGTAGAGCGCGTAGAGTCCCATTGGGTTATCGGGACCGGCTGGCCATACAGCAGGCAGAATTTCGCCCCTTGCGGCATATTCTTTACGAATACGTGGGGTTGGTGTCCAAGTTGGGTTAGCGCGTTTACGTTGAACACTGGTGACCCAGTTTTCAGGGGTATCTTTACCAATCTGACCAATACCGATGGGCAGCACTTCAACGGTGTTCTTACCTTTTGGATAGTAATACAGGCGCATTTCAGCAACGTTGATCACTATGCCTTCACGCGGCGCATTGGGCAGAATGAGCTGTTGAGGAATTAATAGCTTGCTGCCTGGTGTTGGTAGGAAAGGATCCACGCCAGGGTTTGCTTCCAGCAAGTTGCTTAGACCGAGTTGGAATTTAGCGGCAATATCTTCGAGGGTGTGTTTACCCTCTGGCACTGTGTAATACAGGTTTTCGCCAACCAACCGACTCTTCGAAGACGGTAAAGGGTATTCCGTTGCTAAAGCGGAAAGACTCGGAAAAACCAGAGTCAATAATAAAGCTGTGGTGCGAAGCATACTCATAAGCGGATACTACGATTCCTGTTAATAAAATAACCTGTTTTACGCGGCTTTTTCTCCCCAAAACAGGGCGGCAAATTGTCGGGCAAAGTGCACTGGCGCGCGAAGCTCGCATCCTTCCTTATTTTGGCCATTATTTCAACTGAAATATGATCCGTACGGCGTATTTATCACTTATTTTAGCCTTAAGCGTTTTGCGAGGCGATGCAGATTGCCTGGGTCGAGTCCTAAGGCTCTGGCCGAAGCGGCCCAATTGCCGTTATGTACACTGAGCACTTGTTTGATGAAGTCCCGCTGAAAGGTGTCGGTCGCTTGGGCTAAACTGGCGCATTCCTGCGGGCGATGCTGTGTTTCGTTTACGCTTAAACTTGTCGATGCGCTTGTTTCTGAATGACTTTGTTTAAACGGTAAATCAAAATGTTGTGGCGCTATGGTGCAGCAGCCATCCTGTGCCGAGACGCGCGCCAGCACGGTCGCCCTGTGAATGGCGTGCTCGAGCTCGCGCACATTGCCCGGCCAGGTATATTGATTGAGCAAGATTAAACTACTGGGGCTGAAGTTAAGTTGTTTCATCCCGAGTTTTTGTCGATATCGCTCGGCAAAGAATCCGCTCAACAAGGTGATGTCCTGCTCGCGCTCGCGCAGGGGCGGCACCAGCAGGGGAAACACGCTCAACCTATGGTAAAGATCGGCCCTAAAGCGACCAGCCAGCACTTCTGTCTTCAGATCCTTATTGGTGGCGGCAATGATACGCACATCGACTTTAAGACTGCGATCATCCCCCACTTTTTGAATGTCGCCATATTGTAAGACCCGCAGCAACTTAGCCTGAAGGGTGAGCGGAAGCTCGCCAATCTCGTCTAGAAAGAGTGTGCCCTTATCGGCCATTTCAAACTTACCACTGCGATGGCTGATGGCGCCGGTAAACGCGCCTTTGATATGGCCAAAAAGTTCACTCTCGGCAACCGATTCAGGAAGCGCCGCGCAATTGAGATAAACCAAGGGTTTGTGCTGTCTCGCGGACTTTTGGTGTATTGCCTGTGCAACTAACTCTTTGCCTGTTCCAGTCTCGCCTAAAATCAGTACGTTAAGGTCGCTATGGGCAACAACTTCTATCTCTCGATTCAAGCTTTGCATCTGGGGCGAGTTACCGATGATTTCGGCATCGTGGTTAAGGTTCGGGCTCTTTTCCTGCACATGGGTCGAGTGGCTATTGAGTGCCATGCGCTCCAACTTTTCAACCAGCAGGGCGTTGCTTAAGGATGCGGCGGCAATCGCACTTAAGCTGCGAAGCTCAGTATTGCTGAATTGGTCGAACTGCAGGGGATTAAAGGCATCGATAGTCACGGCACCGATAAGCTGTTCGTCGGCAAATAAGGGCAGTCCGATACAGGCATGGACCTTCAATGCCCCGGTTTGATTGGGGATCAAGCCATCGTAGGGATCGGCAAGTTCACTGTCGGCTGGAAAGCGCACTATATCCCCCGCCCGGGCAATGGCCTCAAGCCTTGGATGTTCATTCAGGATAAAGCGTCTGCCGAGCACATCCTCGTTCAAACCGTCGATGGCAAGCGGGGTAAAATAGTGTCCATGGAAGGTGAGTAGCGCTGCCGCGTCACAGTGCAGGTTAGCTCTCACCGTATCGAGCAAGCGTGAGAAGCGGTCTCTGTGGGCTAAACCAGAGGTGATATCCAGTGCGATACGGGTAAGGTCAGTTTGACTTAGGGCCATAAAAACTCCTGCAGCGAGGTTCCCCTGATTTATAGCATTGATTGTTATATTGACACAGGTTGTTTAGACACTGCTAACCGTTAATGCGGTAAGGCTATAAAAGCGTGGTAAACGATAAACGGCGCAGGCCATCAAACTAAGCAACCAAGGTGCCTAAACGGCACCTTGGTCAGACAGGATTAATCGTTGTGATTAGTGATTTGTTTGTAAAACTTCCTGTTGCACTTTGGCCGGTTTATTCAGGGCTTTTCTTATCAAATCGATTAAGAAGGCACCCATTAAGAGACCGCCGATACTGAAGATTATATCTCCAAACATACGCATCCAAACCAGCTTTTCAACCAGTGGACTATGGATCACTTCTGGTGAGCGGGCGAACCAGTATCCATGGTCGATGACGGCAAAAAACTGCGTAATCCCCACGGGTAATAACGACATGAACACCATAGCTGCTAGGCCAATGTTGAGGCTCCAGAAGGCGCCTTTGAGTATTTTGTCATTCCACTGCATATTGCCGGTGAGGCCCCGCAGACAGAAGAGCATCAAGCCCATGCCCAGCATACCGTACACGCCCATAAAGGCGGCGTGACCATGGGTGGCCGTGGTGTTTAATCCTTGAATGTAATAGAGCGAGATAGGTGGATTGATTAAGAAGCCCAGCATACCTGCTCCGACTAAGTTCCAAAACGCGGTCGCCACAAAGAACATTATCGTCCAGTGATAACGTTGCATCCAGCCACTGGCTTTACGCAGACGGTAGGTTTCCATCGCTTCAAAACCAATTATGGCGAGGGGAACGACTTCTAAGGCGGAGAAGATGGCGCCCCAGGCGATCACTGAGGTCGGGGTGCCAGTAAAGTAGAGGTGGTGTAGGGTGCCAATCAAACCTCCGGTTAAGAAGATCACCGTTGTAAATAACACCGCACCGTTGGCACTGCGACCGCGGATTAACCCTAAACGTACCAACATCAAGGCGATAACGGCGGTGGCAAAGGTCTCGAAGAAGCCCTCAACCCACAGGTGCACTACCCACCAACGCCAATATTCTGCAATCGCTAAGTTGGCGTGTTTACCCATAAAGAGGCCTGCGCCATAGAACAAACCAATTGCCACGCAAGAGGCATAGAGTACCCAAATCACAGGGCGCATCTCGCCTTGCACTTTAAGGGCGGGTTTGATGGCTGCGGTGACTAAGGCAAGCCAAATCAATAATCCGACGAGGAGTAAGATTTGCCATACTCGGCCAAGATCTATGTACTCATATCCTTGATGACCAAAGAGGAAGTTCATATCGAGGTCAAAATACTGCTGCACCCCAATCCATTCGCCCGCCATGGAGCCAAGCACCACGACGACTAAGGCTACCCAGAGTACGTTAACGCCGAGACGCTGATATTTAGGCTCATAACCCGATAAGGCGGGAGCAATATACAGCCCAGTACCTAACCAGACCGTGGCTATCCAAAATACCGCTAATTGGGTGTGCCAGGTACGAGTCACTGAGTAGGGCAGTATTTCTGAAATCGGTAAACCGTAAAACTCTTGGCCTTCAACCGCATAGTGGGCTGTGATCCCGCCGAGTAAAATTTGCAGTAAGAACAGTCCTATTGCCGTGATGAAGTATTTGCCGACGGCTTTTTGTGAGGCGGTGGGTTTAGTGAAAAACAGCGGATCTTGCTCCGAGGGCTTGGGCAGGCTTTCATGCTTGCCGCTCGCATGGTGCCAGATCAATCCGCCAATCCCCGCAATTAAGGTCACAATACTGAGTATCGACCAGACGATATTATCCGAGGTCGGTGTATTGCCTAGTTGGGGATCGAAGGGCCAGTTATTGGTGTAGGTATAGGGGGCATCGGGGCGCTCGGTGATTGCCGCCCAGGCTCCC
The DNA here is from genome assembly GCF_029835735.1 of Shewanella sp. GD04112. Classification (NCBI taxonomy): domain Bacteria; kingdom Pseudomonadati; phylum Pseudomonadota; class Gammaproteobacteria; order Alteromonadales; family Shewanellaceae; genus Shewanella; species Shewanella sp. GD04112. The sequence goes on from NZ_JAOEAL010000001.1 coordinate 973,925, forward strand.
CAAAAGAGAAATGCATTGAGTTGTTCGCGGCGCACTAGATCGGGCACAGTGCCTTCTTTCATGGCGTATTGTTCACGAAGGTTGCTGAGTTCTGGATCGCTGCCAAACAGGGATAAATAATGCTGCTCGACCTTATTTATCGCCTCGATACGAGTGTCGGACAAGCGGATCAGCACAGTGCCATCGGCCTGTGGCTCGACGCTGTTATGGCGTAAATCTTCCCTTAATGCCTGCTCAAGCCCAGCCTTTTGTTGGGAGTTTAATTGGGCAAACGGCGTTTGATATTGCTGCTCAGCGCGAATATCGAGCCAAGCTTCGGCTTCTCTGTGTAACCAGTCAGCGGTCCAATCGGGGGCAACATAAGAGCCATGTCCCCAAACCGAACCCAGTTGATGGCCGCCCATGGAGCGCCAGACCAATTGACCTTGTTCGATATCATTTTCGCTAAACACAACCTGACCATTTACATCGGTAAATGCAGTGGGGATCGGCGGTTTTTCCCGATAAATTTCACTGCCGATGCTCAGCAGGACAGTGAATGAAGCAATCAGCACAACTAACAGTGCGATAGCGGTGAGTTTTTGTTTGCTCATAAGTCTCCTTGATGCAACGTCATTTTGATACGTTTCACCTGCTATTGCGTAATACGTGCCAAACCTTTTTGTTGTTGAAAATAAAGAAGAATATAAATTTTACCCTATGCTTGATTGTCTTTTTGATACTGAATGTTGATTGTTGATATGACAGTGATTGTCTTTATGACATCTTTAGAGGCTTGTATGTCGATAACACAATGGAAAAGGTGATTTTATCTATGCTTTCAAGTTATTGCAGAGTTTAACTGGACTTAAGCCGACTTTTAGCGAATACAGCATATTTTTATATGGTTATCCTCGCGATTTTGGCGGTATACAGTGAGTTTATATGGAATGAAATTTTAAAATATATTGATAAATATAGATTTTATCTTGTTTATGAGCTTGGGTTCATGTTCGGTAGGCGTTTGTGGTTGTACTGGTTTTTATGTAAAAGTTAGTCAAAATGGCCTTTCACTGAAGATTTGGATGTAGATGTTTGAAATTTAATATTTAAAACTCCATTAATTTGCATTTTTTATGCTAGTATAGAAACACAAAAATTTTCAATTGAGTCATTTTTAATCTAGGTGATTTCTTTATCGTTTAACTAAACACTCTTGTATTTAAGGAGGCATGTGTGGATGCAGATTCCATCAATAGTTTTTTTCTGATCGGTGCCTTGCTTGCCGCTGTGAGTGTTTTGTTAAGTCCCGTGTCTTCGCGCTTGGGTATCCCTATCTTATTAATTTTCCTCGCTGTAGGGATTTTAGCTGGGGAGGATGGTCCCGGCGGCATTCTGTTTGACGACTACTCAACCGCTTATCTTGTCAGTAACTTAGCCTTAGCCATTATCTTGCTCGATGGCGGTATGCGCACGCGGGTCGCGAGCTTTAGGGTGGCACTGTGGCCAGCATTATCGCTGGCGACCTTTGGGGTCGCTATTACCACCAGTATCACGGGCGTGATGGCCGCATGGTTATTTGACCTACACTGGTTGCAAGGCTTGCTTGTGGGGGCAATTGTCGGCTCCACCGATGCGGCGGCGGTATTCTCACTATTAAAGGGACGTAGCCTTAACGAACGTGTAGGCGCGACACTGGAAATCGAATCGGGCAGTAACGACCCAATGGCGGTGTTTTTAACCGTGACCCTGATTGCCATCCTCGCTAATGTGGACGCCGAGTTATCCGTAAGCTTTATGCTTATAAGCTTTATCAAGCAGTTTGGCTTGGGGATTTTCCTCGGCCTCGGCGGGGGTTGGCTGCTGTGGAAGTTGGTGAATTTAAGCAAGCTTGCCGAAGGCTTGTATTCGATTTTAGTGCTCAGTGGCGGCCTGATGATTTATGCCGCCTCGAACAAACTCGGCGGTAGCGGCATTCTGTCGATTTATCTCGTCGGTCTCTTCCTCGGTAATAAGCCAACTCGTGGTCGCCATTCAATCTTAAACGTGTTGGATGGCATGACTTGGGTCAGCCAAATCGGTATGTTCCTCGTATTAGGGCTGCTGCTCACACCGTCTGACTTGTTGGATATTTGGTTACCGGGCTTAGCGTTAGCCTTTGGGATGATCCTGTTTGCCAGACCGTTAGCCGTATGGCTCAGCTTGCTGCCCTTTAAGAGTTTTAGCAGTCGTGACCGTTGGTTTATTTCTTGGGTCGGACTGCGTGGCGCCGTGCCGATTATTTTAGCGGTATTCCCTATGATGGCGGGATTACCGGGCGCTCAGCTGTACTTTAACTTGGCTTTCTTCGTGGTGTTAGTGTCGCTGCTTGTGCAGGGTGCGTCACTCACCACCGCGGCACGTTTAGCTAAGGTCGAATTACCGCCTAAGCCGTTGCCTATTTCACGCTCTGGGGTCGAAATATACCCGAGCAGTGAGTGGGAAGTGTTTGTGTACCATCTGAGTGAAAACAAATGGTGCATCGGCGAGCCGCTTAAACGCCTCTCAATGCCAGATGGAACAAGGATTGCGGCGGTATTTCGCCATAATACACTGCTGCACCCATCGGGCAGTACCTGCCTCGAAGCGGGGGATATTTTGTGCGTGCTTGGGCAAGAGAAGAGCCTAGAAGCCTTAAGTAACCTGTTTAGTCAGGCGCCCGAAACCAAGGAAGTGCCACGTTTCTTCGGTGACTTCTTTATCGATACTGAAGTTAAGCTGCTGGATCTGGCGCCGATTTATGGGCTGGAGTTAGATGAAGCAACCGGCGACATGACGGTCGCAGATTTAGTGGCGGCAGAATTAGGCTCGCATCCGGTACTTGGGGATCAGTTCCTATGGCAGTCACTGCATTGGGTAGTTGCAGGACTCAATGAAGGCAAAGTGACCAATGTGGGTATTCGCTTACCGGCGGAGGCTTAAGTGAAGCTGTATTGAAGTGCCTGCTAAGTAGAGCTTAAAAAGATATGATGCGTAGGGTTTCAAGCCTTCAAAATGCTTTAAACAAAACATCTAACATAAAAAATGCCAAGCAATTGCTTGGCATTTTTTTATCCGCTTTTAAGCACTTATCTCAAACAGACGTAACGATAGCTTATTTATATAAGGACTTGTCCGTTGGATCTGGGCGAGTCTTAAAGCGGCGGTGAAGCCACATATATTGGGCGCGATTTCTATCGATAATTCCTTCGATAATTTTGTTACCGCGAATGGCATCGGCTAGCTCATCTTCACCGGGGAAGTTATCCAGCGGCGGCATAATCTCAATATGGTAACCCTTATCGCCTTCGGTGCGCTCCACAAAGAAGGGCAGCACTTTGGCCTTACCGAGTTTTGCCAGTGTGGTGGCACCGGTAATGGTCGCTGCATCGGGCACGGCATAGAAGGGAATAAACACCGCACTCGAACGCCCAAAATCCTGATCGGCGGTATACCAAATCACATCGGGATTGCGTAAACAACGCACCATTTGGCGTAGATCGCGTTTCGGCACTAAGGCTTTGTTTGAGCGTAAGCGGCCTTTTACCTGTAGATATTCCATCACCGGATTGTTGTGTGGACGATACACCCCAACACCGGGTTGGAATTGACCAAAAATACGCGCGCCCATTTCCAGTGGTAAGCAGTGCACGGCAAACAGAATCACTCCATGGCCGGCATTCAAGGTGTCTTGCACGTACTCTTTGCCGGTGATCTGCATATGCTGTTGGATTTTTTCATCGGTCCACCACCAAGCATTGATGGTATCGAAAATCGCTTTACCCGTTTCTTCAAAGTTACGGGTCAGGAGGGCTTCGCGCTCTGACTCGGGCATATCGGGGAAGCAGAGAGTTAAATTGCGGCGCGCGGTATGGGTTCGACTGCCTGCAATAGTCTTAACTAATCGGCCTAATCCTTTACCTAACTTCATCTGCCACGAGAGAGGTAACACTTGGGTAATCCGCATCACTAACACCCCAAACCACATGGGCCAGTGCTTCGGATGATATAAGGATGATGAAAACTCAGCTTTCTCGACCACAAAAATACTCACTACTTTTGAAAATTACTGCTTATTCTAACTCATATTTTGCCGAAAATTAGGTACAATCACGGTTTAATTTCTGCAATAGATAAGAGCGCTATGAAGGTTTCTCTGCCAGCATTTGAAAAAGCCAAAGTGTTAGTTGTCGGCGATGTGATGTTAGATCGCTACTGGGTTGGGCCAACGGGTCGTATCTCGCCCGAAGCGCCTGTGCCTGTGGTGAAGATTAACCAAGTCGAAGACAGACCGGGCGGTGCGGCCAACGTGGCGCTAAATATCGCGACCCTAGGCGGCCAAGTGCAATTGGCGGGGTTAGTCGGCGAAGATGATACCGCTAAGGCGTTAACCCTTGGCGTGCAAGCGTTGGGCGTTGAGCCACAGTGGTTGAATATTGCCGACAAACCGACCATTACCAAGCTGCGAGTATTGTCGCGTAACCAGCAACTCATTCGCCTCGATTTTGAAGAGTCCTTCGATAAGCAGGATAGTGCGCGTTTGCTTAAACAATCCGAAGCCTTGCTCGATTCGGTCGATGTAGTGGTGCTGTCGGATTATGCGAAGGGTGCTATTGATAAGCCGCAGGATTTTATTGCGCTGGCTCGCGCTAAAGGCGTGAAAGTGCTTGTCGATCCAAAGGGTTCCGATTTTAGCCGTTACCATGGCGCTTCACTCATCACACCCAATATGAGTGAATTTGAAGCCGTAGTTGGCGCGGTAACCTCTGAGGCGGATCTGCTCGAAAAGGCCCGTGGCTTACTCAATAAGCATCAGTTCGACGCTATCTTAGTTACTCGCTCCGAAAAGGGCATGACCTTAGTGACGGCCAATGCCCCAGAGTTACACATTCCTACGGTGGCCCGTGAGGTGTATGACGTAACAGGCGCTGGTGATACTGTGATTTCTGCTCTGGCAACCTCACTCGCCGCGGGCGCAGAACTGCCGCAGGCGTGCGCCATTGCCAATACCGCCGCAGGGGTTGTGGTGGGTAAATTAGGCACTTCAACCGTGTCTCGTATCGAGCTGATTGAAGCCTTAGCACTGCACCACGGTGAGTCGGGTTTTGGAGTGGTGAGTGAAGATCAACTTGCCTATGCCCTAGAGCAAGCCAAATTGCGCGGCGAGCGAGTGGTGATGACCAACGGTTGCTTCGATATTCTGCACGCGGGGCACGTCAGTTACCTCAAGCAAGCCAAAGCCTTAGGCGACAGATTGATTGTGGCCGTGAATGACGACGCCTCGGTCAAACGCTTAAAAGGCGAAGGCCGCCCAGTCAATCAAGTGGATAGACGTATGGCGGTGTTAGCGGGATTAGCCGCTGTCGATTGGGTTGTGCCTTTTACTGAAGACACGCCACAGCGGATTATCGCCAGATTGCTCCCCGATCTCCTTGTCAAAGGAGGAGATTATAAGGTTGAGGATATCGCTGGGGGTGCCGAGGTGATCGCCGCGGGTGGCCAAGTCCAAGTGTTAGGGTTTGAAGACGGGATATCAACCACGGCCATTATCCAAAATATCATGGCAAAACAGTGAGTCTCATTGCCCTGACACTGATCTCTAGCCTGACTTGGGTGCCTATTGGCGACAAGCAGGCGTTAATTTGCCCGTTAGCGCAATTGACTCAGTGTCTGGCAAGCTTTCCAACTCAGGTTCGTGAACAACTCCCCCGCAGTGAAGCCCAATTCCAAACTGAACTTGGGCTTCGCAGTGCCATGGTGTTACCCGTCGAAAATAGTCATTTCTCCGGTTTAATCCTGATAAATGAGCGAGAAACACCAGAGTTTCAATTGCTCAATATTGATGGCACAACCTATCAATATGACCTCAAAGAACAGACATTATTGACCCTATGGCATGAGCTAGGACACCTTGAAAATCTGGCCTTGCAGGGCAGTTTATTACCTAAAGAATTAACAGCTTATCAGCATGAGTGGTTGGCGGATCTCTATCTTGTTTGGCGTGTCGCTAAGGCCAAGGGCAATCTTGATTTAGCCTGGCAGCAATATCACAGACGCAACCTTGCGGCGTTAACAAGTTCGCAGTATATGTCTCACTGGACCAGTCCGATGATGATACAAGTGTTAAAAAAGTATCAAGTGGATCAGATTGTCCATTACAGCCAATATCGCGATTTTGTCGCCGATTTTTATCCTAAAATAATACAAATTGAGCCACAGATATTACGTGAATATTCGAGTTTAATGCAGCGGACTTTTGGTGAGACTGTACTGCAACCCCTGCCAGCATACCTATCTTGGCGCAAGCCGGATCTTGGGCGTTACCTTACCCCGACACTGACATTGCTGATGGGGGAGGCAAAAGCACACGACTGGTTAGTACAAAATTCAATGTTGTGAATATGTAAACGGAATCGATAAATCTCCCTGTTTCAAACTGAACCCTAGCTGAACAAAAGCGAAATACACTTGTTTGGCGTTTCCAAACAGCAGTAATCCCTGAAAGGCTTTGGTAAGCTCTACCCCAGAAAAAGAACAACGGGAGACTTTACTATGGCTAAGCGCTCGCGAGTACAGACTGAGCAGACCATAAATCAGATTATGGATGAAGCGTTAAGACAAATTTTGACTATTGGCTTTGAGACTATGTCTTATACCACGTTATCTGAAGCAACGGGGATTAGCCGCACCGGTATTAGTCATCACTTTCCGCGTAAAAACGACTTCTTAATCCGTTTAGATAGTCGTATTGGCAATTTATTTGTTGCAGCGCTCGACTTTTCTAGCCAAGAAGCCTTAGAAGCCTCTTGGATGAAAGCGATGCAAGAAGAGCATTACCGCGCAGTGTTAAGATTATTCTTCAGCCTATGTGGTGGCGCGAATAACGAAATCACCCTCTTCAGAGCGGTCAGTACAGCACGTCAGCAAGCCATTGCTGAATTAGGATTGGTCGGCGATCGTACTATCAATCACCTATTAGGCCGTACTGCGGTCATGCTGCTGTCGAATTTTGATGTTGCCAAAGCGGCATAATCTTAAGCATCACCACAAAAAAGGAGCCTTAGGCTCCTTTTTTGTTTCTATGGTTTGGCGAATAGCAGTTGGTTTTATCCGCCGTGGCGTCAGAGATTTTACGCATCCCTTAGTTATTTAAGCTGCAGTTAGTTAAGCTGCAATGGGGGAGACAGCTGCGCTTGTTTTAACTTTTGTTGGGTAAGATAAACGCCGACAGCCATAAAGGTCAGCGCCGCGGCGATCAGGGCGCAAAGCGCATGATGGAACACCAAATGGCTGATAAAGAAGGCTGGAATATCCTCAATACTATCGATAAGGAAGAGTTTAACGATAAGCCCAAGGTACAAGAGCAAGTGTAGTATCGCCCCTGTAATAAAGAGGCGCTTAAACTTTTGCACCAAACGAGCGGCGAGATTAAAGCGGTAATAGCGGCAAAATAGATAACCGCCGATGCCAATGCCAATCGATATCCAGCCGAGCCCCAGCAATGAGGTTTTAATCAAAATTGCCGACAGCATAAATAATCCAAGCAGCATCAAGCTATCCTTTCAATGAATGGGGCGACTACAAGTAAGTTGCGCAGAGACTAGCTGAGCTGGCTTAAAAACGTGTGAAAACACATCCCTAAGCAGGGGAAAAGATAAAGGGAGCCAAGTGGCTCCCTTTATGGTTAATAGGCAAACTTAAGCATTACAGCGCTTTTAAAATCGCCTCAACGCTGGCCTTAGCGTCGCCGAACAGCATTTGAGTATTATCTTTAAAGAACAGTGGGTTTTGTACACCCGCATAACCTGTGTTCATTGAGCGTTTAAAGCCAATCACGTTTTGTGCTTTCCACACTTCGAGCACTGGCATGCCTGCAATTGGGCTGCCCGGATCTTCCATCGCCGCAGGGTTCACCGTATCGTTGGCACCAATGACGAGTACTACGTCGGTATCGCTAAAGTCCTCGTTGATTTCGTCCATTTCGAGCACGATATCGTAGGGCACTTTGGCTTCGGCCAAGAGTACGTTCATATGGCCAGGTAAGCGACCCGCCACTGGATGAATACCAAAGCGTACCTTCACGCCGCGATCACGCAGTTTTTGAGTGATTTCAGCCACAGGATATTGTGCCTGAGCCACTGCCATACCATAGCCTGGGGTGATGATGACAGAAGTTGCGTTTTTCAGCATGTCAGCCACATCTTCAGCGTTGGTTTCGCGGTATTCGCCCATCTCTTCATCGCTAGATGAGGTCACACCATCGGTGCCAAATCCACCTGCGATAACCGAGATAAACGAGCGGTTCATCGCCTTACACATGATGTAAGACAGAATCGCACCCGATGAGCCCACGAGCGCACCTGTCACGATCAGCAGATCGTTTGACAGCATAAAGCCCGCCGCTGCTGCTGCCCAACCTGAGTAGGAGTTCAGCATAGAGACCACAACTGGCATGTCCGCACCGCCGATTGAAGCCACTAAATGCCAGCCAAAGGCGAAGGCGATAAGTGTCATCAACAGTAGGGCGGGCATAGTGCCACCCGTTTGTACGAAGTAAACCAATAGCGCCAATGATACCAATACCGCTGCGAGGTTCAGTTTATGGCGATGTGGCAACATCAAAGGTTTTGAGGAAATTAATCCACGTAACTTACCGAAGGCCACGATAGAACCCGTGAAGGTCACCGCACCGATAAAGATCCCGAGGAATACTTCCACTAAGTGAATGTTGAGCATAGCGCCAGTTAAATGGGCTTTCTCGGCGGCTTTAGCCGCTTCGCTTAGCGCATCCTGCACTGCGGCTAAGGTGGAGTTGATATCTCCGCCAACGGCCACAACCACTTGCGATACTTGCTCTGGGTGTAGGTCGATAAAGCTGTTAAAGCCCACTAATACCGCCGCCATACCCACAAAGCTGTGAAGTACTGCGACCAGTTCGGGCATTTCCGTCATTTCGACTTTAAGTGCTAAACGCACGCCGATGGCACCACCAATCACCATGGCGACAATAATCCAAGCGACACCACTGGTGTCAGGATTAAAAATGGTCGCCAGTAGGGCGATGGCCATACCTGTGATACCAAATAAATTGCCGTGTTTGGCCGTTTCTTGCTTCGACAATCCTGCGAGACTGAAGATAAAGAGCACGGCGGCAATAATGTAAGCTGCTGTTACCAGTCCTTGAGACACGTTATACCCCCTTAATCTTTACGGAACATCTTCAGCATGCGCTGAGTGACGGTGAAACCGCCGAAGATGTTAATACTGGCGATCAGCACGGCGATAAACGCCAGCACAGTGACCAAGGTTGAACCTTGACCAATTTGCAGCAAGGCGCCGACCACGATAATGCCCGAAATCGCGTTAGTCACTGACATTAAAGGCGTATGTAGTGAGTGGGATACGTTCCACACCACGTAATAGCCCACCACGCAGGACAGGACAAAAACCGTAAAGTGGGATAAGAACTCGGCTGGAGCAACCGAGGCAACCGCAGCAAAACCCGCAGCACCAAGGGCGGCGAGAATATACTTAAGCTTGGATGGCTTTTTGGCCTCAGCCGCTTTGGCTTCAACCTTAGCCGCAGGTTTGGCGGGCGCCGCCGACACCGAAATCGCCGGTGGCGGGAAGGTCACTTCGCCTGCTTTGACCACTGTCATATTGCGCATCACCACATCATCGAAGTTGATGCTGGCGACGCCATTTTTCTCTTTACACATTAACTTCATCAGGTTGACTAAGTTAGTGCCGTAAAGCTGTGAAGACTGCGCGGGCAGGCGGCCGGGAAGATCGGTAAAGCCGATGACTTTGACGCCATTCTCGGTCACGAATAGCTCGCTAGGCTGAGTGTATTCACAGTTGCCACCCGCTTGCGCGGCCATATCGACAATCACTGAGCCGGGTTTCATGCTGTCGACCATCGCCTTAGTGATGAGTTTAGGTGCGGGACGGCCTGGGATCAGCGCTGTGGTAATGATGATATCGACTTCTTTGGCTTGCTCGGCAAACAATGCCATTTCGGCGGCGATAAACTCGTCCGACATGGTTTTAGCGTAACCGTCCGATGAGCTGCCATCTTCATTGGTAAAATCCAGTTTGAGGAACTGGCCACCCATGGATTCGATTTGTTCGGCCACTTCTAAGCGTGTGTCGAAGGCGCGAACGATTGCCCCTAGCGAGCCCGCGGTACCAATGGCCGCAAGACCCGCCACGCCGGCACCAATCACCAGCACTTTGGCTGGCGGAACTTTACCCGCGGCGGTAATTTGTCCGGTAAAGAAACGGCCAAAGTGGTGCGCGGCTTCAACAACGGCGCGATAACCGCCGATATTGGCCATAGAAGAGAGAGCATCGAGGGATTGGGCACGGGAAATACGTGGCACCATGTCCATCGCCATCACATTGATGTTGCGTTTAGACAGTTTCTCGACCAACTCAGCATTTTGAGCGGGCCAGATAAAGCTGATTAAGGTCGCGCCTTCTTTAATTTGCGCAATTTCAGCATCGGTCGGTGCATTGACTTTAAAAATCAGATCCGCTTGCCAAACCTCTGCCGTGATCTTCGCCCCAGCGGCTTCAAAAGCGGCATCGTCAAAGCTAGACAGTAAGCCAGCATTGGCCTCAACAACAACTTCAAAGCCGAGCTTTTTAAGTTGTTCGACGGTGGCAGGGGTCGCGGCGACCCGAGTCTCACCGGCGAGACTCTCTCTCGGTATTCCAATCTGCATGATTACTCCCTGGTGGTTTATATAATCGTTCCGCCTGAGTGCTTCCCCTGAGCTAAACCTAGGTAGGGCTAGGCCGCGATAAGAATGAACTCGTTTATTCAGTTGTGGCAGTTAGCGCATTCAATCTTGGTATGAAATTTGTGCTTGAAAACAAACTTCTTTGCGAGCAACAGAAGGTACTGTACAGCAGGCTCGTCACCATTGTGGCAATACTTTGGTTTGACACAAGCGCATATTGCTCAAGCTGGTCGTTTCTGAACTGGTCGTATCAAAAACTTTTAACCAGTGCACACTTTTGTAGCTTAAATTTTGCACTTTGTATATTCCAAAATGGAATTAAAAATCAAATATTATTCTTTTTTGCTTTTCTAAAACCACGCTAATCTGCTGGACATTACACTGTCATAGGGCCGTCTCATGTTGTTAAAAGAACTTTCATCACTGGCTTCACCCCTGTCGCAACCGCAGGTCGAAAAGCTGAAACAACTCACCGCTGAATTAAACGCGGTGCAACTTGCTTGGGTGAGCGGTTATTTAGCCGCAACGGCCAATGCGTCGGGTAATCTGGCCCAGCTTGCACCCGTGTCCGACGCTCAGGCGGCGCAGACAGTGACCATTCTCTATGGCAGCCAAACCGGCAATGGCCGTGGTATTGCCAAAGCCTTGGCCGAGAAGGCAAAAGCGCAGGGCTATAGTGTGAATCTAGCTTCTATGGGTGAATACAATGTGCGTCAGCTTAAGCAAGAAACCTTGTTATTGCTGGTGGTCAGTACCCATGGTGAGGGTGAAGCGCCGGATGATGCGATTGAATTACATAAGTTTTTAGCATCGAAACGCGCACCTCAATTAAACAACTTACATTACTCTGTGTTGGCGCTGGGCGATTCAAGCTATGAGTTTTTCTGCCAGACAGGTAAAGACTTCGATGCCCGTCTTTCGGCATTAGGCGCCAAAGCGCTGCTGCCTCTGGTTGAGTGTGATGTGGACTATGAGGCTGCGGCCGGACAGTGGCACGCCGATGTACTCTCCGCCGTGAAGCCACTCATTCAAACCACGGCTAACGTGGTGGCGCTCAATGATACCAGCTCGGCACTCGCTGCCAGCGAGAGCGAATTTACTAAGCAAAACCCTTACAGTGCCGAAGTGTTGGTGAGCCAGAAGATCACTGGACGTGGTTCAGACCGAGACGTGCGCCACGTTGAAATCGATTTAGGCGAGTCAGGCTTACGCTATGAAGTCGGTGATGCCCTTGGAGTATGGTTTAGCAACAATGAAACTTTAGTCGATGAGATTTTAGCGGGCTTAGGGTTAGCCGCCGATACTAAGGTGACTGTCGCTAATGAATCCATCAGCCTCAAACAAGCCTTAATCGAGAAGAAAGAGCTGACACAGTTATATCCTGGTTTAGTCAAAGCCTGGGCCGAGTTGTCCGCAAGCCCAGAGCTGCTTGCCCTGAGCGAAGATAAAGAACAGGTTCGCCAGTTTATCTTACATCATCAATTTGCAGACTTAGTGGCGAACTATCAGCTCAAGGCCGATGCTAATCTCGATGCAAACAAGTTAGTGGAATTATTACGCCCATTAACGCCAAGACTCTACTCCATCGCCTCGAGCCAGAGTGAGGTCGATACCGAAGTGCATCTCACCGTGGCTTTGGTGGAAGATGATCACCAAGGACAAGCCCGTTTTGGCGGTGCATCGCATTTCTTAGCCTCGGCAGAGGAAGGCGCCGAAGTAAAAGTGTATGTTGAACCGAACAAGCATTTCCGTTTACCTGAAGATCCACAAACGCCAGTCATCATGATTGGCCCTGGCACAGGGGTTGCGCCGTTTCGCGCCTTTATGCAGGAACGCGTGGCACAAGGCGCTGAGGGCGATAGCTGGTTATTCTTCGGTAATCCTCACTTTGAGCAGGACTTCCTGTATCAAACCGAGTGGCAACAGTATCTGAAAAACGGCGATTTGACCCGTATCGATGTGGCATTTTCGCGGGATCAGGCCCATAAGATTTACGTGCAGCACCGCATTAAAGAGCATGGACAAACCCTGTGGCAGTGGCTGCAAAATGGCGCGCATCTCTATATTTGTGGTGATGCTGAACGTATGGCTAAAGACGTACACCAAGCCCTATTAGGGGTTGCGGTGGAGTTTGGCGGACTGTCGAGCGAGGCGGCGGAAGAATATTTCGAGACCCTGCGCAGTCATAAACGTTACCAAAAAGACGTGTACTAATTAATCGATCCCAAAGATAGAGCAGTATCCACTGAGATACTGCCGCCGAACGAATTTTAAGAGGCAGTTGCCATGAGTGAGCAAAAGTTAGCATTAAACGAATACCTAAAGACCGACAGTGATTATCTGCGTGGCACCATTAAAGAGGGATTAGATTCCTCGGTGACGGGCAGTTTTAGCGACGGTGATCAGCAATTGATCAAATTCCACGGCTTCTATCAGCAGGATGACCGCGATTTACGTAACGAGCGAAAAGAGCAAAAACTCGAGCCTCTATATAGCTTTATGTTACGTGCCCGCGTGCCAGGCGGTGTGTGTACACCTAAGCAATGGTTAGGCGTGGATGAAATTGCCTCGACGCTCACCAGCTCTAACAGCATTCGTTTAACGACGCGTCAGACGTTCCAATACCACGGCATTCCAAAGCGTAACCTCAAGACCATTATTCAAGGCTTGGACCGTGAGGCGCTCGATTCTATCGCCGCCTGTGGTGATGTTAACCGCAACGTGATGTGTAACCCGAATCCGGTGGAATCTAAGCTGCATGCGCAGGCCTATGAAGTCGCGAAGAAGCTGTCTGATCACCTGTTGCCCCACACTCGTGCCTACGCCGAGATTTGGTTAGATGAAGAGAAGTTACTGACCACAGAAGACGAAACCGTTGAACCTGTGTATGGCAAAACCTACTTGCCACGTAAGTTTAAGATGGCCGTTGCCGTACCGCCGGATAACGATGTTGATGTCTACACTAACGACCTAGGCTTTATTGCGGTGGCCGAAAATGGCGAATTAGTCGGTTTTAACCTGACCGCTGGTGGCGGCATGGGCTCGACCCACGGTGAAGTCGAAACCTTCCCGCGCTTGGCCGATGACTTTGGTTTTATCAAGACTGAAGATGTGATGAAGTTTGCCGAAGCTGTGATGACAGTGCAGCGTGACTGGGGTAATCGTACCAATCGTAAGCGTTCGCGCCTTAAGTACACTATCGTCGACCATGGTTATGAGAAGTTTAAGGCCGAAGTGGAAGCCCGTGCTGGCGTCAAGTTTGAGCCCAAGCGCGATGTGGTGATTGGCGATCGCGGCGATCGTTACGGCTGGGTCGAAGGTGTCGATGGTAAGTGGCATTTAACCCTATTTATCGAAAGCGGCCGCATTAAAGACGTGCCCGGAAAGAGTTTACAAACCGGCATGCGTGAAATCGCGAAGATCCACAAGGGCGATTTCCGCATGACGTCTAACCAGAATATGATTATTGCTGGTGTAGCCCCAGAGGATAAAGCGACCATCGAAGGCCTTGCCCGTAAACACGGTTTACTTGGCCAAGTGCTGACCCAAACCCGCGGTCATTCGATTGCCTGTGTGGCCTTGCCAACCTGTCCATTGGCGATGGCGGAAGCTGAGCGTTATTTCCCTGAGTTTATCGACCATATCGATGCGCTGCAGGCTAAAAATGGCATTAGCGATCAAGCAATCGTGGTGCGTATGACCGGCTGTCCAAACGGTTGCGCCCGCCCATTTGCCGCCGAAATCGGCTTAGTGGGTAAGGCGCCGGGTCGCTATAACCTGTATCTCGGTGCGAACTTCGAAGGCACTCGTCTGAATAAGATGTACAGAGAGAATATCCAAGAGGCTGAGATCCTTGCTGAATTGGATGCATTATTTGCCCGCTACGCAATTGAGCGAAATGCAGGCGAAACCTTTGGTAACTTCACCGTCCGCACGGGCGTAGTGAAGGCGGTAATCGATGCCGCTAAGGATTTCCATGGCTGATCTTGATTCTGGGGTAACGGGTTCCGGCTTGCCGAACGCGTTGCAGAGCGTGGTAAGTAGCAGCGAACTTAAAGCGCTGCTGACGGCGCCTAAGGATGTGCAGCAAGCGGAACTGGAGCGCATTAATCGCTTTTTGGCCGGCTTGACGGCTCAAGAGCGAGTGCTCTGGGGCTTAGCTTATTTGCCGGGTAATCATGCGCTGTCATCCAGTTTTGGGATCCAGGCGGCGGTGATGCTGCATATGGTGAGTCAGGTGCAATCGGATATTCCGGTGATCTTAACGGATACTGGCTACCTCTTTCCTGAGACATATCAGTTTATTGACCAGCTTACCGAGCGTTTATCCTTAAACCTCAAGGTTTACCAAGCGCCAATGACCTCGGCATGGCAGGAAGCGCGTTTTGGCAAGTTGTGGGAGCAGGGCTTAGATGGGCTCGAGCGTTACAATCGACTGAATAAAGTAGAGCCGATGCAACGTGCTTTGACGGAACTTGAAGTCGGCACTTGGTTCGCGGGACTACGCCGCAGCCAGTCAAGCACTCGCGAAGAGTTACCGATATTGGCTATTCATGGCACTCGCTTTAAGCTGCTGCCGATTATCGAGTGGTCGAACAAAGATGTGCATTTGTATCTGACGCAATTTGACTTGCCTTACCATCCTCTATGGGAGCAAGGTTATGTTTCTGTTGGGGATACCCATTCGAGTAAACCCTTAGAATTAGGGATGACTGAAGAAGAAACCCGCTTTAATGGCTTAAAACGCGAATGCGGTTTGCATTACGAAATATAACCATCTATCTGATTTAATAGAAAAATGCCACAGTATTCCCTGTGGCATTTTTTATTTTATGCCGCCCAAAGAATGCTTTGCTTAATTTTACAGCGGTTTGACCGTTAAAGTATTTTAAGTGTCATTCTGGCGTCATTAAAGTCAGATAAAGTTTATTTTCATAGAGTTAGTTAAGGCTTGTTCACCAGAAATAAAATTTTTGTACATTTTTACTCACAGAGTTATGCACATTAGAATGTTCTGAGCTATATTACAAAGTTCCCGTAGATGGTTTTGAGGGAGTTTACTGCGCAGATATGCCCTAGTCGGTATTTTGCCAAGTTAAGTTGTTGAATATCGTTATTTATGGGCTTAGTTTGCTGTGTAACGATATAACGAGACGGAAAACAGTCGCACTTCCAAAAGACCTTGCTCGCCGCCGCGAGTATCAAGCAGTTTGATTGACTTGCTAGCCCTAGTTAATCTGCCCATTTCACCTCGGTCAGCTGTGGTCAAAGCTGCCGAGGTTGAGCCAACATAGTTAACATCGTTTATTTCGCTAATTCATCAATTCAGCTCGGTTTTTGGCGCTGTTTATGACAATATTATCATAAACTTACACTGTGTTATTTTATGCTGAGTGGCTAATGCTGCCGCAAACGGCCCCTTTGATGGAATTATTGATGAGGATTACTGGATGACCGCCCCTATGTATGCCATGCGCGATCATGTCAATCGTCCTCAAGGGAATAAATCCAATCGCCCTGCACAAAAGCCCAAAGCACGCGGCCTTAAGCGAATAGTCGCTTGGCTCGTTAAACTTATCTTAGGCTTATTACTCGCCTCGATTTTAAGCGTGGTGCTACTGCGTTTTATTGACCCGCCGATGTGGACTTGGCGGATTGAACGGGCAATATTCCCGCCCGCACCAGTGACAGAGGTGCGACATCAATGGCGCTCACTCGAGCAAATTTCCCCTGAATTACAATTAGCCGTGATTGCCGCAGAGGATCAAAAGTTTGCCAGCCACACGGGGTTTGATTTAGCCGCGATAAGTTCGGCCATTGAATACAATCAAAAGGGCAACAAGGTTCGCGGTGCGAGTACCTTAAGTCAGCAAGCGGCGAAAAACCTGTTTATGTGGTCGAGCCGCAGTTTTATCCGCAAGGGAATAGAGGCCTGGTTTACTCTGTTAATGGAATTGATTTGGGATAAGTCGCGCATACTCGAAGTGTATCTGAACATCGTCGAATTTGGCCCCGGAATATATGGCGCCGAAGCCGCATCGAAACATTATTTTGGTAAGAGTGCCGCTAAATTAACTCGGTATGAGGCGTCATTATTAGCAGCGGTATTGCCTAATCCTTGGCGTTATAAAGTCTCACCGCCTTCACCTTATGTTGAGCAGCGCTCCGCTTGGATCCGTAAGCAAATGCGCCAGTTAGGGGAAGTGACGCTTAATCGTGTTCATCAGGCCGATTAACGGGTAAATAAGGCGATAACCTTAGTCTTAATTAATATGTCATGCGCTTTATCGTTAATATGAACTTTATCCTCAAGATGAATTAGGCTCTGAATGTAAATTTCATTTAGTTTGCTAAACGAATTTACCTTAATCGCGCAGCTTGATTCGCATCCTAGGTTAATTAATGGTAAATTAGTGCACGAATTTCCCCTTCAAATACACTCAGTCCTTTGGCTATTCCCCTCGCTAATTTTTAGCTTGTGTCGGATATTGGTTTGCCATGATGCGTGTAAAAAGGAATGACAACAGGTCAGTATTTAAATACCGGAGGTGAGTGCTTTCGGTATTATTTTTGTCACTTTGACGGTTATTAAATGGAGTTTTAGATGAAGAAGATTGTTATTGCTGCGGCAATTATTGCTGCGGCAATTATTGCAGCGGGAGCAGGTGCTTATTGGTACACTCAGCATGGAACTAGCTCGAGTGCTTCGGCCAATCCTTTGCTTGATTATATCCCTGCCGACACCCCAGTATTTTCAGGTCAGTTAAAACCTTTCCCACTGAAAAACTACCTGCAATCCATTTCTGGCAATTACCAGCAATATTCAACAGATTCTCTGGCAGAATTAGGAGCATTAGATAGCCCTATGGCCAAGTTTTTTGTCAGTATCTATACGCAATATATGGATGGGATAAAAAATCCAACCCAATTGCTTAAGACCTTTGGTTTACCAAATGAAGTCGAGCCTTTTTTCTACACCTTAGGTGTGGTCCCTGTTCTTAAAACCAATGTGGATCAAATCGATGCATTCTGGGCTGTCTTGGATAAAGCCGAGAAAGACAGCGGCTTCACCCATGAAAAGCGCACTTTAGCGGGCGTTGATTATCGCGCTTATTCACTGGCCGAAGAAGGTTCTACTGAGAAGGTTGACCTGTTATTTGCTCATAAAGATGGCATCTTAACTGTGACCTTGTCTGGCACAACGATTGAGCCAGAAGTTTTAGAAATGGCCTTCGGGATAAAGAAACCGACTCAATCCTTAGCCGCTTCAGGCATGCTGAAAGACATCATCAAAACCCATGGTTTTATGGAAGATAGCATCAGCTTTATCAACCATGTTGAGATTGTGAAAGCGATTACCTCTCCCGATGGCAATATGCTAGGTAAGCAGCTCACTCAGTTCATGGCAGAAGAAAGCCAAGGTGAAGATCCTTTTGCTGAGATTCGCACTCCTGAATGTAAAGCTGAGCTAACCGCCATTGCCGCTAACTGGCCACGTACAGTGGCGGGGTTAACCGCATTTAGCTCGACCGAAAAAGAAAGCCATATGGCGGCCTCTTTTGTGGTTGAAAGCAAAAACCAGGCAATCTTAACTGCGTTGCAAAAAATGCGCGGCTATATTCCAACCCACTTAGCTGATATTAACAGCACTATCTTCTCTATGGGGCTGGGGATTGACGTTAACGAAGTTGCGCCTTCACTGACGGCAATTTGGGATGACCTGCAAAAGCCGCAGTTAACCTGCGCGCCGCTTGCCGAGTTGCAAGCAGAGTTAAGCCAACAGAGCCCTGCGATGTTAGGTATGTTTACTGGCATGGCTAACGGCGTTAAAGGTGTGAGCCTGTCATTGCTCGATTATAAGATGAGCACACAAGACCAAGAGCCAAAGCTTGAAAGCTTAGATGCCTTAGTGAGCTTAACGGCTGATAATCCTTCAATGCTGTTCAATATGGTGAAACCTTTTGCTCCAATGCTAGCTGAACTGCAAGTTGCGGATAATGGCGAACCTACCGACTTATCACCACTGTTAATGTTGCCGCCTGAGATGAACATCAAGCCGATGCTGGCGATTAAGGGACAACACTTAGTGGTTTACTCTGGCGATAAAGGCTTAGCGTTAGCCAATAAACTGGCTGGCGAAAAGCCATCGGCCAATGGGCTTTACAGCATGTCGGCTGATTACGGTAAGATGTTTACCCCAGTACTGACCCTGTTAGAACTGACTGGCGAGCCGATTCCTGAAGAGCTGCAAATGCTGAAAGATTACAATATGCGCGTGCAAATGAGCTTCGATGTGAACAAACAGGGCATAGTGTTTGGTTCTGTGATGAACTCAAAAGCGAGCGAGAAAAAGTAAGCTTGATACCTTAGAGTGTTAATCGAAAAGCCAGCTGATTGCTTAACACCGATCAGTTAAGGCATTGATCAGTTGAACGATCCTACGGATGGTTAACAATACCCTCAGTACACTAATTGCTGAGGGTATTTTTTATGTTGGCTCACTGGCTGATTGATGTCGATACGTTTGCTGCACCAGAATCACTGGCTCTCTTCCAAAAAGAACTCCCGCTCGAATGGATAGAGCAAGCCCTTGATTCTACCAATAAAGCCAGCATGAGACGGCGTAAGTTACCCGCCGAACTTGTCGTTTGGCTAATTGTCGGTATTGGCTTGTATCGGGATAAACCCATCACGGAAGTTTTAGATAAACTAGACCTCAAGCTTTCCAACCACTTAGGGGATTCTGTTGCACCAAGTGCTATTCCTCAAGCGAGAAAGCGCCTCACCGCCCAACCTTTGGAAGCGCTTTTTAAACTGACAGCAGCCCATTGGACCCAGCAGGAAGATAGCGATGACAAATGGTTTGGACTGAGTTTACTTTCTGTCGACGGCACTCAGTTCCGCACCCATGATACCGCCTGTCTTGCAGAGCACTTCCAATACATCAAGTACAATGAAAACCACCATACTGAATACCCGATTGTTCGATTATGTGCCCTCACATCGCTGCGAAGTCGTTTATTACATGATGTTGTCTTTGGGCCCAGCTCGACAGGAGAGGTCTCTTATGCCAAACAGCTGGCCGCTTCAGCCCCCGCTCACTCCCTGACGATTTTTGACCGCTGTTACCTCAGTGCCGAGTTGATGATTAATTGGCAACGGCAACATACGACGAGTCACTGGATGACGCCGATAAAATCCAACACGCAATATGAAGTGGTTGAGCAACTGGATAAGGAAGGGCGAGACCTTTTAGTGGAAATGAAAGTGTCAGCCCATGCTCGGAAACAAGACCCAAGCTTGCCGGAGAAATGGCAAGCCCGCCTTGTCCTGTACCCTAAGCCAGAACAACCTAATCACGTCATAGGTGTTCTCACCTCCTTAACGAGTCTGGAATATGGTACGCAGTCATTACTGGATGTGTATTTTGAACGATGGGAAATAGAGAACAGCTACGGAGAGATAAAGCACAATATGCTCGAAGATGAAGTGCTGCTACGAAGTCAGTCTGTGGAGGGGGTAATACAAGAAATCTGGGGAATATTGATAGCTTACAATTTGGTTCGCCTGGAAATCAGTCGTATTGCGAGAGAGGCGCAGGTATCGCCATTGCGTATAAGTTTTATGATGGCATTGAGAGATATTCAGGATGAGCTGATGTGGTGTGCGATAGCCTCCCCCGGCTCCATCCCGAGAAAGCTAAGGGCCATGCGGGAGAGAGTTAAACGCTACATACTGCCCCAAAAAAGAAAACGGCCCAAAGCAAGGACCGTTCGTATCAATAAAACTCGCTACCCTGTTCGCTCTAAACACCTTAAGTGATAGGTGTTAAGCTGATTGCTGGCTTTTTTGTTAATTGGCTTGCGCTAACTTAGGTTGAGAACCTAGGGGCGAGTCTATGGATTTCGGTTTCGCGGCGCGCACTAAACTGACCAGTCCTTGCCATTCAATATCGCTGTTCTGTGGCAGCCAAATATCCGGCTCTGTGCCTTTTCCTGAAAGCAATTCACCTGCGGCGTCATAGGTGAGTGAGCTGCTAAACCGAACATCTAAATCACTGTTAGGTAATGTGAGTTGGTATTGTCTGGCAAAATCACCCGAGGTTTTCTCCCCAATCAGATTCACTCTCGACCAAGCTTTTGTGCGGTAGGCTATCCACTCGCATTCTTGTTTACATAAAGGGCTTACTAGCAGTGCAAGGCGATTATTGCCTTCGGCTGAAACTTCGGGTTTCGTGCGGACAAACCAAGGGCTAAATCGGCTTTCATCTATGCTTGGCAGACGCCTCGTTAGTACCTTAAGTCGAGGCGAGCTGAGTTCCAGTGCCTCGAGCGGCCTAAAGTTTAGGGGCCTTAAATAATCATTCCTCAGTTCTGGTGAGCGGCGATAATGGGCAAAGCCCATTATTTGTGTCATGGCTGAGGTATAGGGCGTCGCATTTTGAGGGGCATCTTGATAACGCGATAACATGGTCAGTAATTTAGGGCTAAAGCCCCTTGCTTGCCTTAAATCGACTATCAACAAGGGTTGTTCCATGCCTTGGCGTAGGGCGTCTTGTTGCCGCTTATCGAGTTCAAAGGCATAGAGATCATCAATCTTGAGCCGTGCTGTCGCCTGATTGATCTGCTCCAATGAATAATCAGGCCTGATTGGCGCCGTCGGGGCTAAATTATCGAGTTGGGTGATCAGGCTTTCAAAACTCAGTTCAGCCTCATCCTCAATCGGTTTAACTATGGTTTTCGATGGTTGCGGCAGGGCGATAGTCACTTGCGTGGTCTGCAAATCATCATTAATTAAGCTTATCAGCACATGGGGCTTGATGCTTAAGCCTAAGTCCTCCCGCAGCAAATTGAGTCGCTTGAGCCAAATCAGCTGCATCTCTTGGCTATTTTTTGCAGGCTCAGATAAATAGGCTTGGCTGGCCGAAATCCATTTGCTTAAGGGAATGCCATCGATATGGGTAATAAAGGGAAAATCGGCGCTGATGGGATTATTTTTGCTGTCCAAGGCGAGCCATTGCTCGTTGACGGGCCTGAGTGTTAAGGGCAGTTCGCCGCTGCTATTTTCGACTTTCGCAACCTGTGTCCCTGGGTCTTTTAAGGTATTGAGCAGTTTTGTGAGCTCGGCGGCGAAGCGCTCTTTAGGTACAACATCTTGATATTGTGCTGTGATTAACCCTGCCAGTCGTTTGAGCTGCTGCTCATTGGTCTGTGGGTCCAGTGCGTAAAATGCCGAGTGTTGCTCAATTTGGTCGAACAGAATATAGAGATCTTGGCGAATATCTTTGGTCGTTAGCGTGGGTTGTGCTTTTTCAGGAATAGCGAAAAACGCGAGCCTGATAAGGCTCGCGCAAATAATCACGCCCAGCAAACTAACGACAGTGCGATAGCTAAAATTCATATTCCTCCATGACAACTTACTTTTACTGCTAAAAAGGTGTGCGACTATCGATGTAAATGTCTATTTTGGCAATATAAATCACCAGAGCGCACCTTTTGCTCCTGTCCATTTGAGCAATTTAACAGCAGTTCTCATCAGTCAGCATAGAATTATGGCTATTTTTTGTGCCTTGTCACGGTTAAGAGACTAGAGAATATCGTTTAGGGAAACGCCAATACCAATACGTTGATTATGATGGTTATAGTCGATAAGGCTCTCACCATATCCATTAAAGTATTGAGTATAAAGGCGTAAATTGCCGATGATTGGGTAGCTCCACGTAAATTCTGCCGAGCCTCGATCAATATCTTTAAAGTTGGTTTTTAGGGTGAGGGTGAACCTATGGTCATCGATGCCATACACTCCCACAAACTCGGCTTTACCTATGTATTCATCGATGTCAGGGTTATCGTCGCCACGGGGTTGATGGATATCGGTTTTTTCGTCTTCAGGAATACGCCACCACACCTTGGTTGAGAAGGCCAATGGGCCTGCATCAAAAATCATAGTGCCATAAATACGATTCCAACTTCGGGATAGTAACCCTGACCTGCCATTAGATTGATGTACCGCACCAAAGCCCCAGAAGGAGTTGGTCACGCTGCCAATTTTCCAGTCATTGTTAAACAGCATAAAGATTTCGGGTTCGTGGTTAGTCTCACGGAACGGGGAAGAAATATCCTTGTTATAAACCTGCCAGTAGGATTGGTTAGTGTAGGCAAAGAATAAGTGACCATTATCGCCAAAAACATTGTACCAAATAGGAAACTTAAAGCTTATCTGGAACTTAGCTTCCATCTCGTCGAGTGTGTAGTTATTCTCCGCTGCATCTTGAGCAAAGGGGGCCATATTGGGATCGGGGTTGTAGGTGGCGGGTAAAATGTAATTCACTTTATGCGGTGTGATCACAAAGGGACGTTCTGAGGTTGCTAGCTCGTCCTGTACCCGTCCTTTAATGAGAGATTCTTCCGCTTGTAGTCCAGTACAAGTTAACAGCCCAATTAATGCGATACCTTTATAAAATAGGGACATCGGCCCTCCTTGATGTGTCTGTTTGCCTTACGCTTTCTCGTTGTTTGCCCAGCTTAACATTAGTTTGTGGATCTATTGTGAGAAACCCTGCCATTTGCCCTACTTGGTTATGGCGATATTGAATCCATTTTCGTGATCTAAAGAAGCAACTAACTAGAATTTTTAGCAATAACATAGTGCGGTTATGTGACTTTATGCAAGTTTTGATTGCCGATAAATTAGCCATGAAAGCATTATTTATCTTTGTACTTCAATTGTTTAAATTATTTTTAGGCCTGTGGCACTTTTGCCTCCCTCAAGTATAGTGAATTGGCTTGATTCGAAGTCCTGCTGTTATTTCTTTTTGGTATAACAATTAATGATTTTATATTTATTAAGGAATATAACTAGGGCTATATTGCAACACATTGATCTCATATCGGGGAATGTGATGGAAATTTTATCTTTACCGGGCCAAGGGGCGAAGGGCAAAGTCTGGCTAGTTGGCGCGGGCCCCGGAGACGTGGAGCTATTAACCCTCAAGGCTTGGCGTATTCTCAAGTCAGCCGACGCTGTGCTATACGATGCGCTCGTCAGCCAAGATATCCTCGATTTGCTCCCCAAAGATGCAGAGAAGATTGCCGTTGGCAAACGTGCTGGTAAACATAGTGCTGCGCAGGATGAAATTAATCAGTTACTGGTGACGAAAGCTTATACCCGTAAAAACGTGGTACGCCTCAAGGGCGGCGATCCCTTTATTTTTGGCCGCGGTGGTGAAGAGTTACAAACCTTAGTTGAAGCGGGCGTCGAATTTGAAGTGGTTCCCGGCATTACCGCCGCCAGTGGTACTTCGGCCTATGCGGGCATTCCATTAACCCACAGGGATTATGCCCAGGGGGTGACCTTTATCACTGGCCATTGTCAGCTCGAAAGCCGTCCAATGGACTGGCAGGGTTATGCTAATCCAAACAATACCTTGGTTGTGTATATGGGGATTTTAAATGCGGGTATTATTCGTCGAGGATTAATCGATGCTGGCCGTAGCCCACAAACACCAGTGGCGATAGTGTCGAAGGCGACCACTCAGTCGCAGCAGCGTTTTATTGGCCAATTAGATTCGCTCGAACAGCTCGCGGCCGATCCGCAATTGCAAATGCCCGCCCTGATGATTATTGGCGAAGTGGTTGCGTTAGCTGACAGCTTAAATTGGTTCCAGCCTAAGGGTGAGGGCGAGTCAGCACTCGATACCGCGGATGCCGCCAAGATTGTGGCAAAAATTTAGTTAAATCAGATTTTTTAGAAATAGTTAAGTTAAATTCAGCTGCCTTTTGCAGCCCATTTTAGGTAAACGGAGAAGAGTATGGCCGGGCGTGAATTAAGCCACTTACAACAACTGGAAGCCGAAAGCATTCAGATCATTCGTGAAGTCGCTGCCGAATTCGACAATCCAGTAATGTTGTATTCCATCGGAAAAGATTCTTCGGTGATGTTACACCTTGCGCGTAAAGCTTTTTATCCCGGCAAGATCCCATTCCCCTTGTTGCACGTGGATACGGGCTGGAAATTCAAAGAGATGATCGCCTTTCGTGATGCGCAGGCGAAAAAGTTTGGCTTTGAATTATTAACCCACACCAACCCAGAAGGCGTTGCCCAAGGGATTAACCCCTTCGACCATGGCAGTGCCAAGCACACTGACATCATGAAAACCCAAGGCTTAAAACAAGCCTTAAACCAATATGGTTTCGATGCCGCATTCGGTGGTGCGCGCCGCGATGAGGAAAAGTCCCGCGCGAAGGAGCGGGTGTATTCGTTCCGCGATCGTCACCACAGATGGGATCCCAAGAATCAGCGTCCCGAGCTGTGGCGCACCTATAACGGCGCGGTAAATAAGGGCGAAAGTATTCGTGTCTTCCCGTTATCTAACTGGACCGAACTCGATATTTGGCAATATATCTATCAAGAAAACATTGAGTTAGTGCCACTGTATTTTGCAGCTGAGCGCCCTGTGGTTGAGCGTGGTGGTCAGCTGATTATGGCCGACGATGAGCGTATGAAGCTCGAGGAAGGCGAAACCATCAAGCATGAGGTGGTGCGTTTTAGAACCTTAGGTTGTTATCCATTGACGGCGGCGATGCATTCGCAGGCGGATAATCTCGAAAAAATCATCGAAGAAATGCTGTTAACTCGCTCGAGCGAACGCCAAGGGCGATTGATTGACTCGGATCAGAGTGCATCGATGGAGCAGAAGAAACGCCAAGGTTATTTCTAAACCAAGGCATTTCGTGCACAGGTTGAGAGACAGATTAAACCGATTTCGTGAATGTCCCGATGAAGGCTTTTAGAGCAATCAAGTACCAGTGACTTCACGAACAGTTGAGCAAGATAAGAGTGAGATAAAGATGGATAAAGCGGTCAATAAAACCAATCGTATGGCGGCAGAAATCAGCCAGCACGGGGTAAAAGAATATCTAGCCCAGCAACAACATAAAGGTTTGTTGCGCTTTTTAACCTGCGGCAGCGTAGACGATGGCAAGAGCACTCTGATTGGCCGTTTACTGCATGACAGCGCGCAGATTTATGAAGACCAACTCGCCAGCTTAAAAAATGATAGCGCTAAGATGGGCACAACGGGTGAAGCCATAGACTTGGCTTTGTTGGTGGATGGTCTGCAAGCCGAGCGCGAGCAGGGCATTACTATCGATGTGGCTTATCGTTATTTTTCAAGCGACAAGCGTAAGTTTATTATCGCCGACACCCCAGGTCATGAGCAGTACACCCGTAATATGGCGACTGGCGCCTCAACCTGTGATTTAGCAGTGATCTTAGTGGATGCGCGTTATGGCGTGCAGACTCAAACCAAGCGTCATGCCTTTATTGCCTCTTTGCTGGGTATTCGTCACTTTGTGGTCGCGGTTAATAAGATGGATTTACTCGGGTTCGATGAGCAAGTGTTCAATCGTATCCGTAATGATTTCAGTGAGTTCGTAAAAGATTTTGGCGACTTAGATATCCACTTTGTACCCTTATCTGCACTCAATGGCGATAACGTGGTTGAGCCGAGTCTGCATACGCCTTGGTATCAGGGCGGCACACTGCTGGAACTGCTCGAAACCATTGATACTCAACGTGAACTCAGCGCCTTGCCTGTACGTTTCCCAGTGCAATATGTGTCGCGTCCAAATCTCGATTTTCGTGGTTTTGCCGGTACTTTAGCCTCTGGTGTCATCAAGGTGGGTGACGAGGTGGTTGCGCTGCCTTCGGGTAAGCGTAGCAAGGTTGAACGCATTGTGACCTTCGATGGCGATCTCGCCGAAGCGACTGCTGGGCAAGCCGTTACTATCACCTTAGAAGATGAAATCGATATTTCCCGTGGTGACTTACTGGCACTGCCAGAGAGTGCGCCACAGGTTGCCAATCAAATCGTGGCTGACCTAGTGTGGATGGATGAAAAACCATTACAACTCGGCCAGTTATACGACATTAAAGTTGCGGGTAAGAAGACCCAAGCCTCTGTGACGGCCATCGACTATGTGGTTGATGTGAACACACTTGCGCGCAGCAGCGCCGACACTTTAGGGCTCAATGCCATCGCCCGCGTGACCTTAGAACTGACCGAAGATATCGTCTTCGATGCCTATTCTCTGGTGCGTGATACTGGCGGCATGATCCTGATTGACCGTTTATCCAATGCTACTGTGGCGGCTGTGATGGTGGTATCGGGACAGCATGTGAACAAGCAAGCGTCCTCACAATTTAGCGCCTTTGAAATCGAGTTTAATGCGCTGGTGCGTAAGCACTTCCCGCATTGGCAAGCGATTGATATTTCAAAGCTTGGAGCCTAATACGTGAGTGACTTGTGGCTATTAGCTATAGTGTTGTTTGGATTAGTGGCTGGCTTAATCGCCGGCCGCATTAATCCTGCTGTGTTGTTTTTATTTGCTTTTTTACTCTGTTACCTCCTAGGAATGGTATCACTCGACACGGCGCTCACTAGCTTTACCAACACAGGTTTAGTCACATTGGTGTTATTGGTGCTGGCGGCGACGGCGCTGGAAAAAACCTCGTTGCTGGGCAAGTTAAGCCAAGTGATTGGCAATAATTCGCTTGCGGTGACTATGGCAAAATTGGGGTTTTCGACGGCGCTGCTGTCCTCTTTTACCAATAACACCGCCGTCGTTGCATCTTTGATTGGAGTGGTGCGCCGCAATCAGGCTCATGCTCCAGCTAAGTTGTTGTTGCCACTTAACTATGCGGCGATTCTGGGCGGTACGCTGACCTTAATTGGTACTTCCACTAACCTTATCGTCAACTCTTTTGTCGAAAATGCGGGCTTGCCTGCGCTGGGGTTCTTTGAGTTCACGCCAGTGGCCACGCTGATTGTGCTGTTAGGCATAGTGCTGCTGATTGTATTGGCCAATACCTTACCCGACAGGCGAGAGGATTCGACCGAAGAGACACTGCCCTATCTGCTGGAAGCCCATGTGGCCAAAGGCTCGTCTTTAGTCGGTCGTAGCGTGGTGGACAACAAATTAAGAGCCCTGAAAAAGCTCTATTTAGTCGAGCTTGAGCGCAGCGGCATCTGTATTTGTCCGGTTCCGCCACAGTTAGTGTTACAGGCGGACGATGTGCTGCGTTTCAGTGGCGCGGTGGAGTCGGTGGAGCTGTTGCATCAATTCGATGGTCTGGATTGGTTTGGTAAACATCAAGCAAAAGGGCAAAACCTAGTCGAAGCCGTGTTAGCACCCTCATCGAGTCTAGTGGGCAGCACCTTAAAGGAGTCTCGCTTTCGCGAACAGTTTGATGCGGCGGTAATGGCGATTCGCCGTGGTCATCATCCGCTAAAAGGTGGTTTGGGCGATATCGTATTACAACCAGGCGATGTGTTGCTGCTGACACCGGGGGATGGTTTTAGCACCAATGCTAAGCTGAGTACTGAATTTGCCGCCGTCAGCGGACTCGATTTGAATGTGCGCTTAGACAGCCGCCGCAGCCGTTTTGTATTAAGCAGTTTTGTGCTCACCATTGTGCTTAGTCTGACCGGCGTATTACCGCTGGCCAAGGGCTTAGTGCTATTACTGCTGAGCTACTTTGCCATTGGCGCTGTGACCTTGTCGGAGCTTAAGCGTCGCTTCCCACTGGAATTAGTAGTGATAGTCGGCAGTGCCTTAGGGTTGGCGAATCTGATGATGAGCACTGGTCTTGCCGATGGGTTAGCGCAAGGCTTGCTCGGTACCATCAATGGTTATGGGGTGTTTGGCGCCTTTGTGGGTGTCTATTTAGTCACCTTGTTGTTAACTGAACTCGTTACCAATAATGCCGCGGCTGCCTTGGCCTTTCCGATTGCCTATGCGGTGGCGCTGAATTATGGCGTCGATCCAAGACCATTTATTATGGCGGTAGTGTTTGGGGCCAGTGCCAGTTTTATTTCGCCCTACGGTTATCAAACCAACTTAATGGTGTTTAACGCGGGCAACTATCGTTTCAGTGACTTTTTGCGCTTAGGGCTACCGCTATCTGTGCTTTATTCCCTGATAGTGATTTTTATGGTGCCAGTTATCTTTCCGTTTTAATGATTTTTTGCCTTGGGCTTTTTGCGGTCTAAGGTTTGAGGAGTGTTTATGAGCAATATTGTGTGGCACCAACATAGTGTCGACCAAGCGGCCAGAGCTAAGCTTAAGGGCCAAAATCCAGTGTTACTCTGGTTTACTGGGTTGTCTGGTGCGGGTAAGTCGACTTTAGCAGGGGCGCTTGAGCGCGCACTGTTTGAGGCGGGCTTTCACACTTATTTGCTCGATGGCGATAATGTGCGCCATGGTTTATGTAAGGATCTGGGTTTTAGCGTCGCCGATAGGGATGAAAACTTACGCCGCGTTGGCGAAGTGGCAAAACTTATGGTGGATGCGGGCTTAGTCGTACTATCGGCCTTTATCTCGCCGACTCGCGGGGAGCGCGATAGCATACGTGCACGTTTTCCAGAAGGTCAATTTATCGAAGTGCATGTGTCGACGCCGCTTAGCATATGTGAGCAGCGCGATCCTAAGGGCTTGTATGTTAAGGCTCGCCGCGGTGAGATCAGCAACTTTACCGGTATTTCATCACCCTACGAGGCGCCGCTCTCGGCGGAGTTAACGATTGATACCAGTAAAGGGGATTTAGCCTCGCAAGTGCGTGCTTTAATCGATTATTTAACCGCGATTGGGGTCATCAATCCCGATAAGGCGAAAGCATTAGCCTAAGCTGATTTTATGGGACTCAGGGGCATTTGTTGGAATGGTTAATGTAAAACAAGTGCCTTTGCCCAGTTCACTCGTCACTTTGATATACCCGCCTAGTAACTGGGTCACCAGTTGATGTGCTAAATGTAATCCTAAACCTGTGCCGCCTTTACCTCTTCGAGTGGTAAAGAAGGGATCGAAGATCTGCTTTAAGGTTGCATCGTCCATGCCGCCGCCATTGTCTGTGACGGTAATGGCGACAAAGGCATCTTCGAGGCTGTAGGCCGTAATGTTGATTTGCCCATTACCGACATCTTCGAACGCATGGGTGAGCGCATTTGAGACTAAATTCTCGAGTACTTGCCCAAGGGCGCCTGGATAACTATTGAGTTCTATCTCGGGTGAGATGTCGATATTCAGTTCATGAAATTGCTTCTTCATTCTTAACCATGAGGTGTGCAGCATATCTTGCACTAGGCTAGTGAGTTTAAAGGCACGACGTTCTTCACCGGTGCGGTCGACCGCTAACCGTTTGAAGCTTTTCACTAAGGCGGCTGCGCGTTCTAGGTTTGCTTGGACTATCTCGGCGCCTTCATAAAAGTGCTCAAAATACGTATCGACATCGGAGCGTTTAAGGCCCGTTTCGAAGGCAGATTGCAATTTGCTGCACTCATTCTTCATGCTCGATAGGGTCATTAAAGAGGCGCCCACAGGGGTATTGAGCTCATGGGCGACACCCGCCACCATCATCCCAAGAGAAGATAATTTACCGGTTTCAATCAGTTGCTGCTGAGTATCGTGCAGGTGTTGCAGTGACTGCGCCAGCGCTTTATTACTATTTGCTAGCCGTCGCTGCTGCTCGGTTAAGTCATCATGGAGCTTATCCCGCTCGCACATTGATTTTGCCGTACGCCAGCAAACGGCGCTGCCCAATAACAATAGCAACAGACCAATACTCAATGCTTCGACAATGCATTGTTTGGTGATACTCGCCAATACGCTGTGGGAAATATGAGTCACGAGCCGCCATTCAGGAAGGGCCGCATTACCTATGTCATGCACATTTTCGTAGTCCCAGAGTCCATCTGGGGTGGTAAAGGCTACCTCGGTATTTTTGCGGATTTCTTGCCAAGCGGAGGGATTGAATTTGCTAAAGTTTACCTCTTCCCGTCCATACATAAATCCCCATGCCATTTGTGGCTGTGGTGCTAAAAGCCAGTAGCCGTCTGAGTTTAACATCGACAGCTCGACGCCCTCTTTAGCCGTATTGGCGATGGCATCCAGCATGGTTTGCGCGAGAAAATTCAGCGCAATAAACCCTTTTCTCTCCCCAGAGGCTAAAAACACTGGGGTGGTGATGCGCAGCATAGGTTTGATAGGGGTCTCAATGACTTTATTTTCGACATTTAAATCTAAAGGGGAAAAGTAAAACGTATCGGGTTCGAGCGCTAAACTCGGCGCTATGTAGTAGCGTCCTTGTTTAGATTGCAATTCTGCTTGCGGGACAATTTGTGCTTCATGGTTGATAAGATTAATGCGCACCTTTTCCATGGCGTCGTTATCGAGCCAGCGCACTTGATCGTACTGTAACGAGGCGTCGCTAAAGGCTTTAAAGAAGTTCTCAACAGCTGTCAGATCGGCATTTTTGCCCGACGCGGTATCGAGAAGAAGTTGATATTTAGCGAGAAATAGCGCGTCTCGTTTCAGGCTACCGAGATAGTAAGCTATGGTTTGATTGGCATCGGCAAGCACGGCATCGGCCTGTCGATATAAGGGGGTCATCGCATCTTCGTGGCGCTTTTGGTAGAGTACCAAGCTGAGCAGCGGCACCAATAACAGCCAAGGTAACATCAGCTTAAGCCAATATCGCCAAAATAACTGTTGGGAGGTCATAACGCGTTTCAATATCATCACAGAATGCTTTTTTGATAATTGGCGAGCCACACTAATAACTCTTGGAGCGGCATAGGTTTAGCGTAAAAATAGCCTTGGGCATCATGGCAGCCGCGGTCTTTAAGCCAGCGGGCTTGCTCGCGGGTTTCAACGCCTTCGGCAATCACATTCATCTTGAAGCGTTCACCCAGCAGGATAATGCTGTCGACAATCGCCGCGGCGCCATCGTCGGTGGTGATATTATCGATAAAGGATTTATCAATCTTAATCCTGTCAAAGGTCAGCTTGCTAAGGTAGGCAAGGGAAGAAAACCCAGTGCCAAAGTCATCGATCGCGACCTTGATATTCATATTGCGCAGTGCTTTGAGTTGTTTATTGATCACCTCAAAATTCTGCATGGCAATAGATTCTGTGACTTCAATTTCGATATGTTTGCTGGCAATCTGCGCCGCTTCTATATGGCTATGCAATTGATTGACGATTTTTTCCTGCTCAAATTGCATTGCGGAGAGGTTAACGCCAATACGTAAGTTTTGATAACCCGCCTCGGCGAGAGCATGCATGGCTTGGCATGATTGCACAAACAGTTGTTCCCCCAACTGAGTGATCAGCCCCGTCGCTTCGGCGATGGGGATAAAACGTAGGGGCGGCACCTTATCACCATTGGGTAAAGTCCAGCGCGCCAGCGCTTCGACCCCAACGACTTCTCCCGTTTGTAACGACACCTGTGGCTGCAGAGCAATATGAATATCCCCTTGGGTAATGCCTAACTGCAGTGCCTGTAGTAATTCAAAATGTGACGTCACATCATCGTTGTTGGGTTGATAGGTCACATGCTGACGAATGCCCAGACTCTTGGCCTTTTTGAGCGCCATATTCAGCTGAGTGATGGCGGCGACCGCATCCCCTTCGGCGAGCTCAAGGGGGAGAGTCACAGTGCTGATATTGACGGTAATGCAGGAGGTACCCTGTTGATAGGGGGCGACAAACAGCTGCTCAATCAGAGCGGCGGTGACTAAATGCTTAGGGCCTAAAATGGCAAACTTATCATCCTTTAAGCGGCTGACGAGCACACTCGCATCGAACTGCTCCCTCAGGCTATTGGCAACATGTTTGAGCATATTATTGCCATGCTCAGAGCCAAACACATGGTTAAAGTCTGAAAACTTATCAATATCAATGAGTAATAGATTAAATTTATCGCGAACATCTTCCTTTAAAATGCCATCGAGTGTGCGAATGAGTACATTGCGATTTGGGATCTTGAGTAAAGGATCTTCGAAGGCGATTTTATCCAACTGACTCATCAAGGAGACGCTGTGCAAGCCGCCGCAGATGTTCATGCTAAAGACGCGAATTAGCTCGGTTTCGGTCGCATCTAAGAGTCGCCCAGTGGCGAGGTAAACCGCATAGTCATTGCCAGCCAGCTCGCCGGGGAAAAACAGACAAGTGTATTGTGGCTCGATGCGTGATTGTTTACTGCTGAGCGATAATTCGAGTTGGATGCGAATATGTTGCTGCTCGAGCTGTTGCAAGGCTTTGCCGTAGTAAGACTCAAATTCCCCCGAGGCGCCAATGATCTGATGTATATGACCAAACTCGCTGAGGTCATTAATGGCTTTGACACAGACAATTCCGCCCGAAGGCAAATTCAGCAGTATGGCCAGTTGCTGTAGCATCTTGCTCGAGAGTTCTTTGATATTGCGCGAGGTATAGAGGGCGCCGCTAGACTCGGCGATTAATTGCAGTCCGCGTTTTGCGTTGGCGATATTACTGATCTGTTGATAGGAGCGCAGGTTGGTGGTCAGTATGGTTTGTAGGCGGTCGGCGGAGAGTTCCGACTTAGTCCAATAATCGTTGATATCATAGTCGCGCATCACGTTAAAAACCGGTGCCATGCCGGGTTGTCCGGTGAGCAGAATAATGCAAATTTTTTCGTTGCCGAGGACTTCTCGAATGCCGCGAACTAATCTCAGCCCTGCGTCTTCGGTCTCCATCACCACGTCGACTAAGGCAATGGCAAAATCGTCTTCATTGGCGACGATTTGGCAGGCTTCTGCGTAGCTAAATGCTTGGGTTAATTCTATTTTTGAGCCAAGAATGGTCAGGGTAGACAGGGCAAATGCGGTAGAGCGTTGGAAGTTAATATCATCATCAACTGTGAGAATTTTGACTGCTTTAGCAGCCTTTACCGCTGTGCTTGCTATGGGCTCATCTAAAAAAACAATTTCTTGCGATTGACTAACCATATTCTCTTTCCTTGAGATGCCTAAGCATCCTTATTAACTCAGCCTAGAAGTGAGCAATTTTTATACTCAAAGTATTTGCGACAGCTAGGCTTTATTCAAGAAAATATTTTTGTGGTCAGATATATAAGTCTTTTTAAGCCATTACTCGATTTTGAAATCCTTAGAAAACAGCGCCTGTAACGCCTTAAGGTATTCTTGATCCTGTTTGGGCAATACGAGCTGCGCCAGTTCATCGCCAATCGGCGTCAATCGATAGTAGCTAAACAGCAGGTTTCCGCTCTTGGGGGTGAGCTTCATTTGGATGCCGGGCATGCTCAGTTGGATGGGAGTTTTGCTGTTGAGTAACCCGGTTTCAAACTCACTGCTGTGGAGTATCCCAGCATCGACCAAGGTGAGAATGCTGGAGTAGGGCAGACCGAATTGGGATAAGCCAAGAGTGACAGTGCTATTTTTGCGAAAATACTGCCCGAGTCCACCAGTGAGTCGATAGCCGCTGATCAGTTTTAAGCGCTGCTCATTATTGACCTTGGCCGCCATGCCGAGGGCCTTTTCGAGGATTTGCGCTTCTCTGTGGGTAAGTTGTTTGAGTAGTGCTAGGGTGCGCAGGCTAAAGTTACCCGGGTTGACGATTTCACTCGAGAGAATACGGGCCCACAGATCCTGCATTTTACGGTTGTGGATTTGCTCCGCCATCAGGAAGAATTGATGACTCCAGTCGGGGTCGAGATCGACCCCCGTAACATCCGATGGTGTGTAGCTCAAGGCGAGGGCGAAAATGGTTTCGACATTGGCCTGATATTGGCTGGCGAGTTTGCGCTCCCTATGCTGTGCACGTTCGGCAATAGAGGCATTGGCGGGGCGATATTCCTGCTCGCTGGCGAGCCCGAGTTGGCGCCCAAGGAGCAGGGCTTTTTTACGGGCCGAGACCTCGGCTGCGGGAGCTGCTTCATCCGCAAGCATTAAAATATCTGAATCCTTCATGCCTTTATCCTGTGGCTTAATCGCTGTTGATACGCGGGATACTAGCTTATCCCGCGTGACCAGCTTAGTCGATTGCAATCCTTAAGTCTCTGCGCTGGATTGCTTTTATTGCGCAGCCTACCGTTTTAACTGTCGAGACTCGGTTTATCAATGCTTTTAGCTGGCCATGCCCAGTAGGTTTCATTTCCGGGGGATGGGTGGCGCGGCACATTGAGAGCCAATACTAATGAGCACACCGCAAAGCCTGCACCTATATAGAAGACGAGGGCAGGATCGCTTAGCCAGAGTAGGCCTAAGAGTACGGGGATAACGACTGCGGCGATATGGTTAATGGTAAAGCTGACCGACATAGTGGCGGCAATATCTTTGCTGTCGGCAATCTTTTGGAAATAGGTTTTCATGGCTATCGCCATCGCAAACAGTAAATGGTCAATCACATAGAGCGCGGCGGCCATATGGGGTTGTTCGACAAGGGCATAGCTGACAAACACAAAAAACAGCCCAATGTATTCCAATGTGAGGGCATTACGTTCACCAATACGGCCGATAAAGCGGCCAATTGCTGGGGCAAAAAGCAGGTTAACCACATAATTGATAAGGAACAGGGCGGTGATTTCGCTAACGCTGTAGCCGAATTTCTCGACCATCATAAAGCCTGCAAACACCATAAAAATCTGCCGACGGGCGCCGGAGAAGAAGGTTAGCAAGTAATACAACCAGTAGCGTTTACGTAGGATGACTTTTTTATGTTGCACTTCATGGGTGTCGAACTGGGGGTAATACAGGCTCATGCTGATGACCATCAGTAAACCTAATACACCAATAATCAAGTACATATGCCAGTAGTCTAGCTTCAGCCAAGTCATGACTAGCCAAATACTGCCATAACCGACTAAGGCCGCCGCGGAGCGCCATGCGAGGGCTTTACCCATAAACGCCGCAGTGTCTTGTTTATCGACCCATTGCAGAGTGAGGGATTGGTTAATGGTTTCAAAATAATGGAACCCAACTGACATCAGAATTGTGGTCAGATATAACCCCAACACCTGCGGAAAAAAGCCAGTAATCGCCACACCAATACAGAGCAAGGCTAATGAGATCAGAGCAAAGGCTTGTTCGCGCACTAACAGCAATACAAAAATAGCGGTAAAGG
Source organism: Shewanella sp. GD04112 (assembly GCF_029835735.1). Classification (NCBI taxonomy): domain Bacteria; kingdom Pseudomonadati; phylum Pseudomonadota; class Gammaproteobacteria; order Alteromonadales; family Shewanellaceae; genus Shewanella; species Shewanella sp. GD04112. Next base: position 1,009,608 of record NZ_JAOEAL010000001.1, read on the forward strand.
CTAAGAAGCCGGGAATTTCCCGCAGGCTTTGCAGCATACCGATTTCGGCGCCGGTAAATTGCGCTTTTTCAATCACGAAGTTATTAAGCAGGGCTTGCCAGACGGCGAAGACCAGCGACATAACAAAGGTCATCCACAGCAGTAATGCCTTTGGATTTGGGGTTTGAGTTGCGTTCATGGATGGGGTACTCAGGCGATAAGTGAACAAATGCTAATGCTTTTACCTGTTATTAGCCACCCGAGAGCTATAGTACTCATTCCTGATTTTGTAACATTTTGATCCCAAGGTAGTGGATATTTGTTTTTGTGAGCAAGCTAGAATTACCGTATATCTAGGGCATATTTGGCGCTAAGCCCGTGATCTATTTCATGTAAATTGATGACTAAATCACCTAGTATGCAATATCGTAATAGGCAGTTTGCTTTTTGCGTGATAAACCTAAACGGCTTCATATTTGACTGGTGAACCATAAAAGCGCCCCTCTGGTGCTTAATAAGCGCAGTGGTTGATTGGGTCATCGAGGCTGAATGTATTCGTTTGTTTAGGTCAACATAAAGCCGCCGTCTTTGTCTTTTTCTGGCCGCTTTTTCTTATTTTTGTTGAGATAATCGAGGCTTAAGTGAAAAAAATTCTGATCATCTTCTCTAGTGTTCATGGTCAAACTCGTAAAATCACCAATCAATTGGCGCAGCAACTCAAAGAGTTAGGCAACTCAGTGGTGATTGCGGATATTAAGGCCGTCCCTGCGATGGAATCCTTCGATAAGATCATTATTGGCGCCAGCATTCGTCACGGGAAACATAACCCCGCGCTGTATGAGTTTATTCAGAAGCATCAACAGATCCTCACGCAAAAGGTGAGTGGCTTTTTCTCCGTCAGTTTAGTCGCGCGTAAGCCAGAGAAAAACACCCCAGAAACCAATCCCTATATGCAGGCGTTTTTAAGTAAAACGACATGGCGCCCTAAGCTGTTACAGGTATTTGGCGGTAACTTAAATTACCAAGGCTATAACGCGTTAGATAGAAATATCATCCGCTTTATCATGTGGTTAACTAAGGGGCCTACGGATCCTGTCACTAATGTTGAATACACTGACTGGCAAAAAGTGAATGATTTTGGCCAACAGATCCATCAAGCCTAAATGGGCGAATGGGATAAGTCTGCCGCAAAGGTAACCCAACTATGTCAGAAAAATTAACGCAGGCACTCGGTTTTTTGTTGGCTCGTTTGCACGTTTGGATTGTGCTGTCTTCTACTTTACTCGTCTGTACTAGCCCGTGGATCTTTATCGGCAGAAGCCTGCGCGCTAATGCTAGCGTTTGGGATTATCTGCATGTTTATCTTGGATTAATCTGTGCCGTACTCGGGATCTTATTTTTACTGCGCAATACTCTTCAAGGGAAATGGCATCAGTATTTTGCCTGGTTGGTGGGAGACTGGGGGCAACTAGCGCAGGACATTAAAGGACTGTTTAAGGGCAAACTACCGGTCGCGGGTGGTAAGGGCTTGTTCAGTACGGTTGAAGGCATTGGCATGTTGCTGCTGGTGGCCACTGGCGTGACGGGCGCGATATGGTTTATTTATCAAGGCACTCCGCTCGCGATGACTTGGCGTGGTTATCATCAAATCTGTGCCGATTTTTTTATTGGGTTTTTAGTCGTTCACTTGGTGCTTGCAGCAACACATATTATTGAATTTATTCGCCAATAGCATTTTACTCTGTCAGGTTAGCTCAAGAGTTTGGCCCGCTTTTGCGCCTTCTCTCACTATAGGTTTACCTCATTCTCGGTTGAGCGGGTTTTCACCGTTCAGCGTACGTTCATCGACAAGCTGCACACTCAGCCCTAGACTTATCTCTACATGCCTACTCAGCCGTTTGAGCCGATGTTCTCATGCTTTGGCTTTACTGAATTGTGCTCAAAGATTGAGGTAGGCGATGCTGAGAATTTTTTGGAACAAATGAAGGTATCCTATGAATATTCAAAAAAGTGCTCTAGCGATAGCGTTGACGGGTTTACTGTTTGGTTGCGGCGGCTCTGATTCGAATGAGCCCGCCACTCAAATGGCGACCTTTAGCCTAGGGGTTTCAGACAACCCCGCCGATGCAAAATCGGTCACTATCGCATTTAGGCAGGTCGTGCTGAAGAACGACACGGGTAGCTACTCATTTAATGTCACTCCAAATGGCGAGCTCAAATTTGTCGATTTATTAGAGTTTCAAGGCAGTGCGGTAGAAACGCTGGTGAGTGGTCAATCTATCCCAGTCGGTGAGTACCAAATGTGCCTGTATATGAAAAACAGCACAGTGGCCAATAGCGAAAGCTCACACGTACAAACCTTCGATGACACTCTCTATGGGCTAACGACCAACAGCAATGGCTCATGCGGTGGTGTGGGCGCTGATGAGAGTGACACTGGCCGATTGTTTTTTAATAAAAAATTCACCATTGCGGCTGGTGTAAACAGCTTTGTCGCCGAGTTTGATTTAAGCAAAGGTCTGCAAGATCCCCATGGCAACAAAGATTACTGGACGCTGAAACCGACTTCAGTGCAATTATTTAATCAGTCCGAAGTGGGGGCGATTAAAGGCACAGTGGGCGCGACGGTGATGGAAGGCTGTGAAGTCGCCGCAGGTGGTTCTGAGTTCTCGCCAGCGGTTTATTTGTATCCCGCCAATACCACGCTTGAGCAGATGAAGGATTTTAGAACCGAAGCCGACACGGCGACTGAAATCGCGCCTATCGCCGCCGCTCGGGTGAATGATGTCACAGATACAAACGGCCAAGTCGTCGGCCACGATTATGAATTTGGTTTTGTGGTCGCGGGTGATTACAGCTTAGGTTATACCTGCTTAGCGCAAAATGATGATCCGGATGTGAGTAACAATCCCGATGATGTGGCAGCGCCTTTCTTTATCCATGCCGCAGAAACTGGGGTGACAGTTACAGCTAATGGCGTTGCTGAGCGTAACTTTCCGTAGGCCTAATGTCCCATAGGTGTAACTTCCCGTAGGAGTCATGCCCCGTAGAGTTAGTTCGCGAATAAAACACAATAAAAACCAGCAGAGATGCTGGTTTTTTTATTGGTAACTCGTCAGTCGAGTGTTAGCTCAAACGCTTTTGACGGCCAAGAGCAATCGCTGCGGCAAAGGCTAAGAATAACCAGTTTAGGCTACCGCCAGAACTCTTAGGTGCCTGAGCATCTTTCTCGACTGCTAGGTAGTTAATCAGGCCAATTAATTCATCTAAGGTTCTGATGCTACTTAAGTTAACCGCATATTTATCATTCACGATAAAAGCAGGCACGCTTTCAACGCGGAATTGGTTCTGCTGGGCACGCCATAGGGCGAGCTTCTCATCTGTACTCTTGCTGTCGGCCAGTTTGTCGTACTTGGCCGCATCGATACCAAACTTAGCGAAGACTTGTTTAATGTCGTCACGGCTATTGATTTGTGGCTCGTGCTTATGGCCTGGCGCACTGTGGTCGTGGCCATTTGCGCCTGCTTCGCCTTGAATCGCGGCGAACATCGCATGGGTTAATGCATCTTTATTGTCTAACTCTTGGCTCACTGCCAGCGAGCGCATCACTTCGGTGCCAATGTCGCTATTCATAAAGTCGACATGCTTAGTATCAAATGCAATGCCTTTGTTTAGGTTCGCTTTGATATCGGGCAGATAGTTGGTTTCCATATTGAAGCAGTTATGGCAATAGAAGGAGAAAAACTCAGTCAGTTTGGGTTCGCTGCTCGGCGCTTTGTCGGAGATTTGAGTGTAATGAGTACCTTCAACATAATTCGCGGCAAAGGTGCTAAATGGTGCAACGATTAAGGCGACAGCCAAGGCTAATGGTTTGATCATAGTTCCCTCAAAGTCGGTTAGCGTGAATTCATCGTATCGATTGAGATGCGCAATTAACTCAATTGGCGAGATGATTTCAAACTGAAAAATACGCAGGGCTTATACCCGCGTGAATATGGTTTTAGGTTAGATGGCAAGGCTTAATTATCGCTGAATTAGGGGGCGGATATCGGACTAAATCTGTGATCCCGCGGGAGTTTCACCGTGAGAATTGCAGGACTGCAAAGGGGATCACAGTTATAAAAGGGAAAACTTAAGCAATATCCCGCAGGGATTGCCAAGCCTCACAGACCTCACGGAAACGCGCGGCGTCGCCTTCAGGTCTATCGGGATGCCATTTCAGCGCTAAACGGCGCCACTGTTTACGGATATCCCTTGGGGTTGCGCTCTCATCCAACTCGAATACCCTCAACGCATGGCCCTTATGCATCAAATTCACATTCAAGCCAATATAGCTCTTATAACTGCTCCAGAAGGCTTCTAATAATTCGCGCACCACGTTTTCACTGGTGTCGTAGTTATTCCAGTCAAGATAGTATTCCCGCAGGGAAGTATCTTCCATTATCAATAGGTTAACGTTGGAAGGGACGAGGCGGAAAATTTGAATCTCCATGGCTTTGACTTGCAGCCATTGCTTTGGCATCAGGATCTCTTGCAGTTCAAACAGGGCATTCATCAGTAAAAAATTGCGTTTAAACAAATCATTACCAGGGTTTTCATCTAACGGATGGATTAGCCCGCGATTTTGCAGTTCGGTGGCGAGATGATGGATTTTCCAACTTTGATTAGAGGCTTGTAACACGGATAACACGGGCCAGATTAACGGGTTATCGCCCTTAGTGGTCGAGAGCGTTGCCGATTGAGCTTCTGCACTGAGTGAAGGTTTAGCGAGTAGCATACTGACTGTCCCATCCTAAGTTGTTATCAAGCGAGTGTGATTAAAAGTAACTTTGCGCTATCTGTAAGATTTTAAATGTTTTTATCTTATATTGATGCGAGTCGTTACTGAGCTTGGAATACACTATGCCATAGAGGAAAAGTGTAGGCAAAGAAGGATTCTAGAGCAATTTACCCCAAGATCACTCCGCCTTTGGTTGGTTTTAACTGCGGTTATGGTAGCTGGCTGATGCTGGAGAGCTGGCGATAAAAATGCCCTTGTTTGCGATACAAACAAGGGCATATACAAATTCGCTCAAGGGGCGAGGTTTAGATCTCGGTAAAGATAACTTCTTGCGCTAAACGCGACTTAGGTAACTTAGCGTTGAAATCTTCTTCAGAGCGGTAACCTAAAGCGACCACCACAGAGGCGCACAGGCCTTTTTCGCGCAGGCCTAAGACTTGATTGAGTTTAGTCGCATCGAAACCTTCGATAGGACAGGCATCGATATCGAGCACACTTGCGCCCAACATCAGGGTACCCAGTGCTAAATACACTTGTTTCTCCATCCAATGCTGGGCGTCTTTTAGCTCATATTTGTGCATATTGGCGAAGAAAGAGCGGCCATTATGTTGACCTTGCTTGGCTTCTTCACTGGCAAAGCGGCCATCTTTGGCTTCTTGCTCTAGCACTTGCAGTAGATGGGCTTCATCGAGTTGAGTGCGCGTACACAGCACGACTACATGGGAAGCGTTGAGAATTTTTTGAGTATTGAAGGCGTAGTTTTCGGTCGCTTGTGCGATCAAGGCTTTGCCTTCCGCCGTGCCAGCCAATACAAAGTGCCAAGGCTGGAGTTGGTCGATGATGGGCTGAATTGCAGTAAGGTCTTGATTTCGGCAATCTTGTCGGCAGGAATCGTCTTGGTTGGATCAAAGGCCTTAGTGGTGTAACGCTTTTTAGCGAGAAAACTTAAATCACTCATGTAACGGCTCCAAATCATCTAGGAATACAAATTCAACCTCAGCATTTTAAGCAGGTTTGGGCAAAAAACAATGTGATCAAAACGGCTATCAGTTTCAAAATATTTTTGAAATTAATAGCCGTTTTACGCAATGAATGCTTATAGGCTTTGGTGAATTGCAGTGAATAGCAAGAATCATCTATTGGCGTTATGACTCGTCTAACAAATTGTTGAGTACTGTTTTGTTGTGGGCAGAGAGATGAGCTAACTCAAAAATACTGAGTGAGATCAAAAGTCTTCCATAATACAGTTGCCACTTGTGTGGTTTAATCTATTCCTTTGCTTATTAAGTCGAGCTTACTGTTTAGGGGAATGTATGGCGAGATTATTGATGCTGCTGATTGCTTCTAGCCTATTACCGTTGTCTTGTGGCTACGGGAAGGAGTTTAAATTTGCAGTTGTGCCTAAATTCTATAGTGTTTTCTTTGATCAAAGCAAAACGGGTTGTGTTGACGCCGCCGCACACATTAAAGGGGTTGAATGCATCTATCGCGGGCCCGAATCAAGTAGTGTGAGATTGCAAGATCAAGTGATAAACCAGCTGATTGATGAAGGTGTGGATGGAATTGCCGTCGCGGTTACGCAATCTAAATATCTTGCCGAAAATAGCCTAAAGAGGGCAAAGGAAGCCGGCATCCCCGTTGTTACCTATGACTCAGACTTTGATGCTTCTATCGATGAAGATCCTAAGAGTTTACGTTTGGCCTATATCGGCACTGATAATTTTGCACTAGGTCAGTCGTTAGGGGAGGAGCTTAAAAAGTTACGACCCAATGGGGGAACCCTTATCATGCAATCGGGGCGACCCGATTCTCCAAATCTGAATTTAAGACTAATGGGCGTTCGCTCTGCGTTATCAGGCAAAACTTACAATACCCCTCCAGGTGAATTGCTCAATAACGATTTGGGCTGGACAGAAGTGCGCGAGCCTTTGTTTAATTTTGACCAACTTAGTCAAGCGGTTAAGCAAATGGAGTCCGTGATGAAAGGCAAGCCAGTGAAGGCCGACTCCTTCGTTGCCGTAGGCGGTTGGGCGCAAAATGATGCTGCCCTCTATCGTGAAATGATGGCTCCCTATCAAGATAAAATCGATAACAAGGACATTGTCATTATTATTACCGACACCTCTCCAGAACAATTAGACATGTTGAAAGACCGCCTTGCCCATATCAACATTGGTCAAAGTCCCTATGAAATGGGAAGGCAGGCCATTTTGACCTTATATAAAATTGTCACGAAACAAAAATACGACGACATTATCTACACGCCAGTGACCTTTTGTACTCAACAGAACTATGAGACCTGCGAGAAACCTGCAGGAATGTAATGCCCTCTAGCCTATGTTCTAGAAACCGTTTTAGAGTGTGTAGCCCCAAAGAAGTCACAAACATATGTTTGCACAGTCTTTTATACCCATCTTTTATATCCATAAGTTGGTGATAAAAGATCATTGGTAATCTGTTGCGGTATTAATTTGGAGTTACCTTATCAATATTCAAACGTGACAGTGGATCAGATTTGCCTAGTCAGGTTAACTGCGACCCTTACTATTTTGAATTGGTTTCTGGCGAACGCGCTTTTGCCCCAAATCTAGATGAGTTTGTCGTCAGGTGTGTAGGATGAATTGTCATTGTTTCCCCTGTGACACGCCGCCCTTTTATTTCACAAGAAGTATCCCTATAGGCTCGACGGCGACATCTGCTATACATGGAAGTATAAATGCCGCGTTCACATGGATGTGAAAGAGCGGCCATGCCGCCAACGGTCACTGTTGTAACAGTGGCAATCTTAACGACCATTGAACTGTTCATCTGGCTAAAAGTTTTTGCCCCATTCCTTGTTTTGGTTCGTTGGCTCAATAGAAAACTCCTACTCTTGTTGCCATACAAAATCTCATCCATTTACCTAATGTTTGGACCTAACGTAAAGCGACTAACAATGTATGGGTATACAGTCGTATTTAAATTTAGGTGTTTTGGTATGAAGTTCAGACAATATCAGTGAGCATTAACTCCATCTGCAAAGAATAAAACTCTATAAAATCAGGTGACTATAGAAGCAGACTTTTAGTTAATAGGTTTGGAAAACGCGCATGCGCGTTTTTCCAGATGGTGTATTTTATAGAAAGCTGATAACTTCTTTACATACAGATAGTTAACTATGCGCGTTTTTACTGGTCCAACGAGGTAAACGCGCATGCGCACGAATAAAATGTTAGGCCGTTAAATATGGTGAAGAGTTTTAGAACGCGTCTTAGGCAATTGATTTTTATTCCAATAATTGTCGGTTCATACCTATTGATTCTCCGGGGAGCTATAGAATTTTTTCACCCTAAAGATGGTGGACTTCTTTATATTGTCGATTTTATCTTTGGGCGAGAAACAGCATTTTGGGTTGCTGCCTATGTTTCCCATCATTGTTATGGATTTTTAACTCAATCCATATGGGGTGATCCCGTTATATTTTATTCCTTGCTTAGTGCCGTATTTATATTTTCTGTCTCTTTAACTAAAACAAAAATTGGCAAAAATGCCTAACAAACGCCAGCACACCGCGCCTGCGGCGCTGGACTCGCAACAAGTTGCTCGCCTGTGTGGCGGGCGTTAGGTCACGACGGGATCACATGAGCAATGTATGGTGGTGTCGAGTGAGCATGGAAGAGCAAATAGGGTATAGAGGAAAGAAGGCAAAAAGGACGAATATTAGTCATTTCCATGATACCCTTGAGGCGCTTTCGTGCGCACCTTAATCGGGGCGCGATTGAAGAGTGACGCCCGCAAGACCTCAAGGTAGAGCTATGACGAATACTTCGGCTTCGATTTTTTGTCTTTTTCTTCAATTCCGTTTGATAATCAATGATTAATGAGAGACCCAATGCTAATTTGGTCGTGACCTAACAATCGATTCAAGACAGATTCGCAACGCAAGGCATTGCCAGTATGCTTGGAGATGAGTGGTTACGTTGTTATGCGTTAAGTTGGTTTAGGCGTTGCTCACTGCTTAATCGGGCGTTAAGTTTAAATTAAATAGGGACATACCGACACAATGAACAAGTACGTACAGACCACCTTAGGCCTACTGGTCATCTGTGGAATAGTCTTCGCTGCTTACTTCTTAATCAAAGAAGTTTGGTCTATTTTTAAGTCTATTGATCCTCAGTTAAGCGCAGGGATAATTGCTGCCTCAGCAACTGTTCTTGTATCAGTGTTTACTGTTATGTTTTCCAAAAGGCAAGAGCATAAAGTAGATATTGAAAATCAAATCCGATCCAAAAAAATCCCAGTTTATGAAAAAATCATTGAGTTTATATTTCAGATAACTTTCGCTGAAAAGCTTGGAAAGAAGCAACCTAGCGAAAAGGAAATGGTTAAGTTTTTTGCTGACACCACCAGAGATTTAGTTATTTGGGGGTCTCAGGATATGGTTTCAGCATTTGGTGATTTCAAAGTCGGCCTTGCAGAACTTGAAAGCAATAACGATCCCGCTTATGTATTATCCATAGTTGAAGATCTACTAATTGCATTAAGGAAAGATCTTGGGCACAAGCAAAAAGACATTAAGAGAGGCGACATCCTGCGCCTTTATATCAATGACATTCCAGATTACTTTCCACAAACTTAACAATCGCATTAAAGCCGACCCATTACACGCTTGCTGGGTCGGCACAAGGCCTCAAAGAATAGCAGGCGAGTAATGGGCGCCTTATGCGGGCGTTAGCCCTAGTTTTGAATTAAGAACTGTTTTTCTCAAGGAGCATTAAAATGGAAAACAAGCAATCTTCACCAGATTTTCGTTTTAAGCCTTTTATTTATGGATTTGCGTTTGGTGTGGCCATAATGGCTGTTGCTTGGTATATCGTTTAGCTTACCTCGCTATAAATTAACTTTTAATGGTGGCTAACAAGCGCCATCAAAAACGCGCCTTTTGCTCGCGCTAAGGTTAAGGAGTTAAACATGAGTCTAGAATGTCAAATTCTGCTTGATGCTGGGTTAAGTGATAGTACAGCGAAATATTATATTTCGGACAACGGGCGAGATTTTGTTATTGAAGTCGCGCAGAATGAAAAGCTTATCGAAGCTCTGGATACTATAAATTTAAAGGGATTGGCCACAACAATTCCGTTAGCTCAACGTGCTGTTAATAGCACCGGTACGCCAGAGCTAAAAGTCCAAGATTTTAAAATCTATCCAGCGCCAAGAAACAAAACTGTACGCAATGGTATTCATAGTTACGTTTTTATTTATGCGCCAAAGCAGCCCTAACAAGCGCCTTAAACATTGCGGCCGCTGGACTCGCAACAAGTTGCTCCCCGTTTAGGTGTGCGTTATCTCAATAGAAGTTTTAATCCGAAATTAGGAAATAATAGTCAGGAATCTAACTCTCTTTTGTCCCTTTGCTTTTTACGTATATATCGCAAATGGGTAGTTAAAATTGGCATTGGGGCACCAGTGACCGTTGGCGACATGGATGTCGCCGTCGAGCCTATAGGGATATATTCACGGCGAGTCACTGGGGAAACAATGACAATAAACTCCATAAATAGATAAAAAGATTAATCGCTTCTGTCTCAAAGCATGCTGCGTGTCATCGAGCAAATACCATTGTTCAACTTTCAATGTTTTATAAGTCTTTATTACCTCAGCACCTTACTTAAAAAGCTTTGGGTTCTGGCTTCTTTGGGGCGGGTAAATAATTCCTCGGGGATATTGGACTCCACCACATAGCCGCCATCCATAAAGATGACTCTGTCGGAAACATCGCGTGCAAAGCCCATTTCATGGGTGACAATCACCATGGTCATGCCTTTTTGCGCTAAGTCCTTCATTACATCCAGTACATCGCCGACCATTTCGGGATCGAGTGCCGAGGTGGGCTCATCGAATAACATCAGATCTGGCTCCATCGCCAGCGCGCGGGCAATGGCAACCCTTTGTTTTTGTCCACCCGAGAGACTCGAAGGATAGGCATTAGCTTTATCCTGCAAACCCACTTGAGTGAGCAGCGCCAGCGCCTTGTTATCGGCTTCGGCTTGGGTCATTAACTTTAGGCTCACTGGCGCTAAGGTAATGTTTTGCAATACGGTTTTATGGGGGAATAGGTTGAAATTTTGAAACACCATACCTACTTTTTGCCGCAATTTATCGACACAGGCATCCTTAGCGGTAATGGATTGCCCTTCGATTTCAATATCCCCTTGGGTAGGTTTTTCTAACAGGTTGATGCAACGTAAAAAGGTGCTTTTACCGCTGCCGCTGGGGCCGATCACACTCACCACTTCGCCTTGGCGAATATGTTCGTTGATGCCCTTAAGAACAGCATTATCGCCGTAACTTTTGTGTAGGTTGGTTATGTTAATCACTTTGCTTCAACCTCTTTTCGAATTTCGACAGCATAAATGTGAAGCTGTAGGTCAGGAACAGGTAAATCAGTGCACAGGTAAAGAGTGGGATACTGTCTTCAAAGGTACGGCTACGGATAATCTCGCCCGCCCGCATTAAATCTACGCCGCCAATAAAGCCAATTACGGCGGTTTCTTTGAGTAGCACGATAAACTCATTGCCTAACGCGGGCAGAATATTCTTAATCGCCTGCGGCAGAATAATCAGCTTCATGGTCATCGCCTGCGACAGGCCGAGCGAGCGAGCCGCTTCGGTTTGACCCTTATCGACGGCTTGGATCCCTGCGCGAATAATCTCAGAGATATACGCGCCGCTATTTAAACCAAAGGCGATAATGGCGGCGGTAATTTTATCGACATCGAGCGCTGCCAGCACGATGAAGTAAAGGATCACTAACTGCACCACCACAGGCGTGCCGCGGATAACGCCAACATAGAGTTCAGCGGGAAAGCGGATATACCACTTAGATGACATCTTCATCAGTGTGGTGCCCACGCCTAATACTGCGCCTAATAACATGGCGAAGAAGGTCACAATCAAGGTGACTTTTAAGCCATTTAAAATCAGCAGTATGCCTATCATGCCGTCGTCGCCAATCGGGCTAAACAACGAAGTATTGATTGCTTCTAACATAGGGATCACTTGATATGGGCTGAAACGAGTGCCTGATATTGGCCGCTTGCTTTCAAGTTTTTCAGCGTGTTGTTAATGCTGGTGAGGAGTTCTGGTTGCTGCTTCGACACCGCAAAACCATAAAACTCAGGGGGGAAATCTAGCTTGATCAACTTGAGATCGGGGTTTTTCGCCAGATAGTTCGCCGCAGGCTCGCTATCGAATAGCACTAAGTCGACTTTGCCATTCTTCAGTTCCATGATGGCTTCAAAGCCTGTATTAAAAGCCGTGACATTTTGGGTGTATTTTTTAGACATCATATCGGCGGTTGAGCCGAGCTGCACCGCAAAGTGTTTGTCTTTAATGTCATCAAGGGTATGAATAGTGTCGTTATCTTTATTCACGAGCATTACTTGAGTCGCCTCGTAGTAGGGCTCCGAAAAGTTAACGCTGGCCTGCCGCTCAGGGGTGATGGTCATGCCCGAGGCGATAAAATCAATCTTGCCTGAGTTTAGCGCAACGATCAGTGAATCAAATTTCATATTTTCGACTTTGAGCGTCTTGCCGGCATCTTTAGCGATTTGCTTGGCAAGCTCAATGTCGAAGCCTTTGATTTCGTCGCCACTTTGTCCGCCTACGTATTCAAAGGGCGGGAAGGCCGCATTGGTTCCGACGACTAAAACATCGTTGCTTTTCCCACATCCAGCTAACAACAAGGTGGCAGTCAGCGCTAGGCCGCCTAATAACATGGATTTTTTCATTTAAGACTCTCTTTTGAATGACTCGCAATGTGGCGACTATAGGGATATGCAGCATAAGTGTCAATAATTATGCTATAAAAATGATTAAAAATGCACTTGAGGTCGCAGTTGTTGTATGCCTAAACACTTGTGATTACAACGCTGGCTGTGTTTGATATAGATACGTTTTTAAAGCGTTAGTGAATTGTTTAGGATGACCGTGAATAGCAATTTTCGGCTTTCACTTGTGCGGGATATATCATTTTTTATTCATTTTTACGGCTAAAATAGTTAGCGATGAACGATTTCTAACAAAAATTGTAAAAACTTCATTAAATTATGCCCAGTTAATCTAATCTTAATGCAGGATCAAATAGCAATTTATGGAGCGAAATGTGAGATACCTAACTCTGGCACCAGCGGCACTCCTTTTGGGTCTAGCAACTTCGGTCAGTGCAGAAGAATCGACCCAGTGGCATTACACCATGGGGATACACGATTTTATTGTGGAACAGGAAAGTTCACACACCTTTGGCTTTAACGGCAATATCATGATTGAACATACCACGGCATCGGATATTTACCTGTCCGCCATGCTGGATATGTTTATCGACATCGATACCGACGATCTCGACCCCGACCATATCCCCGTGTGGTTTAAATCGGACTATGTGGCCTCGGGTGAGTTCTACCATATCGATCCTCGCTTCTTCTTCGGTTGGCAGGTCGACTTGCAGGGCAAACGTAACACTGTGAGTTCTATCGAAAAGCAAGCCAAGTTATTCCCTGGATTAACCGCCAATTATCAAGGCCAAGAATCGCAGGCGCAGTTAAAGGCGGGTGCGGGCTATTACTATTTAGAAATCGATGATGATGTGCCTCGTACCCGTGGTTACGATCGGGGTGACTTTGGCAATGGCACGTTTGCTTACACCTTTATGGGCAGCTTTGGTTTTGATATCACGCCTAAGTTAAAGATGAATTTTGCCGCGCAAAACTGGAATGACGGCGATAAATGGCTTGAAAATCAATATCGTTTCAGCATGAGTTACGACACGGATTATTGGGAGAAGGGCAGCCAGTGGTTACTGTATGTGGAACATACCGAATACAACCTAGATCACTATGCCAAGGAGAGTGTGCACTCACCTAACTACTTGCCCATTCTGCCTTGGGATAACGATACCTTAGTGCGCTTTAGCTTAGTCGTGCCTTGGTAGTATTACTTTTGGGTTAAGTGTTTCTCCACTAACGCAATCATCGCCTTTGCCGCAAAGGACAATACCTGTTCTTTGCGCCAGAACAGCGATAACTCCCAGCGCAGTTCATCGCTCGCCAATGGAATATTCACCACCCCAGACACACTGTAACGCCGCGCGATAGAGCGCGGCAGTATCATCACGCCCGTGCCCGCCGCCACCAGAGCGATCCCGAAGTCGGCTTGGCTGACTCGAGTGATGTTTTTAGGGGTAAATCCGGCGTGTTGGCAAGCGGTTAACACCAGTTGATATAAGGTATACTCGGTCTCAAACATTACTTGCGGTTCATCGACTAAGTCGTGGATCGACAGCATTGGCCGCGAGGTGAGGGGATTCTCCTTGGGCAGCACCACCACCATGGGATCGTTAAAGACCCGAATGCCGTGGTAACCATCGTCGAGGTTGATAATCCCGGTTGCCAGTTCGATTTCCCCCTTTTGAATCGCTAAGGTTTGCTCGACGCCGCCGCGCACCAGCAGGTGCATATCAATTTGCGGATATTGCTGGCGATACTTGGCAATGATTGGAGCAAAAATCTCGGCACTGCCAAGCGGCGCGAGACCGAGTTTTAATTCGCCTGCGGTTAAACTGCGCTGGGCACTGAGTTCGGCCAGCATGCGTTGTCGGCCAGCGAGTAACTCTTTGCCATGGCGATAGACCACTTCTCCTGCTTGGGTGAGTTTGACCTGCGTGCCACGTTTGCCGCGCTCGAGTAGCACGAGATCGAGTTCTTCCTCTAGTTGGCGCAGCGCCTTGGAAAGGGCGGGTTGGGTGAGGTGAACTTTTTCGCTGGCCTTGCCAAAACCGCCAGCATCGATGATCTCGATAAAATAACGCAGCACTTTAAGATCCATTATCTTTCCTATAATACATTCTTAAAATTCATGGATTACATTCTTAATATTCATTTTTTTTATCAAATAGGCAAGCCTAAAATAATCCCATAGCAACTTTAGTGTAAATCGAGAAACCGCATGTCTTTCCTACAAGCCGCAATACGTCGATGCCGTCATGGGGCTTTATTGTTAACTCAAATTGGCCTCTTTTGTTTATTGTCTTTCGCCTGTCATTGGTTTGCGACTTGGGCGCATTCACCTGTGCCTGGTAGTGTGCTGGGTCTAGGTATCTTACTGATTTTACTTGCGACTAAGTTAATCCCTGAAAACGCCGTGCAGCTTGGTGCCGCTTGGCTGATTGGTGAGTTGCTGCTGTTTTTTATTCCGCCAGTGATCTCTGTGATCAAGTACGAAGGCCTGTTCGAGCAATATGGGGTGAATATTCTCTTCACCTTAGTGATGGGCAGTGTATGCGTGATGGTGGGCACGGGATTTGTGGTTGACCGAGTATTTCGTTTTGAGCGTCAACTCAATATCAAAAAGCATGCACGCCGTCATGCTAAGGCCGCCTAATGTCGAGCCTTAACTTAAGCCCAGCGGCTATTTCTGAGTTACTGTTTTCGCAGACGGGATTGGCGCTTATCAGCTTGTTATTAACGCTATTCTGTTACTTTGCGGCTAAGCGTTTATACAGGCTCCACCGTGTGTGGTGGTTGGCGCCGATTGTGCTCGCGCCTGTGGTGATCACGCTCTTGGTGTTTAATCTCGATATTCCACTGCCCACTTATTTTGAATACACCCATTGGTTAATGGCGATGTTAGCGCCGGCGACGATCGCATTTGCTTTACCGATTTATCGGGAGCGTAAACTTATTCGCCAATATCCGTTGACCATTGCCCTTGGGGTGATAGCGGGACTGTTGCTGGGCATGATCTCCAGCTGGCTGTTAGTGAAATTTGTGCCGCTGCCGGTGGAGCTATCTAAGAGTTTATTGGTGCGTTCTGTATCCACGCCCTTTGCGATGGAGGCCACAAGCGCCTTTGGCGGGGTGCCAGAACTGACCGCCATGATGGTGCTCATCACTGGCATTATCGGCATGTTAGTGTGCGAGCCGCTGTTCAAGCTGATGCACATTCGTACGTCTTTAGGTAAAGGCGTGGCATTGGGCGCCTCGGCCCACGGTGCGGGCGCCGCAAAAGCCAGTGAGTTAGGTCAGCAAGAGGGGGTTATTGCCAGTTTAACCATGATTTTTATCGGGATTGCCATGGTGCTGGGCGCGCCCGTATTTGCGGTGATTTTCAGTTAGTGTTCGAGAGTGATGTGCTGAGTTTGCGTTAATCCTTTCCACCTTAAGTGTGATTTTGTCAGTTTTAATGATGTTGTTTTGCCTCTTAGGGCGCTAACCTCTGCTTGGGTTATGCGCCCATTTTTTTAGCTGGCGGTGTATATCGAAATCTAGTGACACTCAATTAAATCGAATAGGGATATAGGATGGACAAGCAAACACGGGTATCGAATGTGACATTGAGACCCATAGGACAAGACGATCTGGAGTTGATCTTCACCCATCAGCAGGATCCAATAGCATCCCAACTGGCACAGTTTCCCTCGCGGGAACGTGAGGCGTTTTACCTTCATTGGCAGCAAAATATCCTCGGGCAGGCATCGGTGCTGGCACGGGGGATAGAAGTCGATGGCTTGCTCGTTGGCAATATCGGCCATTGGCATATGGATGGTCAGGCGATGATTGGCTACTGGATTGACCGTGCATTTTGGGGACGTGGGGTAGCAACGCTGACCTTAAGCGCGTTTTTGCCTTTAGTGAATTCAAGGCCGCTCTTTGCCCATGTGGCTCAGCATAATGTGGCGTCCCAACGGGTGTTGCTGCGCCATGGATTTGTAAAGATGGACAGGCTAATTCAAGAAGAGAATGATACGGCGCCCTTGTTTGAGTTTGTGCTGGCCTGATGCTAAACAGTCACGCTAGCCAATAGTTTAAAACGCTTTTCTGCGGCTTTGGCTTATTTTTAGGAGAACATTATTTAAGAAATCTATTTAGATATACGTGTTTTATCGTAAATTTAGATTTATCAACCCGACTTTAGTCTAGTACCTGATGGCTTGACCTCATTGGCTAACTCAATGAAACTCTCCATTTAATCACCTCCTACTAAAGTATGGATAATTAAATAATGTTTATTTTCTTCTTATGCCTTGCGCTCTTAGTGCTGGCATACAAGTTTTATAGCCCATTTGTTGAGCGCCAAGCGGGGATTGATCCTAAAGCGCAAACTCCCCAAGCAAGATTCGAAGATGGCGTGGACTATGTGCCCGTTCACCCAGCCAAAGCGTTTTTGATCCAATTCTTAAACGTTGCCGGGGTTGGGCCGATCTTTGGTCCTATCCTAGGGGCTTTATATGGCCCAGTGGCCTTACTCTGGATTGTGTTAGGTAACATTATTGGCGGCGCGGTACACGACTATTTCTCTGGCGTGTTAAGCATTAAAGAAGACGGTAAGAGCCTGCCAGAAATCGCCGGCCACTACTTTAACGTCTACTTTAAAGGCGTGATGCTGTTGTTTACTGCGATGTTACTGTTCTTTGTGGGCGTGGTGTTTATCATGAGCCCTGCGGGTCTGTTAAGTAACCTCGACTATTTTAAAGATACCATTTTTGGCAATAACACCTTCTGGGTATTAGTGATTTTGGCTTATTACTTCTTAGCCACTATGCTGCCAATCGATAAGATCATCACTAAGCTTTACCCTGCTTTTGGTCTGTTGATGATCGTTATGACCACCTCGATTGCGGTTGCTCTGCTTATCAGCGCGCCACAGTTACCCGAGATGGGCGATGTGTTCGCTTACTTCAACCACAGCCATTACAACAATGAGTTGCTCGAGCCAAACCCAGACGGTTTACCGATTTGGCCATTGCTGTTTGTGACTATTACCTGTGGTGCAATCAGTGGTTTCCACTCGACTCAAGCACCTATCATGGCGCGCTGCCTGACTAACGAGAAATACGTTCGCCCCGTTTACTATGGCGCTATGGTGGCTGAAGGTGTTGTGGCTTGCGTATGGGCGACGGCGGGTATTGCGGCCTTCCCAGGTGGTTATGTTGAGCTTAAGAGCTTACTCGACCAAGGTGGTCCAGGCCTAGTGGTTAACCAAGTGGCGACTAGCTATCTTGGCGTATTAGGCGGTGTGATGGCGATTATTGCGGTGGCAGTATTTCCTATTACCTCGGGTGATACTGCATTTAGATCGCTGCGTCTCACTATTATCGACGCCTTTAACATCCCACAGAGTATGCGTAACCGTTTATTGGTGGCGGCGCCTATCCTGACTATCGCTTACTTTATGACTAAGATCGACTTCTCCTTGATCTGGCGTTATTTTGCCTTCTCAAACATGCTGTTATCGACAAGCGTGCTGTGGTTGGCGACTAAGTACCTGTTCGATAGAGGCAGCTTCCATTGGATTGTGAGCTTGCCAGCGATTGCCGGAACCTGTGTGACCATCTCTTACATCATGACAGCGGGCATTGGTTTAGGCTTGCCTCAATCTCTGAGCCAACCCGTGGGGATTGCGGTCGGCGTGGTGTGTTTAGTGGCCTTGATTATTGCCCATAACAAACGCAAAACAGTACTGAATACAAACTCTTAACCTCATCGGTTTTAGGACTGCTAAGGGCTGCATTTTGCAGCCCTTTTTAATACTATTTTCATAAACTGGCGTCAGTATTGAATATTGTCACTGTGACATATTCCATTGCGTCGAAATTATGTTAGATTCTGGCGAACTGATGGAGATAGAGGTATGGTTATCACTGTCATCAACAGTTCTCCACAGGGCAGTCACTGCAATATTGCTTACTTTTGCAGAGAAGTGTCAGGAAGTTACACCAAATCAGAGTCTGCTTATGCAACCCAATTTATTTCCCGAACAAAGACATTTAAATCGTGAGCCGATGGTGATGCCGTCGGTGGAAGCTCAGTCTACCCGTAGCCGTTTACAACGTATGGTGGGTAGTGTGCTACTCACTTGCAGCGTGTTGTTAAGCTTATCTGCTTGTGCAGCGGGTAAGGCGAGCGCACCGCAGGAAGAAGAGTTTAGCTACGCTTGGTTGAAAGGCTATGCCCATACGCTGGCGACTGAGTCCTATGTAAGCCATAAGGGCGAGTTGCCAAAAAGCTTACAGGGCATGAGCTGGGATGATTACCAGCAGTTCCATTTCAAGAAAAAAGCCGCCCTGTGGCGTGAGGATGATTCGGAGTTTCGCGCCGAGTTATTCCACTTAGGCCTGTACTTCGATACGCCTGTGCATATTTACCAATTGGAAAATGGCAAGGCAAAGCTTATCGAATATTCGTCTTCCATGTTCGATTACGGTAAATCCAAGGTGAAGGGTAGCCAACTACCGAAAGACTTAGGCTTTGCAGGGTTTAGAATGCAGTTTAATACCGACTGGCAGCGTGACGTGGTCGCCTTCTTAGGTGCCAGCTATTTCCGCGCCGTAGGTCAAGAAATGCAATATGGTTTATCTGCCCGTGGTTTAGCGGTAGACACTGCGCTGCCTAAGCCTGAAGAATTCCCTATGTTTACCCGTTTCTGGTTAGAGAAGCCACAACCGGGTTCTAATATTGCGACTGTGTACGCTCTGTTAGATTCACCAAGTGTAACAGGGGCTTACCGTTTCGATATCGAGCCGGGTGAGCGTTTAAAAATGAAGGTCGATGCGGCGATTTACCCGCGTAAGGCCATCGAACGTTTAGGCGTTGCGCCACTGACCAGTATGTACATGGTGGGTGAAAACGATCGCCGCACCGGTTACGACTGGCGCCAAGAGATCCACGATTCAGACGGTCTTGCCATGCACACGGGTAACGGTGAATGGATTTGGCGTCCGCTGGGCAACCCAAGCAACCTGCGTTTCAATGCCTACAGCGATGAGAATCCAAAGGGCTTTGGTTTAATGCAGCGCGACCGTAATTTCGACCATTATCAAGATGATGGTGTGTTCTACGAGAAGCGCCCAAGCCTGTGGATCGAGCCAACGGGTAATTGGGGTAAAGGTTCGGTGCAGTTAGTTGAAATCCCAACACTGGATGAAACCTTCGACAATATCGTGGCGTTTTGGAACCCAGCTGAGCCTATTCAGCCTGGTCAAGAACTACTCTACAGCTACAACATGTACTGGGGCGGTATTCCACCCGTGCAATCACCCCGTGCCCGCGTAGTCGATACCTTTACCGGTATTGGTGGTGTGGTTGGTCAAAAGCGTAAGTACTATAGCAAGCGCTTTGTGATTGATTTTGCTGGTGGTTCCTTACCTATGCTAGGTAAAGATACCCAAGTGAAGGCGGTGATTTCGACCTCTCAGGGTCGTGTCGAAATTGAATCTGCTCGCCCACAACATGCGATCAACGGTTACCGCGCTATGTTTGACCTAGTGCCACCAGAAGACAGCGTTGAGCCGATTAACCTCAGAGTTTACTTAGAGGTCGACGGTCAGCCGTTAACTGAGACTTGGATGTACCAGTGGACACCACCACCAGTGAACGAGCGTGAGCTGCATAACGCCGGTCATTTGCAGTAAGCCGTGACTCAGTGTTAAATCTTAAAACGCCAGCCCTGTGCTGGCGTTTTTGCATTAGCGGATTTGTTAAATGCAAGCCTGACACGGAGTTATTGAGGACTGATTCACTTTTTGCAAATCTAAATAATTTTTCACTGTCAAAGAGGTCAACCTTAGGCGTAATCTGTGGCGTCCTCGTTATAGGTTAGCGATTCATGTTTGAGATATTGACTTCTATCGGCCTGGGTTGGTCGGTAGCTTTAGTGCTGGCGGTGCTATTTGTGCTGGCCTACGAATTTATCAATGGCTTCCACGATACCGCCAATGCTGTTGCCACAGTCATCTACACCAAGGCCATGCCTGCCAACCTCGCGGTGATTTCTTCAGCCCTGTTCAACTTTGCCGGAGTGCTGCTCGGCGGGCTTGGCGTGGCCTATGCCATAGTGCATCTCTTGCCCGTCGATTCTTTACTGGGAATGGATTCAACCCAAGGGCTGTTGATGGTGTTCTCACTACTCTTTTCGGCCATTATTTGGAACTTAGGGACTTGGTATTTTGGTATTCCTGCCTCCAGTTCCCATACCCTGATTGGCTCGATTATGGGGGTTGGCGGCGCATTCGCCTGGATACACAATGAACCTGTACTGCACGGCATTAATCTCACCAAAGCCACGCAGATTATGCTGTCGTTGATCATTTCGCCCACGCTGGGATTTGTGCTGGCGGGGATACTGTTATTGCTAATGAAGTACGTGTGGCAAAAGCACAAGATACACCGCACCCCCGATGAACAATTTCAGATTAATGGCAAACGCCATCCGCCGTTCTGGGCGCGCGTCAGTTTGATAGCCTCGGCCATGGGGGTGAGCTTCGCCCACGGTTCTAACGATGGCCAAAAAGGCATTGGTTTAGTGATGCTGGTGCTGATCTGTATGGCACCAGCGTATTTTGCCCTCGACATGAGTAGCCAATCCTATGATTTGGCGAGAACACAGGATGCTAACCGCCGTATTATGGCTATCTACAGTCGCAATCAAGCTGTGATTAGCGATCTGGTGGATGTTAAAGCACAAGTGAATGTGACTGACACTTTACTGAGCCACTGCTCGGCACAAACCGTGTTACCGGCCATGTCGCTGCTCGATCGCCGTTTAGATAAGGCCAGCAGTTTTCAAGAGATGAGTGTCGAAGAACGTCGTGAAGTGCGTCGCTTGCTGCTATGTATCGATGATACTGCGCGCAAAGTGGCAAAATTAGACTTACCCGCCAAAGAGTTAACATCACTCAATAAATGGCGTAAGGACCTAACTAAGTCAACCGAATACGCGCCTTTGTGGGTGATAGTGGCCATTGCGACGGCCTTGGGCTGTGGCACCTTAGTGGGTTGGCGTCGCATTGTTTATACCGTCGGTGAGAAGATAGGCTCCTCGGGGATGACCTACAGCCAAGGGATTGCGGCTCAGGTGACGGCGGCGGCATCGATTGGGATTGCTAGCGTGACGGGAATGCCGGTTTCAACCACCCATATTCTGTCTTCGGCGGTGGCAGGCACTATGGTGGCCAATCGCTCAGGCTTACAAAGCCAAACCATTAAGCAGATTTTATTAGCTTGGGTACTGACACTGCCGATTACCATGCTCTTATCTGCATTGGTGTTTATCTTGGCTAACGCGCTCTGGGGTTAAGCTAAATTCCTTTTACCACGTAAGTTGCATCTGCGCGGCAGACTCTGCCAACGCTTTATGCAACTGAATAGTGGGCAAGCTGATTTCATTGGCCAGTTGTTGCTGCAACTGCTGGTATAAACGTATCGCTAATTCGGGCGCGGTCTGGTTATCGGGCGTATGGATAAACAGATAAGGCTCGCGCCCCTCTTTTATCCAGAGTGCGAGTTGCCTTAGCCAGTTGTTAAAAAAACTATCGTTATTCTTTACCAGCAATTTATCGTTACTCGCCGCTAAGGCTTCAATCGTTCCATCCGTTTGGCCAATAAAACGCACCACGGGCGTATGGGCGGTCGCGATAGCGTGAACGGGCACCTGTGGCTTTTTCTTATGGGCATCGATGATCGCTTCGTTGGCGGGCGGCAAGGCAAACAGTGGCCGACTGTCCATGATGATGCGATTGATTTGTCTATCCATCAACAGGCGATTTAGCGCTCGCTCTGCGTCTCCCTTGGCAAAAAAGCCTAAATGGCGAACCTCTACGCCATAGCTTAAACCTTGCGGTAACAGATCAAAAAAAACTGCTAACACTGGTAGCTGTTCGGGGCCGAAGGAAGCGGGAAGCTGAATTTTCCACAAACCGGTTTTTTCAACCAAGGGTGACATCACTTGGAAGAAGGCCAATAACTCCTGCTGACAATCCTGCAACTGCTTTTGATGGGTGATGGCTTGTGGCAGTTTGAAGGTAAAGCGAAAATCATCGGGAGTGGCGCTGTGCCAATTCATCACAGTTTGCGCATTTGGCGTCGCGTAAAAGCTGGTGTTGCCTTCCACTGTGTTGAAGATACTGGCATAGCGGGCAAGTCTTTCAGCCTGTTTAGTACTTGAACCATAAACACTTTCTTGCCAATGGTTATGCGACCACATGGCAAGCCCGAGACGTAAATGTCGCGCGCTATGGGGAGGGGATTGGAACGACGTCAAACATACTCCTACTTAACTGGCTAAACACTGGAATGAGGTTTAAGTTGGCGACTCATGCCATCGCTCTTGGGGTATTGTGCTTAAATCGGTTTGTGTCCGTCAAATCTACCGCTGGTTTTTATCATTTTGCGGGCGAGATTGCGCTGGATTTAGCTTGGAACTGTCATGGTAATTAACCTACTCTAATAGTATGTTATTCTGTGTTTTGGACTTTAACGGCGGGGATTTCCCCGGTTTGTTAATGGGCCTCATGACGTAAATAAACCCTCGGCATAGTTGGAGAGTTGTGTGAAAAACGATGGTTATACTTCCCTAAGCCAATTTGTTGATTTGTTATTAGATGCTATCTGCGTCGTCGATAAAACCGGGCGCTTCGAGTTTGTCAGTGCGGGCGCCGAGCGTATTTTTGGTTATACCCCAGATGAAATGCTGGGGATGCAGATGTTAGATCTTGTGTATCCAGAAGATAGGGAACGCACACTGGCCGCCGCCAATGACATTATGGCGGGCAGTTATAAGCTCGATTTTGAAAATCGTTATGTTCGTAAAGATGGCTCACTGGTCGATATTCTCTGGTCTGCCCGCTGGTCTGAGGATCGCCAGCAGCGGATTGCCGTCGCCCGCGATATCACTAAAAGCAAAGCCGCCGAGCGGCGCCAGGCTGCGCTGTATGAGATTTCTGAGGCGGTGCATGTTACCGAAGATCTCCTTGCGCTGTATCGACGCATTCACCAGATCCTGGCCAAACTGTTACCGACGGATAATTTTGCTATCGCGCTGTATGATGCCGATCTTAATGAGTTAGATTTTCCCTATCGCGTGCTGGCGGGGGAGCAAAATCCGGCGCAATCCGCCAGTTTCGATCATTTTACCGAGCAAGTGATCCAAAGCGCACAGTCTATGCTGCTTTGCCCCATGGCTCGGCCTGTTTCTGCGGTTGAAAGTGAGCTTTGCTATTCGCAAGTCGATTCGCAAAAAAATCAGCAAGATAATCAGCAAGATAACCCGCAAGCCATAAGTTGGCTTGGCGTGCCGCTAACATTGCAGAAGGGCATTATCGGCGCCTTGATTATGCACAGTACCCCTGATTCTAGGGCTTACACTCAGCAGGATTGTGAGTTACTGGAGTTTGTGTCGACCCAAGTCGCTTTTGCGATTGAGCGGCGGCAGATGTTGGCGCGGTTAGAGCATATTGCACTTTATGACCAACTCACCCATTTGCCTAATCGTGAGTTGTTTTATGACAGATTCCAAAAGGCGCTATCACGCGCGAATCGTGAGTCGAGCTATTTCTCCTTACTCTATTTGGACTTAGACAAGTTTAAATGGGTGAATGATACCTATGGCCATGGCGTGGGCGATCTCCTGCTACAAATCACCGCCCAGCGGATCTTGGGATGCGTGAGAAACTCGGATACGGTTGCCCGTTTTGGTGGCGATGAGTTTGTGATCCTGCTTGAGCGTGTCGATTCGGCGCAGAATACCTTGCTCGTCGCCCAAAAGATCTTAGAAGTGCTTAACCAGCCCTTTGAGCTGGTTAATCAACAGGTCCATATTTTGCCGAGCATTGGAATTGCCCTCTATCCCGAGCATGGTAGGGATGAAAAACAACTGTTGTCCTGCGCCGATACGGCGATGTACAAGGCGAAGCGTAATGGTGGCAATCGGATTGAAATGGGTTATCAAGGCTTAAAGACCAGCTATTTCGAACCCTTAATCCAACCCCATCGAGAGGCCTTGAAGCGCTAGTGTGATCTTTATAAAAAAATCCCCGATAAGCTCAAGATTATCGGGGATTTTTTATAGCGTGGCGATGCGTTAGGGCATAGGGCGTTGGCGCATTTATAGCTTAAAGCGGCCGACTTCCTGTTGCAGCGAGGCGGCTAAATGAGCCAATTCCTGCGCTTGTACCATAGAGCTTTGCGCCTCGATGGAGAGGTTTTCAGAAACTTCGCGAATCGACTCGGTATTACGGTTAATTTCGCTGGTGACCGAGGTTTGTTCCTCTGCGGCGGTGGCAATCTGGCTCGCCATATCCGAGATCTCATTAATGGCTTTGCTGATCTGTAGCAGGCTCTCACTGGCCGAGTTGGCGTCGGCGACACTGGTTTCAGCCATATCATGACTTTGAGTCATAGATTTAACCGCCTTACCCGCAGTTTGCTGTAAGGTTTCGATCATCGCCTGAATTTCTTGGGTCGAGGAGTGAGTGCGCTGCGACAACACGCGCACCTCGTCGGCCACCACGGCAAAGCCGCGACCTTGTTCACCGGCACGGGCGGCTTCAATGGCGGCGTTTAACGCCAACAAGTTGGTTTGTTCGGCAATGCCACTGATTGTGAGCAATATGCTATTAATTTTTTGCGAGTGTTCGTTCAACTCGCTGATAATACGGCCCGCAGTTTCGACCTCATTGGCCAAGTTGCGGATCGATTGCTGACTCTGCATCACTTGTTTTTGGCCGTGGTTCGACAGACCAACCGCGTCTTGTGCCGTTTGCGCGGTATGCTCGGCGTTGCTGGCAATCTCTTCGGTGGCACTGGCCATTTCAGTCACAGCGGTGGCAACCATAGTGACTTCATCTTGTTGCACTGCGATACGTTGGCTATTTTCCGTCGCCGAAGCGCTGCTACCCTTGGCTTGATATTCAAGCTGGCCTGCGATGTTGTGCATTCGTGAGATCATGCCGTGCAGGCGCTCCACAAAGCGGTTAAAGCCCGAGGCCAAGATGCCAATCTCGTCGTGGCTGTTGGCGGTGTGAATTCTCACTGTCAGGTCGCCATCCCCTTCGGCAATATCATTGAGTGCCAAGGCTACGCGTTCTAAGTCTTTAAATTGAATTTTGAAGATGGCCACGAGGACCAAGCCGAAGAGGACCAGTAACGCGGCGCCGACGGCGGACATCCACCAAGCGAGTGTGGTGGCCTGCGACATGATCTCCTCTTTGTTCATCACGAAAATCAACTCCCAATCGGTGGACGGGATTGCCGCCACATAAATGAGTTGAGTTTCGCCGCCGAGTTCACGCTCTTCTAAGGTATTGGCATTTGCCCGTTGGGATAACCAGCTGGGGGTAAAGTCTTTATCTATGGTGTTCAACTGTTGATTGTTGAGCTGGCTATTGGGATGGCTGATGATAAGCCCTGTCTTGTCTACCATTAAGGTGTAGCCTTTACCTGGGACTTGAAGGCGCTGAACCGCATCGGTGAGCTGGTCTATGGTGAGGTTTGCTGCGGCCACCCCGAATAGGCTACCCGAAACCATGACTGGCTCGGCAATGGTCACCACTTGTTTTTTCAAGGTGGCGCTCACATAGGGCGCCGTCATCACCATAGCATTTGCGGCTTTGGCGTCCATATACCAAGGACGGACTCTGGGATCATAGTTAGCCGTGTTTAGCGCGGGATC
The DNA here is from genome assembly GCF_029835735.1 of Shewanella sp. GD04112. Lineage (NCBI taxonomy): Bacteria > Pseudomonadati > Pseudomonadota > Gammaproteobacteria > Alteromonadales > Shewanellaceae > Shewanella > Shewanella sp. GD04112. The sequence goes on from NZ_JAOEAL010000001.1 coordinate 1,035,847, forward strand.
TTGGCGGTACATGTTGCCTTGTTCATCGCCAAAATAGGTTAGCGCGAATCCCATGCCATTATGGGCTTGTAATAAATAGGGCGTGATCTGCACATTGGGATCGGCTTCAATGGTCTTTTTAAGACTGGTAATCGCCATTTTGCGATCTTGCATCCACAGGCCTATCCCTTCGGCAAAGGTGTTCGCCAGTTGATCAATTTCATGTTGGGTATTTTCTAAGGCGTTATTGCGGATGAAATAGCTTGAAATGCTTACCAGCACTGCAACAGTAATGAGAACGGCGAAAAGACTACTAAAGAGTAGGCGGGTTTTGAGTGTTGATCTCATATGTAATTCCTTTAAATTCCGTTAGCTGTCTAACGTCAATAGAGTATAGCGGCTGAAAATGTGAAAGCATGAATTGATAAGTCACCAATTTTTTATGTGTTTAAATTGATTACGCCTCGGATTGGCTGTCATCTTGGTAAATTGGCGATATTGCCCAAATAGGAGTTTACTCCTGTAAGATGACTAATTTGATTTGTTGCACAGCTTTCAGCGGATATCAGGCATACTCTGATATAACAGTAAGTTAGTACAAATCAGTGCTGATGAATGCAAATGAGCGGAATAATATGAAATGGAATTTTCCTCGCTGGAGCCTTAATCCCTGGTTACATACCTGCCTTATCTTTATTTTGCCCATACTGCTGGCATGTGCGATGCAACCTTGGTTGACCCGTTACAGTATGGAAAAAAGATTCAGCGATGATTTAGATATTATTGCGACTTCGTTTGCCAATGGACTCGATGGATTTGAAGCGACAAATGTCGCGCAGGCCTTCAGTGAATTATCTTTTACCTGCGATACCGACGATATCGCGCTGCTAAATAGCCCATCCTTAAGCCCCGCGATCGTTCGTTTTATTCAGTTAGAATTGGTAGACGGCAAGCAATGCTCCAATATAGGGCCTCCGGTTAATTATCAGTTCGACCGTTCTCGAAGTTTATATTTTGATTCACATCGAGTGGATATTGCCACGACAGTCGCGGCTAACGATAGGGCTCGCAGCATTGGTTATGTGTTCCATTTGGGCGAGCAAAAGTTAGTGGTGCTCACCAATAGCTCTGTCTATAACGAAACCCTGTCAAATCTGTGCCTAGGTTGTTATCAACTATTGGTTGGTTATCAAGGCCTTTCTTCCCTCGAGCGGGGCGTTGAGCGGCTAGAAACAGAGAACGTATTTATTGAGGACTCTCGTTATATCAACGTGTTAGATGTGACCTTGACCTTAAGGGCGGGGGATACACTTTACTGGCGAGAAGCCTCACACGTAGCCGTTGTGCTATTTGTGGTTGCCTTGATAGTATCTTTCCTTGCGGTGATTTTTTATTGGAATTGGCAATCGGCGCGGGTGTCGCTGGGGATGCTCATCCAAAAAGGCATCAGCCGAAAAGAGTTTATTCCTTATTATCAACCGATTATCGATTGCCGCACCGGAGAGGTCGTCGGCCAAGAGATGTTAGTCCGCTGGCGCCGATTCGATGGCGTGCTCGTTCAACCGAACCAGTTTATTCCCTACGCCGAAGATTCGGGCTTAATTTTGCCGATCACCGATCTTATCCTCGAGCAGGTATATCAGGACTTGCCTCAGCTCAAAGGCTGGGTCAGCGTTAATATCGTCGCCCAGCACCTCGAGTCGGGGTTATTGAGCAAATGGTTCTCCAGCCATAGCGATCCCAAGGTTAAACGTATCGCCTTTGAGCTGACAGAGCGTAAGCCCATCACCCAATTTGAGCTGGCCCTCGCCGAAATGAAGGCGGTATTACCCCTGTGCCATGACTTTAAATTGGATGATTTTGGCACTGGCTTTGGTGGTTTTAGTTATTTGCAGCGGCTAGGGATTAACAGCATCAAAATCGACAAGATGTTTACCGATACCATAGGCACGCAGGATTTAAAAGGCGCGGTACTCGATGCCATTATCGCCTTTGGCCGTGAGTCGCATATGGATATGGTGGCCGAAGGCGTTGAAACTCAGGCACAGGTGGAGTACTTAGCCGCGAAAGGGGTTTATCAACATCAGGGATATTTTTACGCTAAACCTTTGGCGCTCGAAGAGTTGCTGCAGTTCTACCAAGAATTGCCTTCTCGGCGTATCGAGTAACCCGATCAAAAAGAGGCTCAATTGAGCCTCTTTTTATGAGCCATTATCAATGGGTCATTTTATTTTTGATCAGTACGCAACGTTGCTCGGTTTGTCGGGTTTCTAACAGCGTGCGGCGCGTTAGGTTAGATAATCCTGTTTGGGTATCTAATACCTTATCCAAGGCGGCAATACTGGTGTAATTACAGTCGGTTGGGATAAGGTTGCGGCTGTAGCTACGCATAAACACTGGGCCTTTCTTATCCATGTCCGCCAAGTTAGCGAGGCGCTCTTCCGCGGTGGCCGCGCTTAGCAGTTTCTGTTCCGCAGGATAGAGGTTTTCCATGATGATCCGCTGTTTGGCAAACGGCAGGGCGTCGGCGTGCACTTTGCTCAACCAGCGGCGTTTGGCAGCGGCTTCTGGGCGGATAACCTGTGCGGCCAATGCGGCCTTTTCACCCGAATCCGAGTTATCGCGGGCGGCTTCCTGGGTAATACGTTGCTGCGCATTCGGGAAGTCATAGCGATTCAGCTGAGTGATGATGGCCCAGCGGAGATCTTGGTCTAGGGTTAAGCCTTTGATTTTGGTTGTGCCATCCAGTAATTGCGCTAAGTGGCGCAGACTGTCGCGATCGCCCGCTAACTGAATATAGGCATTGAACCAGCGGCGCTGGAAGTCATTATCGCCTCGGCTCTCCATGGTTTTGCGAAGGCTCATTTGCGCTAAGCCTTTGACCGCATTCTCAGCATAGTTTTGTTGAATCGGCGCGATTTGCGCGAGGTATTCTTTGCTGCGGAGCAGAGTCGAAATAATCTGGCCGACTACAGTGTAGTCATTCTCTGCAGGGGCGTTGACGAACACTGTGCTTAAGTATTGATCTAGGCTCAGGTTGCCTTCACGCACGCTGTCCCACAGGCTTTGCCACAGCATAGAGCGCAGCAATGGATCTGTGACACGGCTTAACTGTTGTTTGGCTGTGTCGAAGGATTTGTCATCGAGTTGCACCTTCACAAAGCCCCAGTCATCGTAGTTGGGGTAAACCAAATCCGGACAACGCTCGCCAACTAATTGCTTCACCTCGGTACGCTCACCCTTGTAGGTGACGGCGACCGTGGTCTCATGTCTTAAATCGAAACGTCCCTTAGTGAACAGGGCGATTTGGACTTTCTGCTCCCTGAGTGTCGGCAACTCGCTGCTCGCAGGATACTGCAACAGACTAAAATCGCTGATGCGGTTACCGTCACAGCGGTATTCGGCCTTAATGGTGTTAACCCCTGCGCTGTAGAGCCAGTCTTTCGTCCAGGCACCTAAGTCACGGCCCGCCGATTTAGCTAGGCTATTGATAAAGTCATCTAGCTCGGCATTTTGATAGCTGTATTGCTTTAAGTAGTTACTCACGCCGCGCTGGAACACTAGATCGCCGAGTAAATGGCGCAACTGCTTGAGGGTCGAGGCGCCTTTTTGATAGGTGATAGCATCGATATTATCGAAGGCGTTTTGCGTGGTCGCCACGGGCACTTCGATGGGATGCGTGGTCACTAGGCTGTCTTGCTCATAGGCGCGTTGTTTGCCTTGGGCGTAAAAGCTGCGCCAGGCATTGGTGAACTCGGTGGCCTCTTGGGTCGCGAGCGTGCCCATAAAGGAGGCAAAACTCTCGTTTAGCCACAAACCATTCCACCACTTCATGGTGACCAGATCGCCAAACCATTGGTGTGCCATCTCATGCATGATAACGCCGGCTAAGCTTTGTTTTTGCTCGGCGGTCATAGCGGCTTTGTGGAGGAAACGATCTTCGGCGAAAGTGATGGCGCCAGCGTTTTCCATTGCGCCGTAGAGGAAATCAGGCACTAAGAGTTGGTCGTACTTCTTAAAGGGATAAGGAATACCGAAATAGGCATCAAAGAAGGTTAAGCCTTGTTTGGTATAGGTAAACCAATCCTCAGGCGTGACTTGGTTAGCCACCGATTGGCGCGCGAAGAGGCGCATCGGATAGCGGCCAGAGTTGTCCTGCCACATATGGTACGGACCAGCATGCATCGAGAAGTTATAAGGGCTTAACTTAGGCGTTTCAGGAAACTCCCAACGATTCATGGCCCCAGCTGGTGTGACTGAGGACTCGCGCATGGTGCTGATCACTTGCCAGTCTTTCGGCGCGGTTACGCTGATTTTATAGTTGGCTTTTAAATCGGGTTGGTCGAACACTGCAAACATTTGCTGCGCCGCAGCAGGCTCAAAATGCGAATACAGGTAGACCTTGCCATCGACGGGATCTTGGAAACGGTGCAAGCCTTCACCATTGGTGCTGTGGGGGCGAGTAAATTGCACTTCAATGGTGTTGTCACCCGAGGACAGCAAACGAGTATTCAGACTGATATAGGCGCCGTTGTAGTTGGGGTAAACCGCAGTGCCATTGATCAAAAAGCGCTTAATTTGTGCCTTGTTCAAATCGAGGCTCAATTGCTTGGGCACTTCGCTGAGATTGAAGTTGACCTTAGTCGTTGCGCTAAAGTCAGTGTCGCCAGTCAGTTGAAAATCCAGCTCATAATGCACATTCGAAATCACCTGTGAACGTAAGCTCGCCTGATATTGGCTGATATAGGGGCTTGCATCCCTTGGGCCCGTATTTAACGGACTTTGGACGGCGCACGACATGAGTGCCGAGCAGGTGATGGCAACTAGGCTGGCTTTGAACAAATTCACGACTTCAATCCTTCAACGATTTACTTTATTTATGGCTTGGATGCGGCGCAGGCTGGCAAGTTTAGGCTCTGTGGCCTAGCAAACTTATCCCCATTTGAAAGCGGCACCCATGCTGGGTATTTTGGCCGAGTACACTACCTTATTTAGCAGGGATAACCAATGTTAAAAATGTAAAAAAAAGCCAGCGAAAATGCTGGCTTTTTTTAAGTATTTCGGCTTTAGCCCCATGGGGCTAAGCGGGATTACATGCCTAAGAAAGACTTAGACTTAGTCTTACGGATTTCTTTTTCGTCAGACCATTCGATAAGGCCTGTTTCTAAGTCCATCAGACGCATAGTCATCTTGTAGTAAACGTCTTTGGTGCTGCCATCTTGCTTAACGATGCTAGACAGGTTGCCATACAGCATGTATTGGGCGCCAATTTGACGGCCAAACTTGATGGCGGTTGATGGATCAACCATACCGGTATTATTTTGGTAATCCAGTTGCTTACGAACTGAGTCTACCTTTGTCATGTCGATAAAACGGAACTTGCCTGAGCGCAGTAACTTGTTGCTGATAGAGTCGGTCACAGACTCTGTATCGATATGCTCAGAGGTTTTGTTTTTGATGCTATCGACAAACAAAATTGGGCGGTTGTTCGCCGTCATAGCCACGATAGGTGGGAAAGTCATCATGCTATCGACCATCTTAGCGGCGATGGCTTGCAGATCCGTTGAGCCAAAGTTTTCGTTAACGGTTTCCACTTCTGTGGCATCGCCATACTCGACTTTCGATTGACATGCAGCCAGACCCATTACGGCAGCCAGCACAAAAATCAGTTTAAATTGTTTCATAGTCAGTTCCATTTTGTGATTGTAAAAACTTAATGACACTCGTTTTATTCAAACATTCACCGCTAGGTTAAATGATTATTGAATAAATTCGGGTGTAATTACCAGTATCAATTGCCCAGACCAAGGTGGTCTTGCCTGCGGCAACTTCAATTTTGGCCGGTGGTGCCTTGTCCAACTGCAGCGTGTATTCCCCAGGATTGAGGTAACGTCTGCCAATTTGCGCCTGCTTTGGCAGGGTCAACCAACTGCGGCGATCCGCCTGTTCGCTGACCACGTTAAAAATCTGCATGGCGATACTGCCAATATCGGCGGCATTGTTGCCGGGCTTACCGCTTTTTTCGACCTGATAGGCCATTTCCGATTTGGCATACACCCGCGCGACTTGGCGAACTAAGGTGCCGGGTAAATCTTCCTTGAGCGCGTTAATCGCTAAGGCATCGATATTGGCGATGGGCTCGGTTTTCAGCACTGAGCCTAAGCCTTGCACTTGAGCCTCGGCAACAAAACTATTGTTCGGTCCATAGGTTGCCAAAGAGACGGTTTGCCAATTGCCATGGATAGTGAAGGGCACTGTGAGCGCTTGTTTTTCAGGTACAAAGCCCTTTTCGACCATGAGAATCACTTGGCCTTCACCCGCCTTGGGAAGCTTGGCATCGCCCCAGCGCCTTTTAAACTCATCGTACTGCGGCATGCCGAGTTGCTTGGCAAGACGCACTAAATCCTGTTGCAGATAAGTGTTATCAGGGCTGATTTGTGCCGCTTTACGATAGTCGATAAAGGCATCGTTTGGCTCGCCCAATACCTCGTGAAGCAACCCTGTAGTGTAGTAGCTGTAGGCATTGAGGAAGGAGCTGGTTACCGTACCTGCGGCTTGGCCGAGCTTATTCACTTCGGCATCTATGGTGCCATTGGCCATGGCCTGCACGGATTTTTGTGACTTCTGATAACGCTCCTGCTCAGAACCTTGCAGCTCGTTACTGCGGCGAACTTCCACTAAGGCGCCTTGATAATCACCGCTGAACAGGTAATTCAGGGCTTGATATTGGTGCAGCATAATGCGCTCGTAGCCTGGGCCACGGTAGGGGATGGCATTATCGTTTAATACTAAGCTTGTGGCGGTTGCGCCTATGTCGCTGGCGCTAATCTTGGCTTTATCATCGAAGGCTGTATAGGCCTCGACCGCTTGCTGGTAGTACTTACGGCTGCTGGCAAAGTCTCCGGCAACCTGCGCCACACGTCCCGCTTCTTGGGCGTAGAGTAGGCCATCGTTACCTTGGATATTGCTGGCTAATTTCTCGATATCCGCCATGGGCGTTGCGGTATTGAGTTCTTGTTTTATCGGTGCAATTTGTGCCGGATAATTGATAAAAATACTGTTATAGGCACAACCGCTCGAGCCTAAGATCGCGGCGAGCATCAGCGTGCTGAGTGTGGGTTTGATTAAAGAGTGAATGAAGGTGCTATTCATGCCTGTGGTTTACCTTCTCGCGCCATGTGTTTTTGTTCTGGCATTTGTGAACGCTCAAGCAAAGTGATCCCCTGAAGATGATCAAACTCATGTTGAAAAATACGTGCAATAAAACCTGTTAACTCAGAGCGTTGCCATTGTCCTGCGAGGTTTTGATAGCGCACCACTATCTGCTGGTGGCGCCAAATTGTAAACCTTTGTCCGGGAACCGATAAACAACCTTCTTCACCGCAAACTAAATCCGCAGAGGCTGACAAGATCTCTGGGTTGACCACCACAACGGGGTCCATCAGCGGCGCATCGGGATAACGCTCGTTCGGCCGTGATGCCATGATAAACAGTGCCAGCGGGCTGTGTACTTGCGGTGCGGCAATGCCAACGCCTTTCGCGGCCGCCATGCTCACTGCCATCTGCTCTGCTAATTGACTCAAGGCCGTATCGAAGTCGCGAACTTCAATGGCTTGCTCTTTTAAAATGGCTTCACCCACCACGGCAATAGGCAGTGGCTGACTGGGTGTGGGTGATATCGCATCTTTAAACATCGCATTCCTTGGATATTTATGGGCCATTGTGTCGTTAACGGATGGGGTTATCCGCTATCACATTAGTAATGGGGTGGCGGCGTTTCTTCGGCTTGGGTCGCAATATTGCTGGGTTCCATCGCTTTTAATTTACCAATCAATAACTGAATTTGATGTTGCTGATGGGCGATGAGCTGGTTCAGCTTAATGACCTCTTGGTTTAACTCTTCAACCGTGAGCTCTTGAAAAGCCATTTTCATTTGCAGCTCTTCAATCTGTTCTTGTACGCCTTGCATGACTAACCTCTACTCCTGCCAAGTCTCGACTAAGCCTTGGCTACTGATACTAACCACTTTATTGGTATCTCGAATTGCCACAGAGTATACAACGGCTCCTCGGTTTTGGCTGTTTTTAGTCAGCGCAATTTGCCACTTAGCAATAGGTTTACCCGTTTGGCGTTGCCAGAGTATGACTTCGCGCGCGGGCGTGCCTGTGAGCAGCTGGCTGTCTTGCTGGGCGAAACGCACCGCCGAGAAGGTCATTTGCCTGCGTTTAATCTCTAATTGATTTAACAGCTTACCATTGGTGTTATCCCAAATCTTCGCCTCATTGGTACTGCCATTGGTAAAGCTTAATGTGCCACTGTCGTTGAGTGCCACCTTAGTCACTCGACTCCCTATATCCCAAGTGTGGATCGGCTGTCCCGTTTGCGCTTGCCACAGGATAGCCTGCATATCGTTAGAGCCTGAGAGGGCAATGCGCCCATCGGCGGAAAGCGCAACGGTATTGACCCTTTCCTTATGGCCTAAAAATTTAATCAATGCCGTTTTGGCCGCATTGAGCGACATCACACTGCCATCGTTTAAGCCTATGAGCAGGGCGCCATTATTCGCCACGGCGACACTCTCACCCGAGGCGGGCAGCGACCACCATCCTCGGGATTTGCCGTCGGCTATTGTCCATAGGGCAACTGAATCGCGGCTTAACGATGCGGCGAACTCACCGTTAGGGGAAATGGCGGTGGCCGTGACGCCGGTATTCAGGTCGCCATGCACCCATTGGTACTTGAGGCTGTGGGTGGTTAAGTCCCAACATTGCACCCCTTGGCTTTGGGTGGCGACAATGGCGATATTGCCGTCGCTAGAGAGGCTCGCGCTGTATGAGGGTTCCTGTGAAATGACTCGAATATCATCGGCTTTGGGCTGACATGCCGCTAAAAAAAGTGTGCAAAATACCAGCAGTAGGGTTTTCTTCATGAACTTGCTCCTAAAGTTGGTGTCTCTAGTCCGGTAGAGTGAGATTAATCACAGTTAACACATAACAGAATCTAGTTGGTATAACCCAGATAACTAGTATACAGTTGTCGCGCTTAGGTTATTGTAACCGCTTGAGGATGCTGAGGAAGCTTTAATGAAATCGATTTATAAATTATCGTTAGTTGCATTGGCTGTTATTGGCCTATCTGCTTGTAATCAAGAAGAAAAAGCAACAAACGCAAGCACAAATGTTGAATTAACGACTGAAGCACAAAAAGAAGCCTACAGTGTTGGCGCTTCAATCGGTCGTTATATGTCTGGCCATATCAAAGAGCAAGAAGAATTAGGCCTGCCAGTTGACCGTGCGCTGATCGTAACTGGTTTTACTAACGGTCTGAATGATCAACTGAAATTAACTGAAGAAGAAATGCAAACCATTCTTCAAGGTTTAGACAAAAAGTTAAACGACAAACGTACAGAACAAGCTAAAGCCATTGCTGCGAAAAACATCGAGGATGGTAAAAAGTTCCTCGAGGAAAACAAAGCTAAGCCTGGCGTAGTGACCACTGAATCGGGTCTTCAATACGAAGTGTTAACACCAGGTTCTGGTGACAAGCCAGCGGCTGAAGACACTGTAGAAGTGGATTACGTAGGTACACTGCTTGACGGTACTGAGTTTGATAGCTCATACAAGCGTGGTCAAACGGCTAAGTTCCCATTAAACCGCGTTATTCCCGGTTGGACCGAAGGCGTACAGTTAATGCCTGTCGGTGCTAAGTACAAGTTTGTTATCCCTGCAAACTTAGCTTATGGCGACCGCGATACTGGTACTATTCCACCAAACTCAACCCTGATTTTTGAAGTTGAACTGAAATCAATTGAGAAAGCACAAGCGGCTCCTGCTGCTGAGCCTGCTAAAAAGTAATTTACCGTGATAACGGCTTAACTCGGGTTAACTCGTTCACTCATAAAATACCGCCCACACAGGGCGGTATTTTTTTGCACTCGAAATGACTAAGCAGTGCTGCAATCGATACAAATAAAATCATGGAGGAGTTTGTTTACCCGTTTTACACCATCTCGCAAACGACCCACAGTTAGACTTTTTGAATCGAGCGAGCGTTTAAAAGACGGATAAGGAGTATTCGTTTTTCAATGAATAATATTTCAAAATAATGATCGAATAATTAAGTTTTAAATAAATTGCGATGATTTAAATTATCGAAAACGCTTATATTATTCAGAATGGTGTACTTAAAAATATCATCAAAATATCACATTTATTTTTTGATTGTTATTTGTTCGATTTCACTCTGATATATCACTGTGATGTCTTTATCTTACTTATTGTTTTCTTACTGCTTAATACTTTTGTGTTATATCACTGTTCTGAATACAAGACAGTTGGGTTTGTAAAATTTCATTTTCATCAATATCTTATGCATGCATAGTGAGATCTTCCCCTCTTTTTTTAGCAATTCAACTCTGGAATAATCCGCCCGCACGTTAATAAAAATTAGCGGCGATATTATAATAATGGGGTTGATAATATGGATAATGTTAATAAGTTAACGGCTATATCTTTAGCTGTAGCCGCAGCTTTGCCAATGATGGCAAGCGCTGATGTGATGATCACTGAATATGTTGAAGGTAGCTCAAACAACAAAGCTATCGAGTTATATAACAGCGGTGATACGGCAATTGATTTGGCGGGTTATAAACTCGTTCGTTATAAAGATGGCGCCACTGATGCCTCGGATATGCAGGTATTAGATGGACAAAGTATTGCGCCAAAATCGACAAAAGTCATTTTAAACTCAAGCGCAGTCATTACCCTTCCTCAAGGTGTCGACAGTTTTTCGGGTTCTTTAAGTTTTAACGGTGGCGATGCGGTTGCCTTAGTTAAAGATGGCGCTGTGGTCGATATTATCGGTGACGTACCAACGCCGACTGGTTGGGGGCTCGATGTTACCCTTAAGCGTAAACTCGATGCATTAGTCGCCAACACTGTCTTTAATCCTGCCCAGTGGGAACAATTACCTAAGGACACTTTCACAGGTTTAGGTTCGTTAGATACGCCAACTGAACCTGAAACGCCAGTCTTTAGCTGCAGCGGCGCGAAAATCGTTCCGATTTATCAAATCCAAGGCGCGGGTGAATCTAGCCCTTATGTGCCTGAAGGTGCATTCGAGTCTGAAAGCGAAGTGACGGTTCGCGGTGTGGTGACTGCCCGTGGCGAGAGCTTATTCAAAGGTTTCTATCTCCAAGAAGTGAAGGGCGATAACTCGCCATACACTTCCGACGGCGTGTTCGTGTTTTTAGGTGAGAATCCACCAGAAGCGATTCAACCCGGGGTTGAAGTTTGTGTTCAGGGTAAGGTGAAGGAATACTTCGGCCTAACCCAAATCGATATCAAAACCGACAAGAAATTTGAAGTCGGTGCTAAGGGCGAAGTCCCAGCTGCGGCGCCATTCTATGTGGCCGATGGCGAAACTTTAGCGCAGGCTTTAGAGCGCTACGAAGGCATGAACGTGAAACTGGATGCTGGTAGCGATCTGAAGATCAGCCGCACCTTCAGCTACGATTATGCTGGCCGTCGCAATAACATGTTGGTGTCTTATAAGGCGCCATTGATGAAGCCAACTCAGCTTTATCCAGCATTGTCAGCAGAAGCGACTGCTTTAGTTAAATCTAACCTTGAAAATCAGCTGTTTATCGAATCTGACTACAAGCCAGCCGATGGCGTTATTCCTTACTTCCCTGACTTTAACGTCGAAACCGGTTATATCCGTGTGGGTGATCAGCTGACCAATCTCGAAGGTGTGATTGGTTACAGTTACGGTGCCTACCGTTTAGTGGCGACCAACACGATTACCGCTGGTGACTTTATCCGCGGTGATGGCAGAACCGACGCGCCAAGTGTCGCCACTAAGGGCGATATCCGTGTCGCCAGCTTTAACGTGCTGAACTTCTTTAACGATGTTGTTGGTGGTGATACTAACCCATCGGGCAGTAACCGTGGCGCCTTGACCGAAGAAGAAATGCTGCTGCAACGCGCGAAAATCGTTAGCGCCATTACCGCCATGAACGCCGATATCGTCGGTTTAATGGAAATCGCTAACAACGGTTTTGGTGAAAAGAGCGCGATTAAGAACTTAGTCGATGCCTTAAACGAGAAGCAAATCGCTGAAAATGCTTACAGCTTCGTTGAAATCACCGACGAAGATAAATACGACGGTAAGTACTTCGGTAGCGATGCCATTACTGTAGGTATGCTTTACCGCGCGGGTAAAGTGAGCCTTGCGGGTGCGGCTCGTGCGATTGATACCCCAGAGCAACACGCGACTGCTGGCAGTGTGACTCGTGTGAAAGATGGCAAGACTGAAACTAACCCAGGTAACGATGCTTACCAACGTCACAGCCTAGCGCAAACCTTTAAGATCCATGATCAGAACTTAACAGTTGTTGTTAACCATCTGAAATCAAAAGGTTCAGGCTGTTTAGAAGATTGGGTCAACTTCGAAGAGTCAGTCGATCCGGCCGATCAACAGGGTAAGTGTAATGCCTTCCGCGTATCGGCTGCTAAAGTGCTCGGCGAAGCCTTAAAAGACGTTAAAGGCGATCTGCTGGTGATTGGCGACATGAATGCCTACGGCATGGAAGATCCTATCCGCGTATTGACCGATTACGATGCGAGCACGTCTGAGCGCGATATCATGACCGCCTCATGGACCACCTTAGATGGCAAAGTGTTTGAGCGCCAAGGTAGCAAGATTGAGAAGGGCTATGGCCTCATCAACCTCAATACTCAGGCCCACGGCGCTGGAACTTACTCATACAGCTACAACGGTGAGTTAGGTAACCTAGACCATGCCTTAGCAAACACCAGTCTTGCCAAGCGTTTAGTGGATATCGAAGATTGGCATATCAACTCGGTGGAATCTAACCTGTTCGAATACGGCAAAAAATTCTCTGGTGAACTGGCCAAATCTGAGAATGCTTTCTCAGCATCTGACCACGATCCCGTTATTGTCGCACTTAGCTACCCAGCACCTGTTGAGCCACCAAAACCTGAGCCAAAACCAAAGGATGATGGTGGTGCGTTAGGATACTTGGGTCTAGCCTTGCTATCTCTATTCGGCTTACAACGCCGTCGCCGTTAATCGAGTGATTGCACGCTCACAACTGAGTTTGTGAGCTAAACTCAGAGCTAAGGGATGGTTTTACCATCCCTTTTTTATGGCACTGTTGTTGTGGGACTTTATGTACCTTGATGACAAGGAGAGCGGACATGGCAGCGACTGGCTCCGACCATGCAATCGGCGTGGCAAAAGCGCCTCTGTGGTTTTATTTTGTCGCATTCATCAGTTTGTTATGGAACATCATGGGCTTATTGGCATTTGTTATCCAAATGACCATGACGCCTGAGACCATGGCGCAGATGAGCCCAGATCAAATAAAGCTCTATGAATCGACACCCGCCTGGCTCGACTGTGTGTTTGGGTTTGCGGTGGTTTCAGGCGTTATAGGTTGTCTGTTGTTACTCATTAAAAAAGCCTTTTCTTATAAAGTGTTGCTCGCGTCTCTTGTCGCCGTATTGGTGCAAATGGGCTATGTATTTGCTATTCAGCAGGCGGCTGCGGTATTGGGGAGCGATGCCCTTATGATGCCGAGCGTGGTGATCCTATGGGGAATATTCTTAGTCTGGTTTAGTCGTTTTGCTGTCACAAAGCATTGGTTAACTTAGGCGTAGCGGCTCCTTGCCATTATCTGGCTGTTATTAGCCAATGCTTATGTGTTGAACTTCAGTCACTTCTTAGTAAACTGCTAGCTGGTTTTCTTTACTAGGATGTTGAAATGAGTATTTGGTTTAGACCTGTCACCTTAGAGGATTGTGCCCGATTAGATGCTGGTATGGGGGGCAAAGGCACCCTGATGCAGACCCTAGGGATCGAGATCAGCGAGATTGGCGATGACTATATGAAGGCGACTATGCCTGCCACGCCCGCCGTACATAATCCCTTAGGCATTGTCCATGGCGGCGCGAACGTCGCACTGGCCGAAACTGTGGCCAGCTATGCTGCAAACTTTGCGGTGGATTTCGAGCAATATTATTGTGTTGGACAAGAGATTAACGCCAACCATTTACGCGCTTCGCGTAATGGCGTGCTGACCGCGACGGCTAAACCGGTTCATTTGGGGAAACGCAGTTCGGTGTGGGAAATCTTAATCCATAATAGTGCAGGGGAGTTGACCTGTATTTCACGGATGACGGCGGCGGTAGTAAAACGCTAAGAAGGCTCAACCAACCTGTTTTAGTTGTATCAATCGATAAATAAGGACGTGATATGGATAGTGCAATGATGTGGGAATGGGTTGGTTATTTGGCGTCTGTGGTGGTGGCCATCTCTTTGATGATGTCTAACATCAAAAAGTTACGCTGGTGGAACTTGTTGGGGTCGGCATTGTTCGTTGCCTATGGGGTTGCGATACAAGCTTATCCGGTGGCGGCGGTTAACTTTTTTATCGTGTTAATCGATGCCTATTACTTGGTCGTTATCTATCGCGAGCAGGCGAGCTCTGTCAATGAGTAATATGTAGCACTTTGAATCAATTGAAGTATTTTTTAAGTTTGTCTTAAGCTCGAGTTCTCATTTTTGCCCAGTCGGTTTGCGTTACGGCTGGCATACTCTTTATTCTGTTGCTGGCTATTTCATCACATACGGGGAGTGAACTTTACTCTCTGAATGATCTAAGCACTCTTCGTTAATCTGAAATGTAGATTATTTAAATCTATATTAATCGTTTTATTGAATTAATATTTTTGCCTATTCTAACTCCATCGACAACACGTCGCCCTGCCAAGGAGAGAAGCCATGGCCACCATTTACGATTTAATTGAATCTTGGGTTAACACCAATCAAGAATGAGGAGCAAGATATGAGTCAACAGTATTTAACAAGCCAAAGCGGTTCTCCAATTGCTGACGATCAAAACTCATTGTCAGCGGGTGAGCGTGGTCCCTTACTACTGCAAGATTGGCATTTAATTGAAAAGCTTGCCCACTTTAACCGTGAGCGTATTCCTGAGCGTGTTGTGCATGCGAAAGGCACAGGTGTATACGGTACTTTCACCCTGACTAAAGACTTAAGCGAATACACCATCGCCGACCACTTTAACGGTGTGGGTAAGCAAACTGAGACCTTCGTACGCTTCTCTACTGTGGGCGGTGAAATGGGTTCTGCCGATGCCGAGCGCGATCCCCGTGGTTTTGGTCTGCGCTTCTATACCGCCCGTGGTAATCACGATATCGTGGGTAACAACACGCCGACTTTCTTCCTGCGTGATGGTATTAAGTTCCCAGACTTTATCCATACCCAAAAGCGTAACCCATTGACGAATTTGAAAGATCCACAAGCTATGTGGGACTTCTGGTCATTAAACCCTGAAGCCATGCATCAAGTGACGATTCTGATGTCTGACCGTGGTATTCCGGCAAACTACCGCCAAATGCATGGTTATGGTTCGCATACTTTCTCGTTCTGGAATGCTAAAGGTGAGCGTTTCTGGGTGAAGTTCCACTTCAAATCGCAGCAAGGTGTGGTGAACTTAACCAATGAGCAAGCCGATAAGTTAAAGGGTATCGACCCTGACTCATCCCAGCGCGATATGGTAGTAGCAGTGACCGACGGTAACTTCCCTCGTTGGACGGTGAACGTACAGATTATGCCTGAGGCCGATGCCAACACTTACCATATCAACCCATTCGATTTAACTAAGGTGTGGCCACATGGCGATTACCCGTTAATTGAAATTGGTGTGTTAGAGCTGAATCGTTTACCGCAAAACTACTTTGCCGAAGTCGAGCAAGTGGCATTAGCACCGAGCAACTTAGTACCAGGTGTGGGCGCATCGCCCGACAAGATGTTGCAGGCGCGTTTATTCGCCTATGCCGATGCGCAGCGTTACCGAATTGGGGCGAACTACAACCAGTTACCCGTAAACTGCCCACATGCGACTAAAGCTAACCATCACCAACGTGCGGGAGCCATGGCGGGAACACAATGCCCGTACCACGGTAGTCAAACCGGTGGCGATGCCGCGGCTAACTATGGCCCAAACAGCACAGCGGGTGCTTTAGTTGAACCGGCAAACTTTGCCGAGCCACCACTGCGTTTAGATGGCGAAGCAGCGCGTTACAGCCGTTACAATCAGGATGATTACACTCAGGCGGGTAACTTGTATCGCATCTTCAGCGAAGCCGAGAAAGCACGCTTAGTGGAAACGATTTCTGGCTCACTGCGTCAGGCAAGTGTAGAGGTACAGCAACGTATGCTGGCGCACTTCCACAAAGCCGATGCCGATTACGGTCAACGTATCCAAACTGCTCTCGGGTTATAAGTTAATTCCTTAGCCCTATAAAAAAGGCCAGTGTTATCACTGGCCTTTTTGTTTATCTTGATTTTATCAATCAGTTAACCATTAAGGTTGCTACGCCGAGCAGGGCAAACAAAATTGCGCAGCCTCTGTGGATCCACTTCATTGGTAATTTTTCGGCACTAAAATGTCCCGCAATAACCACTGGGACGTTCGCTAGCAACATACCCAAAGTAGTACCTGCAACCACCATGGCTAAGGCATCGTATTTAGCGGCTAAAACGACAGTTGCGATTTGGGTTTTGTCGCCCATTTCGGCGATAAAGAACAGAATAAAGGTCGCAACAAAGGGTCCCATCTTATAGAAACGGCTCTCTTCGGCGTCCACTTTATCGGGGATCAGTACCCAGAGTGCAATCGCAAAGAAGGAGGCGGCAACCAAGTAGCGTGCTACATCTGGGCTCACCCAGTTAATCGCCCATTGGCCAAGCCAGGCGGCGGCAAAATGGTTAAACAGGGTTGAGAGTAAAATCCCCAAGATAATCGCGGTTTTATTTTTAAATCTTGCAGCGAGTAATAGGGCAAGCAGTTGAGTTTTATCGCCAATCTCGGCGATGGCAACCGTAAAGGTTGAGGCGAGTAACGCTTCCAAGTGTGATCCTTTTAGGGGTGGTTTTTGACATAAGCACAATAGACCGTCCACCCCAAGGTGCGGTTACTGTGCTCAGGTCTTGCAGGACAAATCGATGATTTGCTGTGAACACCATGGCATGCGGCCAAGTATGTTGATGTTCACCCTGAATATCGATGGCTCGAAATCCAGTTAGCTACTCCCCCGAAGCGAGGTGGGCATTATACCCAAGTGCAACAGGGTTTCAAGATTAAACTCATCGAGTCAGAGGGCAAATAATCTGACAGGTGCCAATAAAATACCGCTTGGCGTTTTGTAACATATTGAATTATAATAATTTAAATTTTGACAACGCTGTCTTTTGTTGTTAGGTTAGCCGGGTCTCAATGTTTAAGTTACATACTGTTAACTTCAATAGAGATCCACCGTATTTGGCAAACTAATTGAAAAATTAGGACGCAAAGCCTCCGGTCTAAGGTTGTAAAGGGATGTTGAAACTAAGATAGCGGGGTTGCCTCAGAATTGAGCTGATGCTTTCAATTCTTTGAAAAATAAACGGCTTTGCTTAATGCTGTTTTGCCTAAATACCACTTTTATACCTATGCCAATCTCGTCGAGAAAGGCACCCTACGGAGTACAATAAAGTGGCACATCTAACTACTTTTACATCAATCACAAATGCTAACCGTAAACACCCACTACTGGCTCGTTTAAGCCTAATTGCCTTGGCCTTAAGCGCTACGAGTGCGCTAGTTAGCCAAACGGCGTCGGCCCACGGTTATGTGGTTTCACCAGAATCACGCTCATACGCCTGTAAAACTGGCAGCAATTTAAACTGCGGCGCCGTTCAATGGGAACCGCAAAGTGTTGAAGGCCCATCAGGTTTTCCTGAGTCAGGCCCTGCCGACGGCAAAATTGCCAGCGCAGCCAACGCAGCGTTTTCTCCCTTGGATGAACAGAGCCCAAGTCGTTGGTCTAAGCATGACATTAAGTCGGGTTGGAATGACTTTAGCTGGCAGTTCACCGCTAACCATGTGACCCGCAATTGGCGTTACTATTTAACTCGTCAAGGTTGGGATCAAAACCAAGCCTTGAGCCGTGCAAGCTTTGACTTAGCCCCCTTCTGTGTGGTCGACGGTGGCATGGTTCAGCCACCTAAGTTAGTGACACATAACTGTTATGTGCCTGAAGACAGAAGCGGTTATCACGTGATTTTGGCCGTGTGGGAAGTCGGTGATACCACTAACAGTTTCTATAATGCCATCGATGTGAACTTTAGCTCTGGTGTTGTGGTGCCGGGCGAGTGGACCGATATTGGCGATATCAATCCGTCACTCGATCTTAAGGCGGGTGATAAGGTGATGACGCGGGTGTTTGATGCTAATGGCGAGCAAACTGCCAAGCAAACTCAGATAACCATTACCGACACCACTCAAGGCGCCAAGCAAAATTGGCCATTCCTGTTAGCCAGTGCCATTAATGCCCAGCAGCCACAACTTAAGGCGGGGCAGAAGAATGCCTCTGGGGTGATCTCGCCCGTTTACGGTAAAAATGAGATTTATGCCGCGCCTAATTCGGGCCTAGAGCGAGTGGAAGTGAGCTTTGATATTGCGCCTGCGCCGGGTAATCAGCTCGATGTCACATCACTGGCCGATGATTACACTATTGTCGATGGTGCCGCAAAGGTCAGTTTCGATGTCAGCACTAATGCGGATATGCAGGTCTCGGCTTACCTATTTAGCCACGATGGCACGGCAGCTGGTTATGTCACGCAAGCGGTCAATAACACCAACGCGAGTCTAGTGCTTGATGTCGTCGCGCCAAAGGCAGGCCATTATCATTTACAAGTGAAGGGCGAGCCTAAGCAAGGTGAGGTTATCCAGCAAAACTTCGATCTGTTCTTAAAAGATCAAGCCATAGCGCCGGATGCCGATTTTGTCTTCCCCGAGGGCATTAAAAACTATGTGGCGGGTACTAAAGTGCTGCAACCTAAAACTGGCAAGGTCTATCAATGTAAACCTTGGCCTTACAGTGGTTATTGCATGCAATGGTCGCCAACTGCAACCGGGTTTGAACCGGGTGTCGGCGGCTCTTGGAATATGGCTTGGACTGAGCTGTAATCGGTTAACTGGGGAATAAGCGGATTGTGAGTCGCGTTAATCCGCTTTAGCGCAATCCCGTCCCCCGTCGAATCGCTAAACTCATTGATAACCCCTGCAACGCTACAGGTGTTGCAGGGGTTATTGTTTTGATAACAGATCCGCCTCGATTTTTTATCTTTTACTCACATTTCCCCTTCGGATAGCCAAAGCGGCGTCATCTTTGTCTATAACTGGCTTGCCCGCTGGGGTTGGCTCTGTTAATGTCCAGAGCTATCTTCTTTTACGCGCGATGTCGCTGCTTTGCTAAGGCAATCACGGTTGAAATTAATGTCACTTTTCTGCAAACGATTTAGTTAGCCTCAATGGCGACTGGGTTGAAATATTCAAAAGCTATTGGGGCCAATTGATCTGCTCTTTGAGATCGGATTGGATGCTTTAAGTTTAGTGACGCTTTTCGTTTGAGATTGCTGTTGGCTTAATCACAGAGTGCGCAAGGCTTTATCCTTCAAATCTACTCAAAAAACCTTAAAAAATAATAATTAATACTTGAACAGGATAATTGTGTGAATTCAAAAATGTTAGGCTCGATAGCCATTGTCGCAGGGACCGCCATTGGCGCAGGAATGTTAGCCTTACCCTTAGCCACGGCCGCCTTAGGCATGGTGCCAGCCATTTTGTTAATGGTGGTGATTTGGGGCTTGTCAGCCTATACCTCATTGTTAATGCTTGAGATTAACCTGCGCTCAGGCGTCGGTGATAACTTCCACGCCATCACGGGCAAACTCCTCGGCAAGAAAGGCCAAATGGTGCAAGGCGCTTCTTTTCTCAGCTTACTCTTTGCCTTAACGGCGGCGTATTTGACGGGCGGCTCATCGCTGTTAGTGCTTAAAGCCAAAAATATGTTCGACCTAGTGTTAGACAACCAACTGGCGGTCGTGCTGTTTACCTTAGTGCTGGGTGGATTTGCGGCCTTAGGGGTGGCTTGGGTCGATAAAGCCTCGCGCTTCTTGTTTTCGCTGATGATTTTATTACTGATTGTGGTCGTGCTGTTTTTATTACCCGAAGTCAGTATCTCGAGTATGGCAACCAGTGCAGTGGCCGAGTCCATGACCAGCAGTTGGATGGCGGCGATTCCCGTGGTGTTTACCTCCTTCGGTTTCCATGTGTGTATCGCCACCTTAGTACGTTATTTGGATGGCGATGCCGTTTCGCTGCGCAAGGTATTATTAATCGGTTCAACTATTCCACTCGCGTGTTATATCTTCTGGTTATTGGTGACCTTAGGCACAGTGGGTGGCACCGAAATCAGCAGCTTTAATGGCTCTTTACCTGCGCTGATCAGTGCATTACAAGAGATTGCCCACACGCCTTGGATCAGCAAATGTATTTCGCTGTTTGCGGATTTAGCCTTAATCACCTCTTTCCTCGGGGTAACCTTAAGTCTGTATGATTTTGTGGCCGAACTGACCCGCGCGAAGAAGACCTTCCTCGGTCGCGCCCAAACCTGGCTGTTAACCTTTGTGCCGCCTCTGTTGTGCGCGCTCTATGTACCCGAAGGTTTTGTTGCGGTATTAGGCTTTGCCGCCGTGCCGCTGGTAGTGATGATTATCTTCCTGCCGATCGTGATGGCACTGCGTCAGCGCCAAGCCACGCCGCAGGGATACCAAGTGTCTGGCGGCACATTTGCCCTCGGGATTGCGGGTTTGCTCGGCGCGGTGATTATCGGCGCTCAGTTGTTTGTCGCGCTGTAAGTTAAAGCCGCTGAACGTACTCCAGTGGCAGAGTTAAACCGATAAATATGATGAATGTATTTGCTTTGTAAGCGAATTTTTCTAACTCTGTTATAGAGTGCGTGCGATATGCTAAAGTCAGGCCCAGTGCCTGACTTTTTGCTTTTTAGCGTTAACCAAAGCGGCATGTAATCCCAATAAATATAAGAAATGGCCTCGCAAGTGCTCGGCTTTCTTCACCTAAAACGGACTTAAGATAATGAAAAAATGGTTACTCTCAGTTGCCGTGGCGGCGAGTTTTGCCTCCCATGCCGATGAAGGTATGTGGCAGCCACACCAATTGCCCGCAATGGCCGATGAACTCAAAGCGAAAGGCTTAGAGATTGATGCGAAATCGATTTCCAAACTGACCGAATTCCCCATGAATGCTGTGATCAGCCTAGGTGGCTGTACGGCATCTTTTGTTTCGCCAAAAGGCTTAGTGGTGACAAACCATCACTGCGCCTATGGTTCGATTCAATATAACTCGACTGCAGAGAAAAACCTGTTGCAGGACGGTTTTTTAGCTAAAACCTTTGCCGATGAATTACCCGCTGCGCCAGGTTCTCGCGTTTATGTTACCGAAGAGGTGACCAATGTGACTGAGCGCGTCAACGCGGGGCTTGAAAACAAAGCGGGCCGTGAGTTTTATCAAGGCGTTGAGAACCAAGAAAAAGCACTTGTTGCCGAGTGTGAAAAGGATGAAGGCTACCGCTGCCAAGTGTATAGCTTCCACGGCGGTTTAGAATACTATCTGGTAAAACAGTTAGAAATCCGCGACGTACGTTTAGTCTATAACCCAGCGGGCAGCGTCGGTAAATACGGCGGCGATGTCGATAACTGGATGTGGCCGCGCCACACGGGCGACTTTTCCTTCTACCGCGCCTATGTGTCTAAAACCGGTAAACCTGCCGAATTTAGCGCCGACAACGTGCCGTACGAGCCAAAGAGTTTCTTAAAAGTCTCGGCCAAAGGTGTGAGCGAAGGGGATTTTGTGATGGTGGCGGGTTACCCCGGCCGCACTAACAGATACCGCACCGCGAACGAAGTGCAAAATCAGTTCGAATGGGCTTACCCAGAAGGCAAGATGCTGCGCGAACGTTTTATTGAAATCATCAAAGAAACGGCACCAGAAGGCAGCGACGAGCGCATTAAGTACGAGAGCCAAATCGCTGGCTTAGCGAACTACGCTAAAAACTTCACCTCAATGATCGAGTTTTATGGCAAATCCACCATGTTAGCCGACCGTAAGGCCCGTGAAGCCGAGCTCGCCGCATGGATTGCCAAAGACAGCAGCCGCGAAGCCAAATACGGTAAAACCTTAAGCGAGTTAGACGCGCTGATCGCCAAAAGCAAAGCCCATCAAGAACGGGATATGATCTTAAGCTACATTGGCAACACTACTATGGTGCCAACGGCGACCAATCTGTACCGTTTAGCCCATGAGAAGCAATTGCCTGATATGCAACGTGAACCTGGCTTCCAAGACCGTGATATGACGCGTTTCAAGGCGAGCATGGAACGTATCGATCGCCGTTATGCGCCAAGTGTAGATAAGGCCGTGCTCTTGGATATGCTCAAACGTTATGCCGCGTTACCCGAGGCGCAGCGCTTACCTGCTATGGATAAAGCCTTTGGTATCGATAAAAAGGTTAACGAAGCTAAACTGGCGAAAACCTTAGATAAAATGTACGCCAAAACCGAGCTGGGCAACAAAGATGTGCGTTTAGCATGGATGGAAAAATCCGTTGATGACTTCAAAGCCTCTAAGGATCCTTTTATTCAATTCGCCGTGGCCATGTATGACACTAACATGAGCGAAGAGAAGAAAGAGAAGGAGTTAGATGGCGAGCTGATGAAAGTGCGTCCGCAATATATGGATGCCATCATTGCCTATAACCGTGAGCAAGGTAAGCCAGTGTACGCCGATGCGAACTCTAGCCTGCGCGTGACCGTTGGCCATGTTAAAGGTTATGAACCTAAAGATGGTTTAGTGGCTAAGCCCTTTACTCGCCTCGAAGGCATAGTGCAAAAAGACACTGGCGTTGACCCATTCGATGCGCCGAAAAAGCAGTTAGAGCTTATCAAGCAGAAGCAATACGGTGATTTCTATGTAAAAGCCATCGATTCTGTGCCGGTAAACTTCCTGTCGACCTTAGACACAACTGGCGGTAACTCAGGCTCTCCAACCCTAAACGGCCGCGCCGAGTTAGTGGGTTTGCTGTTCGATGGCGTGTATGAAAGCATCATCGGTGACTGGGCGTACGACGACAATATCAACCGCTCAATCCAAGTCGATAGCCGTTATATGCTGTGGGTAATGAAGTATTTAGATAATGCCGACAACCTGTTAGCCGAGATGGAAATCGTTAAGTAATCCACCGCCGCATCGCACAGGTGCGGCGAATATGATCGCAAAGCCGCTTATGTCGCATGATTTACGTGATAAATAGGCAGTAATCGCAAGATAATACAAAAGCGATAAACCAATGTGGTTTATCGCTTTTTTGTATGTAATGACTTGCGGATAATTGTTGAAAACAGTATTGCTAGGCGAACCATGGTATTCGCTCACCGACACGCAGCAAGTCCATCCGTGGATGCTCGACCGCCTCGTCCTTGAGGCGGACGGTCGTCTCGCTAATCACCATGGCTCACCTTTTTAGCATCGGTGTAGCTTGCAGGTTTTAAAGAAACACACAGCATGCTTTGGGACATTTTCGAGTTAAAGCTTTAACTCTAACGCGTCTGTTTCGGAAAAAATTTCTATGGGTTAACGCCGCATTCAGCGGCTTGTCCGCTGCAATGCTTTGTTATGCAAGGATTTCACGTTCGGCACGATGCACTCTTTCCATTAGTCGTCTGAAATGCATGTGCTCGCTCTCACTTCTACAGGTATGCATTAGTTCGTCAACTTCACGCATTAAGAGGTGATATCGATCCATTCTTTCTTCTATCGGTAGTCTCTTGGAGCTAACAAGCTTGTCAAGATTCGCAGATAACCGTTGATATTCAATAGCAGCAATCGATTCACCTTTAGGGCTTTTTTGGCTTTCAAAAATAGACATTTCCATCATTTGTCGCATATTGCGTAGTTCAGCTTGCATTACCTCCAATGCGAGACCCTCTTTGCCATTTTCCAAATCTGGAATTTTAGCAGGTGAATTAAGTGCTAAAAGTTTAACTATAGAGTTAACGTTAGAAGAGTCACCTTCAGCTAATGCTGTTGCCTCAATAGATGATTTTAGCTTTTGCTGTATTGCAAGGACTTCGTGATATTTCATTTCTTGAGAGTATTCAAGATAACGAAGTGGAGCGATATCAAATATTTTGGGAGTATCTTTTTCCTGTATCAAAACAACAGGCTTGTCGAAAGCCTGCCTTATTCCAAGCTCAAAAAGAACATTTGGATTTCGGCTTGACAGATCGCAAATTGCAATAGGAGCTTCAATTAATTTCTTTAAGATATCGAGGTGAATTAGGTTTGTTTCTTTAACCTCGTCCGCTCGAACAGGGTTGTAACCGGCCATTTCACAAGATGGCCGAATTATATTTTCATAAACATGGCCAAAATGTCCTTTTGGATAGCCTTCCTGATCTGCAATTGGCATGATCACAAAGCAATCTTTTTCTTCTTTTTTAGCCATTGGCTACTCCATTAGTCGGTGAATTGCATAACATTTGATTAGTGCGCATGCGCGTTTACCTTGTTAGACCAGTGAAAACGCGCACGGTTAACTATCTGTATGTAAAGAACTTATCAGCTTTCTGCCAAATACACCATCTGGAAAAACGCGCATGCGCGTTTTCCAAACCTATTAACTAAAATTCAGTTACTATATTCACCTGATTTTATAGAGTTTTATTTATTGCGGATGGAATTAGTGCGCACTGATTTTGTCTCAAAATCATACCAAAACACCTAAATTTAAATACGACTGTATACCCATACATTGTTAGCCGATTTCTGGTAAGGCCAAACATAGGCAAATAGATAAGAATATATATGGCAGCAGGTATGGGAATTTTCGATTGAGCTAACGAGCCGAAACACGGAATGGGGCAAAAAGCTTTTAGCCAGATGAACAGTTCAATGGTCGTTAAGATTGCCACTGTTACAACAGTGACCGTTGGCGGCATGGATGCCGCCGTCGAGCCTATAGGGATATATTCACGGCGTGTCACTGGGGAAACAGTGGCAATGCATATAACGCAATATCCGATTCGACTGTCTTGTTTGGGGGCAAAAAGCTTTTAGCCAGATGAACAGTTCAATGGTCGTTAAAATTGCCATTGTTGCAATAGTGACCGTTGGTCGCATGGCTGCTCTTTCACATTCATATGAACATGGTATCTCTACTTCTGTGTGCTATTTAAAGATGGGGCTTCTATATTTTTCTTTATTTCTTCGCAGTATTTCCCGTATTTCCTTTTCAATAAAAAGTATTACTTTTATGCCGTTTAATACCTAGGTAAAAAATTTTATCGTATTATCCCGTCACTATTTTTATCTATTTAATTGCTTCGCGAGAGCTAGATTCCCCCACAGAAAAGGATTTTTTATGGGACATAAGACGTTATTGAGTGCTGTACTTTTGACTTCGACCTGCGGTGTCGCCTCTTTTGCGGTGAATGCTGAATCGCTGTTTACTCCCTTTCCTGACGCCAAATCGCCTGAAGAAAAGCGCATCCACTTTACGCCCTTTGAACTTATCACCGCAATGGATGGCGGCAAGTTCACTCTGTTGCCTGTATCGGGCAAATTGACTCGACAAAGCGTTGAGTTGCCCGAGGGGTATAGTCCTGAACATGTGATCAATAACTATTTGGCACAGCTAAAAAAACTGAATGCTGAAGTGCTATTTAGCTGTCAGGCCGCCAGCTGCGGTGATGGTCAAGCGATGCAAACTCAGCTAAAGCCGCTTAAGAGCGTGAATGCTGACTATCACAGTGCTTACGTGGCGGCAAAACTGAAAGGTTCTCGCGGTGAGGTTTACGCCAGTATCTATGTCGTCAATCGCGAGGATAGATATACCTATCTGCAAGTCGATATCCTTGATTCTATTCCTGAGCCGCTAGATTTGATCCAAGCCAATGGTGACTTTTTACAGCAGGCGCCGAAGCAAATTGAGATTAAAGATAGGCGTAGTGACGATGCTCAAGGCGCGACCGACCATCCTTTATTGGGGCGCATGCCCGGCAGTTATATTACCAGTTACAAACAAACTAACTTTACCCAAGTGCCTGTATTAGTGGGGATCTCTGGCGCCGATTATCAAACCAAATCGCTGGATGCCAAGCTTACCCAAATAAGTTATCAGATGCCTGAAAGCTATTCGTTGTTTGAAATCAACAGCAATTATGCCGCAGCTGCACAAAAACTGCAGGCTGAGCGGGTATTCCATTGTAAAGGCACGGCCTGCGGCGACGATGATAACCTGATCAATGCCATCAAATTAATCAAGGACGATAGAGAAGACGAATGGCAGGAGTATCAGCTGTTTAAGCTGAGCCACGCCAAGGGCGATGTTTACTTCGATATCTATTCCCAAGGATATTTTGATGGCACACCAGCCGATACTACGCTTAGGGTAATGGAGCTCTCTACTCTGAAGGATGATCGTGTGGCGATTAATCTCGATGCCCTGACCGATGCGATTAGCCAAACAGGCAAGGCAACATTAGAGGGATTGTTGTTTGATTATGATAGTGAGCGTTTGTTACCTGAGTCCAAGCCAGTGCTCGAGGTCCTCGCGAGTTATCTTAAGCAGAATCCGACGCTGAGTTTTTATGTAGTTGGACATACCGATGACAAGGGCGAGCGGAGTTACAATCAAAGCCTGTCGGAGCGCCGCGCCGCAGCAGTGATTAAGCAGTTGAGTGACGAGTTTAAAATTCCGTCGGTCCAATTAACCGCCCACGGTAACGGGGAATACAGCCCTGTGGCCAGTAACACTAATGACGCCGGACAAAAGTTGAATCGCAGAGTGGAGTTAGTGCTTCGTTCCGATAAAAAGTAGCTCAAGGTCATCAGCTTGAAAGGCTATCTTCGTTCCATCTAAAACGCCTGAGATGACTCAGGCGTTTTTATCTTCATTGGTGTTTATTGGAAGATATTGTTCGCGCAGGCATTTGCCTCAAATTGTGGTTAGCTGCTTGGGGCATTCGCCATTTGTCTTCCACTAAATTGCCACAGCGGCTTTAAGCGCTGTAACTTCCTCAGGGCTGAGTGGTCGCATTTCGCCTTCGGCTAAGGAGCCTAGCGTTAATGTCATTAACTCGACGCGTTGTAAGTCAATCACCTTATAACCTAAGGCGTTGGACATGCGCCGAATTTGGCGATTTAACCCTTGGGTAAGCACAATTTCAAAACTCACATCACTTAACCGCGTGACTTGGCAGGGGAGTGTGCGCACCTCTTTATATTGCACGCCGCAGGCCATTTGTTCGATAAAGGCATCGTTGAAGGGTCTATCGAGTTGCACATGATAGGTTTTACTGTGGGCAAAACTAGGGTGCATCAGTTTATGGGTGAGTTCGCCATCATTGGTGAGCAGCAATAAGCCACGGGAATCCTTATCTAATCTGCCAACAGGGTAGAGTCTTGGCGTGGTTGGCAGTAAATGCAGCAAACTGTCCTTATCGGCGTCTAACAACCGGCAATCTGTGCCCACGGCTTTATTGAAGAGCCAATAGCTGAGTGCTTCGGTGCCCGAAATGGGCTTATCGTCTAAGCTGAGGCTATCAAGGCATAGGCCGTCAGCATCGAAATACACGGCATCGGTATGCTGAGCAATTTTGCCATTGAGGCTGATACGTCCGGCCTCAATTAAGCGGCAGGCTTCGCGGCGTGAACTAATGCCGCATTGGGCAAGGTATTTGGCGAGACGCATAAATGACTAAGCTAAAACGGGTGATGGACTTGGGCGCGATAATACAGGATTTTGGATAAACGGCGCATGGCAAATGCAAGGCTGATGCACCAAATAATATTTAGGTTTGTTTGCAGCCACATATTGGCGGCGACAAAACAGAAGTGAATGTTTGTCTCGCAGGGCGGGAAATCTAGCTGGCTCCAGTCCAGTTGTAAGCTCAGACAAACGGCACTGATAAAGCTTAATAAGCTTAAGTAAAACAAAGGTCTTGGGCAGATCAGTTTAGGCATGATTCCCGCAATAATCACCAAGGCATGCAGGGTTAGCGTGCTTAACAGATAGCTAGTGGAAACCAGTCTGTGCATGGTTAAAAAGTTAATCGGAAAAATCCCCATCAAAATCACTGAGGTGCCAACCCAGGCGCCGGTGAGCGCAATATATTGACTAAAGCTGTCGAGTTTAAGTAAGTAGAGCCCAGCCATAGAGATCAACATACAAATCCCTGCGGCTAATAATCCGAGGTTAAACACATAGGCGAGGGGCGAGTTGATATAGTCACCAAGAAAATCGGCACGCATAAACAGGGCAGATGTGCCGACGACTTGATATTCGGCGTAGAGCGCGATGATAACCCCTGTGGCACTTAGCAGCGCCGCGCCCACAATCAACCAAGTGATCAGGCGATGTAAGTCGTAAAAGCTGGGTTCATGCTGCGGATTCATATTGTGATGGATGCATTTTGGGGTGAATGAGTATGGCGTAAATTAAGGTTAATACCGCGCAAATAACCCGCTGTAACTTGCCTTAATCCTAAACTGATGGCAAGTCTTGAGCTAATTTGAACCTTAGGCAGATAAAAACAAAGGGAGCGAATGGCTCCCTTTGTGTTATCGACAGTCGAATAAGATTAGTGGCGCTTACGGAAAATCACAATCGCAATCGCGACAGCCGCTAGGATCATGCAGTACCAAGCGTGGGATACGGCCGCCAGCGGTGTGATGCTAAAGGTTGAAGCAATCAGCAGTGCTTGGGCGCCATAGGGAATTAACCCTTGGATAATACAGGCAAAAATATCGAGTACACTGGCCGCGCGTTTAGGGCTAACACCGTGTTTTTCAGCCAGATCTTTAGCAATATCCCCCGTCACAACGATAGATACTGTGTTGTTGGCAACGCAGCTGTTGGTGACGGCTACAATCCCTGCCATGCCTAATTCAGCCGCGCGGCATGAGGCTTCGCCTTGAGCTTTTGAGAAACGGGTGATGAGCTTTTCAATCTGCTTGCTTACAAAGGCTAGACCACCTTGTTGCTGCATCAGTGCGGCTAAACCACCGACTAACATCGACAGGATGAAGATTTCCTGCATATTGCTAAAGCCTGCGTAGATATCCTTACCAAATTGGATAACGCCATAGTCCATGGTCAGGAATCCCGCTGCGCCCGCCAGCAGAATGCCTAAGGTCAAGACGACGAACACGTTTAACCCTGCGACCGCTAATACCAGAATTGTCAGGTAAGGAATCACCTTAATAAAGTCAATTTCTTGAGCGGCTAGATCGGCTTGGCCTTGGCCTGCAATCACAAAAGCGATAAAGGTCAACAGTGAAGCCGGGATAGCAAAAATCAGGTTCTCGCGGAATTTATCTTTCATATCACAGCCTTGAGTTCGAGTGGCCGCAATAGTGGTATCCGAAATAATCGAGAGGTTATCGCCAAACAGTGCGCCAGACATCACGGCGCCCGCCATCAGGGCATAATCTATTTGTGCCTGATCGGCAACGCCTAAGGCGATAGGTGCCACGGCGGCAATAGTGCCCATTGAGGTACCCATTGCGGTGGCAATAAAGGCGGCAATCACAAAAAAGCCGGGCAGTAACAGGTTTGAAGGAATAAGTGATAAACCTAAGGCGACAGTCGCATCGACACCGCCGGTGGCTTTCGCGACCGCAGCAAAACCGCCAGCCAGCAAGTAAATCAAACACATAGCAATAATATTGCTATGGCCAATACCGCCGATAAAGGTATCAATCGCTTGATTGAGTTTTTGTTTTGATAATACCAAGGCCAGAATAATGGCTGGCAGAATGGCAATCACACTCGGTAATTGATAGAAGGCAAAGTCCACACCTTGGCTTTGGAAATAGACGCCTGCGCCAATAAACAGACTTAGAAAAACGAATAAGGGTAACAGGGCAATAAAGGATGCCGGGCTACTCGGTGCAGTGGTTTGGGCTGATTGACTCAATGTAATTTCTCTTTTACTCGGCGGGTTGTCCGCGTGATCCTTGGCAGTCTAACTCGCTTAAAATCTATGCCGCTTTGGCATCATATCCTAGCAACTTGGTGCCAAGCATATTGGATTGCCATTTTACTGTCAATCTAGACGTCTAGATGTTTTTACTTCCGTTGTGATCTGTTCGTTAAAAAGAGGTTTAAATCGTGGTTTTTACTCAGTTTAGACCTTATTTATCAGTTGGTTAATTACCGCTATTTTGTTGTCACCACGCAAAGAATGAACCCTGTATTTGTGTGAGTAGGGTGGCCGTGAGCCGATTCAAGGCTGTGGTGAGTATAGTCATTGAGCAGAAATGCGCGATGACCTGAGCAGATTGAATCTGCATAGCAAAAAAATATTAATTGAATATTAATTTGTAACATCATGTTTTAAATGAAATATCCTTATTATTTGGTACTTTATCTGATAAAACACTAATGATAATGATTTGCGTTGTTTTTGTTGCTCTACTAGAATCGCCTCCAAATTATGTTAATAACTCTTTGGAACTTTGTTTAAATGCGCACATCTTCTCGTCATCGCCTGAGTGTCGTCGCTGCCTCTGTGCTAACACTCGGTATCTGCCACACAGCCACTGCGGGTGAAGATTTATTTGGTTATGTCAAAGGCGCTGAGGCTATGCCTAAAGAAGCCATTGAACTCTATCAAAAAGTGACGTTGCGTAACGACAAAGGCCAAGGTACTTACCGTGGTATTAATTACGAAACTGAGCTGGAATACGGTGTGACCGACAAGTTTGCGGTATCGGGTTCGGCTAAGTTTATGTCTCTAGATACCAGCGGCTTAATCATCGATGGTTATCTGCCGAAAGAGAAAAACATTGGTTTTGCCACCTCTGGCGCTGAAGTCGGCTTAAGCTACATGTTTTTAAGCCCTGCCAAGGATGATATTGGTCTGTCTATGACCGCCTCGTTAGACTATGACTGGATTGATGTGCACTCTGGTCAAGACAAAGACACCCTGTCGCTCGATTTAGGCTTACAGACTCAAAAGTACATGCTCGAAGGCGAGTTAATTTGGGTTGGCAACCTTGGCATGGAATCGACCTATGCCGACCGCGCACCAATTGCCAATTTGCCTGAAGACTTTGACTGGTCAACCGATCCTGAGATGGAACTGGAGCTGAAAATGGGCACTGGCCTGAGCTACCGTTTCGCCCCTAACTGGTTTATCAGTGCCGAAGTGTTATTCGAAACCGAATTTGAGACTGAGATTGGTCAAGAGCGTTGGTCATTCTTCGCCGGCCCTTCATTGCACTATGGTAGCGCCGATTGGTGGGCGACCCTCACTTGGTTACCTCAGTTAAGTGGTGGCGGTGAGCAGTACGAAGGTCAAAAGGACACCAGTCTGCATCTGATTGAAAAAACAGAACAAGAAGTCAGATTAAAAGTGGCATTTAACTTCTAATTTGTATTTTACTCATAGGCAGGGCAGAGTGGCTCTGCCTGCGATGAATCAAGCTTTTGCTTTAACACTAGGTATTGAAATGGCGCATACATATCTGAATAGCTTGTGGTTTATGCCAATAGTCATAGTTGCCGCCCCTGCATTTTCTGCGGATTATTTAACAGTGGCCCAAGCGCAGGCGTTGATTTTTGATAAGGCAGCGGTATTTAGTGAGCGTCCAACCTTACTGAGCTCCGATGCGAAAGATCAGATCAAAGATTTATCGGGCGTTCGCCAACGCCAAGATCAGCAACCTATCTGGAAAGTTGAAAAGGACGGTCAGTTTCTCGGTTGGTTTGTGGTGGATGATGTTGTCGGTAAACATGAGTATATTACCTACGCCATCGGCATTAGTCCGCAGGGCGAAGTGCTCGGGTTAGAGGTGCTCAGTTACCGTGAAACCCACGGCGGCCAAGTGCGTGAAGCGAGTTGGCGCGATCAGTTCCACGGTAAAACCCTCAAAGATCCCTTTAAACTCGATGAGGATGTCAGCAATATTAGCGGTGCCACATTAAGTTGCCGTAATTTACTCGATGGCGTAAAACGGTTACTTGTTATCCATCAACTCTTTTTGTCGCAGTCAGTCGCATAGTGATACGTAGAGCCAAACCCTTACTCGGCACCTTAGTCGAAATTGCCGCTGAGTCCGTTGCCGAGCACAACGCTCATCCTTCACTGGATGAGTCTGCCCTTCAAGCCGCTATAACAGCGGCTTTTTCGCGTGTGGCCCATATTGGCCGCTTACTCAGTTTTCACCAGCAGGATAGTGAGCTGAATTTACTGAATCGCCAGCCGGGGCAGTGGATATCCTTAAGTCCTGATAGCCTGAGGGTGTTGAAGCTCGCCAAGTGGTTTGGCAGGGCTAGTGACAACCTCTTCAACTGCACTGTGGGCGGCGAGATGATGTCCCGCGGCGCCTTGCCTGCTTATCTCGGAATGCCGCTGCTGTTGCAGGGGGATTGGCGAGATATTGAAATCCAGGCGGATAAAGCAAGGTTAGCTCGCCCACTAATTTTGACCTTAGATGGCATAGCTAAAGGTTATGCGGTCGATATGGCGGTCACTGAATTGCGACGGGCCGGCGTGTGCGGCGGCTGGGTGAATGCGGGTGGTGATTTAAAAGTGTTTGGTAGCGCTTCATTAAATGTGCTGTGCCGTGGTCCGAACGGATTGAGTCAAAAGATCAACGTCAGTAATACCGCCCTTGCCAGTTCGCGGGTTTCCCAGCATTTAAGCCATGATTACCCCGCGTTATTGTTACCGACGGGCAATTTAGACGAGCAGCAGTGTGCCAGCGACAAAGAAAAGGTTGTGAGTGTGCGCGCACCGTTTGCCTGGCGCGCCGACGCATTAACCAAGGTAGCGGGCTACCTTGACGATGCCACCGCCGCCGCAAAAATTCAGCAGTTGGGTGGCGATTTAGTCAACTTCGCGCCCTAAGATTTGTCGATAACGCTTTCATCACTCTTTAGTATTTTTGACGATATATAAAAATGAAAAAATTAAGTGGTTATCCCAATTGGTTTTTCTGGTTGATCATCCTTGCCATCACAGTAACAGGCCTTACGGGCTTATTTATGTTGCCTTGGGTGATGGAGTTTAAGCTGCAGTGGGATGTAGATTTTGGCCTGAGCGGGGATCTGCGCTTACCCGCAGTTGTGATGCATGTGCTGCTAGGCTGGTTGATGCTCATGTTGCTCGGCGCACTGTGGCATAGCCATATTCGTGCTGGTTGGCGTAAAAAGCTTAATCATAAGAGTGGATTAGTGATGTCACTCAGTCTATTGGCATTAGCGTTAACGGGTGTTGGCTTGTATTACTTAAGCTCTGAATCGGCGCAGTTGGCCGCGAGTTTATTACACACCTTTTTAGGGCTGTTACTCTGTGGCGGCTTTGGTTGGCATTATTGGCACGGCCGGCAAATTCGGCAGCAATCTTTAACGCGCCAACGTATCCTCTAATCAATAAAAAGAGTGCCTAGGCACTCTTTTTATTGGTCTTTGAGTAACGCTAAGTCTGGTACATCTGGGCGCGTTACTCTCCTTAAGCGACTTTAAAGCGTGACACTTCTTTTTGCAGATTGCTGCAAATGGTTTGGGTGTTGACGACGATTTGCTGAGTCTCTTGGATAACAGTATTGCAGTAGCGGGTTTTGTCAGACAGCTCGGTCAAGTTACGATTGATTTCTTCGGTCACATGGGTTTGCTCTTCGGTGGCCGTGGCGGTTTGGGTCGACATCTCGCTGACCTTAGAGGTGGAGTTCAGGATCTCATCTAAGGCATCCTGTGTCTGGCTGGCGAGGGTCACGGTCGAGTTTGTGAGGCTGGCGCCCGATTCAATGCTCTTAACCGCATCATTCACGCCCCGTTGTAACTCTTCAATCATTCGCTGAATATCTTGAGTCGAGGTTTCGGTGCGGCTCGCCAGTGTGCGAACTTCATCGGCAACTACCGCAAAGCCGCGCCCTTGCTCACCCGCACGGGCCGCCTCAATGGCGGCGTTGAGGGCGAGTAGGTTGGTTTGCTCTGCAATCGAGCGGATAACATCCAATACCGAGGCGATATTGGCGGAATTCACTGAGAGTTTTTCGATAACCGCCACGGCTTGTTTCACCGACTCCGACAGTTGCTGAATATGGTTAACCGACTGGGTAAGGATATTTTTACCTTCGATGGTTTGGTCGTTGACTTTAGTGATTTCGGTGGCGGTATGCAGGGCGTTGCTGGCCACTTCTCGCACCGCGGCGCTCATCTCATTCACCGCCGTGACTATGGTATCGACAAACTGTTCCTGCTCGTAACTGATGCCTATGGTGGTGGTTGATTTTGTCGCGAGGTTTTCAACGGTTTGGCTGACATCCTTGGTTTGGCTGATAATCGCGATAACCATTTGCTGCAATTGAGCTACGAACAAGTTAAAGGCATTGGCTAGCTCGCCAATTTCATCTTGACGGGTGATGGGGATTCGTTGGGTTAAGTTTCCGTCGCCATCGACAATATCGTTGATCCTGTCGGTAATATCGCGGATCGCATTGACGATGATTTTGGGGCCAAAGTAGGCAATCACGAGGGCGACTATCGCGACTAAGGTGGCTATGGTGACCGAAATTTGGGTTTGCGTGGTGGCTTGCTCTGAGGCCTGTAAATCCAGTTCTTTAACGCGGTTATCAGCAGCTTCACCGGCGGCGTTGTAGATACTCCTCAGGGCCTTAAACTCTTTTTTAGATTTATTTTCATGGAGTTGTCTTGCCAGTTCAAAGTCATTGTTTTTCACCGCATTGATCACTTCCGATGAGGCTTGATACCAGAGTGAAAATTGCGCCTCAAAACCGCTGGTGGATTTGATAACTTCTAAATGGTCTTGCAGATAATTTTTAAATTCTCCCATGCGATCGCGCGCTTGGTCGACGTTTTCCTGCCAGTTGTCTATCTCACTCTTGCGGTTCTCGCTGCTGAGCTCGGGCCGAAGCAGTACTTCTTCACTCAGTTGGGCCTGATAGAGATCGCGGTCGGCGTTGAGAATAGCCGAAATCGCCGGATTAAATCGTTGGCTAAATTCCTGCATTTGCTTAAGGGTGGTGCGGTTTTGCATCGCATCCGTCACGGCCATCATAATTAAGGCTGTCGCCATAATGGCAAACATCAGCGAAAACTTTACTCTAATGCTATTAAACATAGGACTCTCCATAACTCTCTGACAAAACGACTTATTAAATAGCTTAGTCGCTATTTGGTTGTTTGCAGCAGCCTGCGAAAAGTCTGTATTAGAAGCGATGATAAAAAAACGCCCCAAGGTTTTGGGGCGTTGAGTTAAGCGATTTATTCGGTGCAGGCGATAGGCGCTTGTGTTTTCGGTTTAGGTTTTACCTGTACTAACATCACCCCAAAGATGACCATAGCACCACCTATATAGTGATAAACGGCTAAGGTTTCATTCAGAATAATCGCCGCTAAGATTGCCGCGAGGATCGGCAGCAAGTTGAAGAAAATACTGGTGCGCTCGGCCCCTAACTTGCTGATGCCATTAATCCAGGCCCAAGGTGCAATGAGTGAGGCCCCCAGAGCGGCATAGAGTATTAACGGTGCGGCTTGGCTGCTAATAGCGGTACTTGGTGCGCTAAACAGCAGCGGGATTAACATCAAGACCGCGATAATCCCTTGAATATACACTGACTCCCACGTCGATATCGGCAATTGCCAGCGTTTAAGCAATACCCCATAAAGTGCGTACACAAAGGCGCTGATGAGTAACAGTAAATCCCCTTGGGTCACGCCGATGGCAAGATTGGCCATATCGCCGTGGCTTAACATGAACACTAAGCCCAAGAGCGAAATCACAGTGCCACCAAAGACCAAAGGCGTCAGCTTTTGTTTGAGTAGTGGTACGGCCAAGAACAAGCTCACCATAGGCACCAGCGAGTTGATTAGGGCCATATTGGTCGCAGTTGTGGTTGCCGCCGCAAAATAAGCTAGGCTTTGGTTTAATACCATGCCTAAGGCGGCCAAGGTGGCGAGTTTGGGCAGTAATGGTGCAATCGTTTTACGCTTACGCCAGACGGGTTTTAGCATAAAAGGTGTTAATACTAGCATCGCAAAAAACCAGCGATAAAAGGCTATCGCTTCGGGGGCGATGATCCCACAGGAGAGTTTGTTAACAATGGCGTTGCCCGCCCAAATCACGACGGCGAGAAGCGGAAATAAATACAGCATAGGTCAGTCTTAATTGGTGTGGAGACGGGGTTAGGCGAAGGGGCTTAAACCCGATGTTTTAGGCTGCTACTATTATCTCTGGTCTTTTATGATATAAATATCGCTTAAAAGACAATGTCAGTTCGTCGGCGGACAATCCTTTTTAAGTCTCAGTATTCGCCTCGAATTTGCCAGCCTATTTTCGGAGGTCTGATGCGTCCCGTTTATCATCCGCTCAAGGCAGAACAAGCGCCTATTGCCGATATTTTCTTCAACTATGAAGCGTTTCTCCCTAATACCATCACCCCAAAACACAGTCACACTTGGGGGCAGTTGCAGCTGATCAGCGGTGGTATTATGGAGCTGCATGCCGCAGGGCAGAGGTTTTTATCGCCTTCCCAATATGCGATTTGGGTGCCGGCTGGGATTGAACATGAGAGCTTTACTCGTCGCAGTATCCATTATTGCTCGATGAATATCGTGGCTAGTCGTGCGGGGGCTTTTCCGAATGAAACCTGCCTGCTGGCGATCACGCCCATCGCTCTGGCGATAGTGAACGACCTGAGGGAGCGGCAAATAAGAGTGGCCGAGAGCGATGCGGATAAACGTCTAGTTGAAGTGTTAATCGATCAGTTGATTTTAGGTCAGGCACAGCCGCAATTTTTACCCTCGAGTGGCGATAAATTATTACAGCCCATTTTGCAGCAACTCGAACTCGATCCCGCCAGCCAAAAGAGCCTTAAGAGTTGGGCAAGCGAGCTGCATACCACAGAGCGTACTTTGGCTCGGCGTTGCCAAGACAGCCTTGGGATGAGTTTTACCGAGCTGCGACAGCGGCATAAGTTTATTTATTCGTTACAGCTATTACGTGAAGGATTGGCAATCAAGGAAGTGGCGCTGACCTTGGGCTATAACCAAACCTCACCTTATATAGTGATGTTTAAAAAATATGCCCAATATTCGCCTGAGCAATACCGCCGTCAACTGGGATAAAAAAGAGGGCGCGGTAGTCACCACGCCCTCTTACAAATAAAGAGAGGATTTAAGGGATTTTTTACACAGGGATTAATCGGAGTTTTTCTGTCGATT
This sequence comes from Shewanella sp. GD04112, assembly GCF_029835735.1. Lineage (NCBI taxonomy): Bacteria > Pseudomonadati > Pseudomonadota > Gammaproteobacteria > Alteromonadales > Shewanellaceae > Shewanella > Shewanella sp. GD04112. The sequence goes on from NZ_JAOEAL010000001.1 coordinate 1,073,028, forward strand.
CCGTTTATCCTGACGTTTCTCTTTTAAGGTTTTCATCGGCGGTTTTTTCGCTTTTTCTTTACTCATGACAAATACTCCTAACTGAACTTAAACTCAGCAAAGTGATACTCAGTAAAGTGAAACTTAATTAAATGAGACTATCGAGTGTAGCGCCGCATTCTCATCGATAGTTTATTCAACTCTATCCGTCGATAAAGTTGAATGGAAAAAAGTCGATGACCCATAATTTACTTTCACCCCTTGATGATTTTTACATAAGCGCTGCCATACTCGGTAAATAGTCAAGAGGCTCTGATATAGGGCCGTCGGCTTTAATTCATTACGCGGCCTGTTAATAACTTCAAAATAATGCTCTCCTGCTTTTATATTATGCCTATGCTAAATGCCGCCGCAAATAGCGATTTAAAAGCATGCTGCCACTGAAATTTGAACATGCTTTATTCTGGAAATGCTATTTTTCCCTCTGATTTATTTCTTGCCGAGGGCGATATCCTTCACCATAAACAGTACGGGTTTACCTAGAATATTGACTTCGGCATATTCGCCCTTGGTGCGTCCGAGTAGGCTGACACCGAGATCGGAGATCACAGAGTAGCGTCCTACTCTGGGTTTGTGTCTTGGAGGATACACCAGCTCGATGCGGTATTCCTGCTGGTCCTGTTGATTAACCAGTAAAATTTCTCGTCCAACCGTCACTTTATCTAGGGTTTCTTCACTTTTGAGTTGATCCAGTTTTGCAATCACTGCGGCTAATGAAGTCGGGCGCAGTGAGGCATTAAAACTGTTTTGCAGGTAATAGGTTTCAGTTTTCAACATAAAAGACTGAAATAGATTGCTAAAAAAAGAATAAAACATAACTACCCCAAAATATGAGCTAGATAAAATCCATGCCCCAAAATAAACATGGAAGCGATAAAATTAAATGTGGGTATTAGATGCCGAGTGCGAGTGGCACTCGGCTTAAACTGGAAATTTAAGTGAAAGGCGTACAAAGCGGGCTAAATAATGAGGCTTATTTAGCGTAAAAGGCGATGATTCAAATGTGATAGATGAAAATGCATTGTTTAACATGTTGCTACATCTCCATATCAAATTAAGGCTAAATTAATCATCCAATTGGGTTGATGATTAATGACTAATAAACTGTCCATACCATAGGCCAACTGAAAAAATAAAGCAACCCATGTTTTAACTCTAGGCTCTTTATTTCTGGAATGACGTTTTCCTATTAAATAAAAATATTTTCTTAATAACCGGCGATATTTTTAGGCAATTATTAGCGCATAAATTGATTAACGTGGCTGAATGTTAAGCCGCTAAGTCGTTAGCCCTGCACCTTGCAGGATAATTTTAAGGCAGAGGGAAACCAGCAGTAGGCAACTGACGCTGGTGCACCAAATCAGTAGTAACCAGCCGAGCCGTTTGGGGAGCGATGAAGTTTGAGTCGTCATAGCAATCTCCTAAGTTTGTATTGCTGGCAGCCGAGTCGATATCGGCTGCATGAAGTCGTTTTTAGTGATAACCCGCATCCTTGGTGACTTTGCCGCGAAACACGTAATAGCTCCAAAAGGTGTAGGCCAAGATCAAGGGGATAATCATCAGTGCGCCGATGAGCATAAAACCTAAGCTGCTCTCAGGTGCAGCCGCCTGCCATAGGCTGATCGTTGGCGGAATAATATGTGGCCAGATGCTGATGCCCAAGCCACTAAAGCCTAAGAAGATTAACGCGAGTGTCAGTAAGAAGGGGCGATAGTCATCCTCAGTATTTAAAGCGCGGATAAGTGCCTTAGTGCAGAGTAATACCAGCAGAGGTACAGGCGCAAAATAGAATAAATTCGGCAGACTAAACCAGCGCAGGGCAATATTGGGTTGTACGAAGGGCGTCCATAAACTGACGATTCCTATGGTCATCAACAGGCAAATCGCGAGGACTTTAGCAAGCTGCTGCATGGTCGTCTTGAGTGTGCCTGTGCATTTCTTTACTAACCAAGTTGCACCAAGCAGCGCGTAGGCCAGCATCAGCCCAAAACCACAGAAGAGTGAGAAGGGCGATAACCAATCGAAGCTGCTACCGCTGAACCTTTGCCCATCGACCGAAATGCCCGAGATAAATGCGCCGAGCACTACGCCTTGGGCAAAGGTGGCAATAATCGAGCCGAACATAAAGGCTTTATCCCAAAAGGGTTTGGTCTCTGCGCTGGATTTAAACCTAAATTCAAAGGCGACGCCGCGAAAAATCAACGCGAGCAGCATGATCAGTAAGGGAATGGTTAGGGCTTCGAGCACTATGGCGTAGGCGAGGGGAAAGGCGCCGAGCAGGCTAGCACCACCTAGTACTAGCCAAGTCTCGTTACCATCCCATACTGGCGCGACGGTGTTGACCATTACATCCCTATCGTCTTCATCATGGATGAAGGGAAATAAGATGCCGATGCCAAGATCGAAGCCATCCATCACTATGTACATGAGTGTGGCAAAGATGATGATCCCAAACCAAATCAGGGGTAAGTCGAATTCCATGTTGTGCCTTTAAATGGGTTGATTAATCGGTTGATATGCTAAAAAACGGGATTTGTTATCCATGGTACTCAATCCCTTGAGCTATCGGCCCTTTACTGATGAGCCGCATCATGTAGCGATATCCCACGCCAAAAATGCCGAAGTAACAGATAACAAACATCATCAGGCTGAGGCTTAAATGGGTCACACTGTGGGACGAAACCGCATCTTGAGTGCGCATTAACCCTTGGATAACCCAAGGTTGGCGGCCAAGTTCAGTGGTAAACCAGCCCGCGAGGGTCGCGATTAATCCCGCGGGACCTAACAAGAGTACCAAGCGCAGGAACAGGCGATTGCTGTATAGTGTTTGCTTGCGTCTAAGGTAGAGGCTCCACACGCCCGCCAAAATCATCAGCACGCCTAAGCCCACCATCACCCTAAAACTCCAAAACACTAAGGGCACATTGGGCCAATCCTCGGCAGGAAACTCAGTGAGTGCTGGCACTTGCTTGGTTATATCGTGTTTTAAAATCAGACTGGCTAATCCTGGAATTTCCAAACTGAAGTGATTGGTTTGCTTATCCATATCGGGTATCGCGAATAAGATGAGCGGTGTAGGCTCATCCTTTTCATTACGCCAGTGGCCTTCCATCGCCGCGATTTTTACCGGTTGATACTCAAGGGTATTTAGCCCGTGAAAGTCACCAATCACTGCTTGCAGCGGTGCAACAATCAATGCCATCCACATGGCCATGGAAAGCATTTTACGAATCGCGGGAGTATCGTTTCCTTTGAGTAAATGCCATGCGGCGGAGGCGCCAACAAAGAAGGCCGATGATAGAAAGGCGGCAACCGTCATATGGGTTAAACGGTAGGGAAATGAAGGATTAAACACGATTTGCCACCAGTCGGTGGGGACGACTCGGTTATCAATGATTTCAAAACCCTGAGGTGTGTGCATCCAACTATTGGAGGCGAGGATCCAAAAGGTTGAAATCACAGTGCCCGTGGCCACCATGCAAGTGGCAAAAAAGTGCAGCTTTTTGCCAACCTTATTTTGCCCAAACAGCATCACCCCAAGAAATCCTGCCTCGAGGAAAAATGCTGTCAGTACTTCATAGGTGAGCAGAGGGCCGGTTACGCTGCCCGCAAAGGCCGAAAAACCACTCCAGTGGGTGCCAAATTGGTAGGCCATCACTATGCCTGAGACCACGCCCATGCCGAAGTTAATGGCAAAAATTTTGACCCAGAATTGATAAAGCTGCTGATAAATCTGATTGTTTGTCTTCAACCAGAGTCCTTCTAACACGGCTAAATAGGTGGCTAACCCAATAGTGATTGCGGGAAAGATAATGTGAAAAGAAACGGTAAAAGCGAATTGGATCCTCGCGAGTACGGTGGCATCAAAATCAAACATAGTGTCCTCAGGCGTGCAGCAAAGGGATGTGTAAAAACAAGTCGCTCAGCGCCTCGGATTCGCGCCGCTGATGGCTTGTGTACTATTAGACCATGGGGTAATCTGGCTATAACAGATACAGAATTGGCTAAGTTAGCTATAGCAGATGTCTAAGTACCAACAGTTAGCGCAGGATCTCAAAAACCGAATTACTCAAGGTGTCTGGCAGGCGGGGGATAAATTGCCCTCATTGCGGCAAACTGTGGCGGATTCGGGGCTGAGTTTAATGACGGTGCTGAACGCCTATCAGTTGCTCGAAAGCCAAGGCGTGATATTGGCGCAGGCAAAATCCGGTTACATAGTGGCGCCTCAGCCCGAAGCCTTTCGTTATCCAGAGACTCAACGGCAGATCTATTTCTCCGATAAGGTCGATATTAACGAGTTTGTGTTTAACGTATTGCAGGCATCGAAACAGGCTGGGATTGTGCCCTTTGGCTCGGCATTTCCCGACCCCAGTTTATTTCCACAGCAAGCCTTAGCGCGCTCGTTGGTCAAGGTCACTCGGCAGATGTCACCGTCGTTTGCGGCCGATAATCTTCCCCCCGGTAATGCTGGGTTACGCAAGGCGATTTCCCAACGTTATGCCAAGTTAGGCATGAGCGTGGCGCCCGATGAAATTTTAATTACCTCGGGGGCGATGGAGGCGCTGAACTTGAGCTTAGCGGCCTTGGCTCAGGCGGGGGATTGGGTCGTGATTGAATCGCCGGCCTTTTATGGTGCGATGCAAGCCATTGAGCGCCTCAAGCTAAGGGCGATTGCGGTCGCGACGGATCCCCGCGAAGGGATTGATCTTAATGCTTTGGCTGAAGTGCTTAAGACCTATCCCGTCAAAGCCTGTTGGTTGATGAGTCTGCATCAAAACCCCTTAGGCTGTAGTTTATCGGAACAGAAAAAACAGGCTATTTATCAACTGCTTTGTGAGCATAACGTCAGTCTGATTGAAGATGATGTGTATCAGGAGCTTTATGTCGGTTCGAGTGCGCCTAGGCCGATTAAAGCCTTAGACACCCAAGGCTGCGTTTTGCATTGTGGTTCCTTTTCGAAATCTTTGATTGCGGGATATCGAGTCGGTTGGGTTGCCGCTGGGCGCCATGCCCCGCAATTGCAACGCTTGCAATTAATGTCGACCCTCTCAACCAGTGCGCCTATGCAACTGGCCATCGCCGATTTTATTCAGTCGCCCCAATATGAGCGTCATTTAAAGCGCTTACGCCACACCTTAGCGGATCGCAAATTTGCCATGTATCAGTTGCTGCGGGCTCACTTGCCGGAGTCCGTAAGTGTGAACTTTGAGCCGGGCGGTTATTTCCTTTGGCTGGCGTTGCCTGCCCATATGGATGCGACGCAGATATACCATAGTGCACTTGAGCGAGGGATCAGTATCGCGCCAGGCAATCTCTTTAGTAATCAAGCTGAGTTTCGCCATTTTATGCGCATTAATGCCTCCTACGATTGCTCACCCGAGATAGTGCGTGCGGTAAAAGCGCTCGCGCAGCTCCTAGAACACTCCGCGAATTGATACGCCAAAGTGTGAGCCGTTACGGTAAATTCGATGGCGACTTAAAAAGTTTTAGACTTCTAGATGTCCATCTGTTAGCTTGGATACAGTGCACAAATCTTGTGCGATTAGAACATCGATTTGCGTAACGCTCTCCCTCAATTTGTCTTGGGGAGTGGCTATGCTTGGGGAACTGTTTTGGGAATTTTTCGGGGAATTTATTGGGGAAGGACACAAAGATGAAACTTGAATCACTGGCGTTACACCACGGATATGAATCAGAGGCGACCACGAAAGCCGCTGCGGTACCTATTTACCAAACCACTTCCTACACCTTCGATGATACCCAACATGGTGCTGATTTATTTGACTTAAAAGTCGCAGGCAATATCTATACGCGGATTATGAACCCGACGACCAGCGTGCTCGAGCAGCGGCTTGCTGCCATTGAAGGTGGCATAGGCGCGCTGGCACTTGCCTCGGGAATGGCGGCCATTACCTATGCGATTCAAGCCCTTACTCAAGTGGGGGACAATATTGTCAGTACCAGTCAACTCTATGGCGGTACTTATAATCTGTTTGCCCATACGCTGCCGCGCCAAGGGGTAGAGGTACGGATGGCGGCCTTCGATGACTTTGAAGAGCTCGATGCCTTAATCGATGCTAAGACCAAGGCGTTATTCTGTGAGTCCATCGGTAACCCTGCTGGCAATATTGTCGATCTTAAACGTTTAGCCGAAATAGCCCATAAACACGGCGTGCCTTTAATTGTCGATAACACTGTCGCCACCCCTGTTTTATGTCGCCCGTTTGAACATGGCGCCGATATCGTTATCCATTCGTTGACCAAATACATTGGCGGCCATGGAACGACGATTGGCGGCGTGATTATTGACTCGGGCAAGTTTGATTGGGTGGCGAACAAAGAACGCTTTGCCCTGCTGAATCAAGCCGATCCTTCCTACCATGGTGTGGTGTATACCGAGGCTTTTGGTGCCGCGGCCTTTATTGGGCGTTGCCGCGTGGTGCCGCTGCGTAATACTGGGGCGGCGCTCTCACCTCACAGTGCATTTTTACTGCTACAAGGGCTGGAAACCTTGAGTCTGCGTATGGAACGCCACTGCTCGAATGCCTTGGCCTTGGCCGAATACTTGATACTGCACCCTGCAGTCAGTTGGGTGAATTACGGTGCCTTGCCGAGCAGCCCTTACCGTGAGAATTGCCAAAAGATCACCGGTGGTAAAGCCTCTGGGATTATCAGCTTCGGTATTAAAGCGGCCACTCCCGAGGAAGGGAAAATCGCCGGCGGTAAGTTTATCGACGCGCTGCAGATGATTTTGCGCTTAGTGAACATTGGGGATGCCAAATCGCTGGCTTGCCACCCCGCCAGCACCACCCACAGACAACTAGATGCAAACGAGCTTGCCAGAGCCGGGGTGTCTGAGGACTTAATTCGAATCTCCGTTGGCATTGAACATATCGACGATATTATTGCCGATGTGGCGCAGGCGCTGGAAAAAGCATTAGCTTAAATTAGTAGATTGATTATTCGAATGAAAAAGGCCGCTAATATTAGCGGCCTTTTACTTTGCATAACTGGCGACTTATTGGTTTGCTTCTTGTAGGCGATTACGGGCCTTTTGATAGAAGTAAGAGACGGTCAGTAAGATCACCCCAATCAACATAAAGGCGATAACCTTTTGCACTAGCTCGAAGGACGCCATATCCAGCAATAACACTTTGAGTGTGGCTAAGGTAAAGAGTCCGGCGGCGAGGCGGATCATATCCCCATGCAGGGGTTTTAGGCTGATAAACATCAACACGCTGCCATGCACGACAAGCAAAATGGCGCTGAGCGGCGCGGCAATCATATTATCGAACGCATAACTCCAGGTGAGATAACTCAGCGCGAGCAATCCATGCCAGCCCCATTTGAGCCATTGCAGCGGTAAGAAACGCTGATGCAAACGAATAGCGACGCCTCGGCGTAAGATAAGTAGCGCGAGCAGTGCTAATGCCATCAATTCACAGAGGATCAATAACACGTTATTAAGATCGAGTCTTAGCGACAACTCAAAATGCAGCATTATCGGCAGCAGCGCTAGCCCAAGACAAAGTCCGTAGGCCAAGCTGTAGCTTGAGCGCACCGCGGCTTGGATTTCGATGGCTAAGTGCGCCATTAATCCCGTTTGCACTGAGCCATGTTTGATGCGTCTTTGGATCAATAGGGCAAAGTAGCCGCTCAATGCTAATGCCGTCATCGACCATGCCACTACATCGACGCGATTAAATACATAGACCAATACGGCCAGCACCAGCGCGAAATAATAAGGGCTAAGTTGCCATTGCAGGGTTAGCAGTGATGTCCAAGGCTTGGCAAACTTGCGATAACGCAGCAGTACAAAGCCCATGACTAGAGCACCAATGAGCAGCGCGATAAGTCCTTGCCAAACTTCAAATAGGCACAAGCTGGCGGTGGTGAGTATCGCCAGCCAAGTCAAAATCTTGGTTTCAATCTCAAGGGCTTTATGCTTGATAACATAGGCAAGGGCGAGGCTGAACAAGCTGCTGAGCCAGAGTGCAGCCGCGGTAAACTCCCAATAACTGCGCATCACCTTAGGCAATAAGATTAGTGGCAGTAGCAGATAACAGCCGAGTTGTATCTGCTTGGCGGCCTGGGCGAACAGCGAGCTTGGATAGTGTTTACGATACCAATAGTGGGCCAGCAGCAGGGCGGCGAATAATTCAATGCGTGCCAGCTTTGCCATCAGTGGTTGCGCACTAAAGCTCAAGCTGCCAGTGAGGGTCACGCCTTCGACCACGGTAAATAGGAGTGGCAGCAGCAAGAGCCAAGCGGCAAACTCGCTGACCATCAACTTGTCTTTACCACTTAAATACAACAGCAACAGACTCACAAGCGGGATGATTGCGAGGTAATAATCGCTGCTGACAAGGTAAGCCGCCAGCAAAAGGGTTGCCACATAAAAGCCGCTGAGGAACTCTTTGAATAAATAACTCAATTGCCGCTCGAGCCGCGACAGTGGTGACTCGTCACTGTGGATTTGGCGGATAACAAAGAGCAGGGCCGCCGCGCTTAAAGCTAACGCGAGCAGCGGGAACCCAAGCGCCGCCATGGGCGTTTGCTCGCCAAGTCCGAGCAGGGAAAAACCTGTCAGCACCGCATATACATTGAGCACCAGCCCTGTTAGCAATAACACATAGGCTTCGGCGCGCACCGAAATCAGTTTCTCCTTAAGGCCAATCCACAGCAGGAGCAATGCTTCGAGGATAAGCACTAATCCCAAGAAATCATGGCTTAAGAGATAAAGAGCGGCAAAGGCGGCAAAACTGCCACCGAAAACTAATAAGAGACTGCACTGGGACGGGGCTAGTCGAGACTTGAGCTTAACGTATAAACCTGCGCATACCAGAGCGTTGGCGATAAAAATCTCCCCTGCAAATGGCGTAAATTGGGTGAGTTCGTAGATAGCAAAGGCCAGTAGGGCAATCGGCAGAACCAAGGCTCTGTGGCTGAGAGAGGTCGTGGAGGAATTAACGATAAACCCAAATAGACCATAGAGATAAAATAGTGCGTTAATGCTCACTAGGGCTAGCACCGCTGCGCCGCCCCATTGAGTGAGCGGCAAATCGACAAAATAGCTGAAGGCTTCGATGCAGGCGATATGCAGGAAGGCGGTGATTTCCAGCAGTAATGGCCAGTGTAATTTACGGCTTTGGGCGAGGGCGCCCGCACCAATCAGTAGCAGATAGGGGATATACAGTAGCGGCGCATAGCTTTGGGATAACAGCATCATAGGTGCCATCGAGCCGCCGACTAAAGCAATCACGGTAATAACCTTGGCATCGAGTCGCATTGACAGACCATAGCCCGCTAAAGTAATTAATAGCAGCAGGATAAAGCTGGCACTGCTCGGGATAATCTCAAAGTAGGGGCCTATAAAATAGGCGCAGAGATAGTTTAGGATAAGGCCTAATCCGACTATCCCAGAGCCAAAGTCGGCCATGCCGGCCCTTTTTTGGCGGATAAAAATCCCGCCCGCAATAATCGCATTGGCGCAGCCAAAACCCAGCAGGGCTTTACCGAGTTCGGAAAACCAATGGTTAATGGAATATTGCAGTAGATAGCCAAAACCTAGGGTGAGTGTGATGATGCCCGCAACCGTCATCAAAAATACCGGGCCTAAGCCCTTGGCTTGATAATGTTGATAGAAACCTTTGACCTGTTCAGTGATGGCTGCAAATGGCGCCATGATGGCGGCAACGCCTTGGGATAATAAGGTCTCGAATTGGCTTGCAGCCTGCACGCCCACTTCAAGTCCGGCTTGCAGAGAAAAGGCCTTATCTTGCTGCAAATCATCCAGCTGCGAATCCACCGATGAATGCACGGCTTTGGAGGAAACCTTAGCGTGGCGCTGCCAAGGATCGTTTTGCCAAGGATTTGCCTCGGGCATTTGTGGCTGGATATCGGGAGCCATTTCTTCAGATTGCAGCGAGGCGCGCTCATCCCTTGGCTCAATCGTCGTGTCGAATGGCGTTGTGATATCGTCCGTGCTGGTGGATGTGGTGGTGAGAGTGGCGTTGTCTTGCTGCTCAAGCTGAAGACTGATGCTGTCGAGCTTGGCTGAGAATTCTGCCAGTTGGCGGCTGAGTGAAGATTGCTGCGACAGATGCTGCAGTTTTAACTGCGCCAATTCTGCCTTGAGTTGGTCAACGTCATCCTTTAACGGCATCTCAATATCCTAAATATGCTTTCCATATCCATGGGGCATAAAAGTCTAAGTGACTCACTTTTATGCTTTTACTGTGAAAGATTGTACTGGCAACTAGGCATAACGGCTAGTAAAAAGCCGTTACTCAGTATGTGCGAATGTGAACGTGGAGGAGATGAGGCAAAGATAGCGCAATGATTTCGCCCTATCTTTGCCGTATGAAAGTGGTTATTTCTGTGCTTGTAGGATGACAAATTTGCCGTTGGAGGCGACTGTGGTGCAGTTTTTAAATAAACGCTGCAATTTGACGTGGTAAGCCAAGTGTCGATTCCCCACTATATGTAAAATGCCGCCATTTTTGAGTCGGCGCCGCGCGTCTAAAAACATCTGCCAAGCAATGTGGTCGGTAATCGCCTCGCCCTGATGGAAGGGCGGATTGCAGAGTACTAAATCGGGTTCTACTCCATCGGGTAAATGGGTCATGCAATCATCCCAATGGAAATGGCCTTTATCTGCGGGGAGTTGGTTGTTTGCCCAGTTGGCTTTTGCCGAGGCCACCGCCATTTCGGAATCATCAATAAAATGGATATCGGCATTAGGGTATAACTGGGCCGCGCGCAGACCGAGCACACCATTGCCGCAACCTAGGTCGACAATCGTTTTAAAGTCGCCCTGAGGGAGATTATCCAACATAATGCGCGCGCCGATATCGAGTTTATTGGCGGCAAACACATTGCTTAAATTACTGATGTGGAGGTTGAATTCGGGAATATCCCAAGTGACTTCCTTCGGTAAGGCGCGTGGCTTGCCATCGCTAATACAGGTGATGACGCGGGTTTTCTTCCAAGCGAGGCTGGCGCTTGCTGGCCCTAAGTGTTTCGCGAATACTTCCAATAAGCTCGCGTTGATAGACTTGGCTTTTGCGCCAACCAACACTTTGCAGCCCGCGGGCAACACTTGCGATAAGCGCATCAGCTGGTGGGCAAAGTAAGTAAGGTTTTTAGGCAGCTTCATCAATACGAGGGCGAGATCGCCTGGTAAGGCATCACGACTGGTAAACCAGGTTAGGTTATCCATAGGCAACTGATTGCGATGATGATTTTGCTCTGCACCTAAAAAACTGGTTCTGGCATCGGTTTCGACATTCAGTGGCCAGTCGGGATTAAGCCGCGATAGGGCGCAGCTTAAGGCGCCAAAGCTGTCGTTGATAATGGCCGTTGGCACCGCGGTTTGTCCGCCTTCGACTAGGGTGTTAATCAAATGCTCGTCTGCCGCATCCCAAGCTTGGAGATTGGATTCCTGCGAAGCGGGGTAGCGAAAGAGTTCAAGCTCAATCCCTGCCACTGAAAATTGTGTCGTCATCTTTGTGCTAAGCCAATAAAAACGGTGCGAATAAAAACACTGCCATTAAAACAGCGCCAATTAAATAAGGCGCAGATTATCGCAGATTTCCCCTTATCGTGCGATGCTTGCCTGAGGTTGTATATCCGCTCGTGCATTCATGAGTGATTGGATGGGGCAATCACAGTCGTCAGTGGTATAAGGTGCTGTATGAAACAAGTCGAGTTAGGACTCGAACCAGAGGCCAATCTTGAAGTTGATAGCGGGAGCTTTTGCGCCCATCATCAAGATGCGGCACAAGTCGAGCCGCCTATCACCTTAGTTAGGGATTATTTGAATGTGGCGCAGCAGAATGCCCTGCTTAAGGAGGCTGAATTTTACCCATTGAGTCGCCCACAAATTCAAGTGTTTGGTGAATATCATGCCATTCCAAGGCTGCAGGTTTGGTATGGCGATGCGGGATGCGACTATTTATATTCGGGGCTATTTATTCGTGCTCTGCCTTGGCCTAAGTATTTGCAAAAATTGCGTGACAAACTGCAGCGGGATTTTGGCCTTGGCAGCAATGGCGTGTTAGTGAATCGCTATGCAGATGGCCAAGATTGCATGGGCGCCCACAGCGATGATGAGCCAGAGATTGCGAGCGGCAGTGATATTGCCTCTATCAGCCTTGGCGCCTCGCGGGATTTTGTAATTAAACATAAACACAGCAAGGTGAAATACACTATTAGTTTACACAGTGGTGACTTACTCATTATGCACTGGCCAATGCAGCAAGATTGGTTGCACAGTGTGCCTAAGCGCTTAAAGGTTAAGGAACCCCGTTGGAACTACACCTTTAGGCAATTGATTGTTAATTATCATGGCTGATTGAAAGCCAAATCATTTCATACTGTTACTAAATTGGCTCAGTTTAAAGCCGCAAAGCTGACGTTGAAATTTGATCTTTTGTACTTGAAGCAGTACTCTGCGGCCACTGGATTTTCCCATGTTGAGATTTGAATATGTCCAATACCCATGCGCAGGGCACAGTGGCACAGACCATTGATCAGAAGCTGACTGAAAGCTTCTCGCCAACTCATTTAGAAGTCCTTAACGAAAGTCACCGTCACCATGTTCCGCCTAATTCAGAGACTCACTTTAAAGTGGTTGTCGTTAGTGATGAATTTGAAGGCCTTCGCTTACTTGCCCGCCATCGTTTGGTAAATAATTGTTTAGCTGATGAATTAGCTAATGGTGTGCATGCACTTTCTATCCATACCTTCACCCAGAGTGAATGGGCTAAGGATGTTGAAGTGCCTAAAACGCCAAATTGCCGCGGTTAATTCGGCCACCGAACTTTATAAAAGCCACGTTATCAACGTGGCTTTTTTGTTTTAGGTCAAATAGACGATAATATGCGGTTTCCCTGTTGAATTTTCTGTGTTAACAATATGTTCTATTTTGTACTGAATTAGTGCTCACTGTTTATAGTGAATGGAATGTAAGTCGTAAGCATCTAAACAAGAGTGCTTTACATCAGCCGATACTTAAGAGCGCTAATTTTCATACTGTTAACTAACTTCGCATTCAGGGAGAGTGTTCGATGCGTCATTTGGGGTGCCTAATCTTTGCGGTATTGCTTATTGGTCTCGGTGGGTGTAATCCAGCACCCCAGCATATCGAGCAGACTGCAGCACCTCATGCCGATGCGACTCCCGTTAAAGATGTTATCGAGTGGCGTTTAGCCACGTCTTGGCCGAAAAACTTCGCAGGTTTAGGTATGGCACCTGAGCGTTTTGCCAAGCTGGTGAACGAGATGTCCCACGGCCGCTTACAAATTCATGTGTACGGTGCGGGAGAATTAATGCCCGCCTTTGCGGTGTTCGACGGGGTGAGCCAAGGTAAAATCCAAATGGCCCACGCCGCCTCCTATTATTGGAAGGGGAAAGCGCCCGCCTCACAGTTTTTTTCTTCGATCCCCTTTGGTATGACGGCCCAAGAGATGAACGGCTGGCTGCATTATGGTGGCGGTATGGCATTGTGGGAGGAAGTTTATCGCCCCTTTGGCATCATTCCATTAGCGGGTGGCAATACGGGGATGCAGATGGGCGGCTGGTTTAATAAACCTATTAATAGCATTGCCGATTTTAAAGGCTTGAAGATCCGTATGCCGGGCTTGGGTGGCGAAGTGCTCAAGCGTGTCGGTGCCGTACCCGTCAATATGGCGGGCAGGGAGCTTTATGGCGCTTTGCAAACGGGATCTATTGATGCGGCTGAGTGGGTTGGGCCTGTCAATGACCTCGCCTTTGGTTTACATAAAGTCGCCAAATATTACTATTACCCCGGTTGGCACGAGCCTGGCTCCAATATGGAGTTTTTGATTAATAAGGGCGCGTTCGAGAGTCTTTCCCAAGATTTACAAGCCATAGTCAAAACGGCTGCACGCGCCATCAATCAAGATATGCTAGACGAATACACCACACGTAATGTGACGGCCCTTGACACCTTAGTCAAAGATGAAGGTGTGGTGCTTAAGGCTTTCCCCCCCCAGGTGCTCACCGAGCTTGAACGTATTTCACAGCAGGTCATTGAAGAGCAGGCCGAGCAGGATCCTATGATGCGCAAAGTGTATCGCGCTTACCATACCTATGAGCAGGGAGTGCGTGAGTATCATAAGATTTCAGAGGATGCTTACAGCCAGCAGCGCCAGCACTAATGCCGCTAATTTGAACAAAATGTTCATATTAGCGTCTGATTAATGTGAGATGATTTCATCTTACATTATCTTGTTATCGACCTAATCCATTTGGTGTTATGCTTGCGCCCATAAACCGATAGCGGTTGTATCGCCCTAAGAATTTGGAGTTTCCTATGCCATTACTTGATAGCTTTACCGTTGACCATACTCGGATGAATGCGCCAGCCGTGCGTGTTGCCAAACATATGAGTACCCCAAAAGGCGATGCGATTACCGTATTCGATCTACGTTTTTGTGCACCAAATAAAGATATCCTCAGCGAGCGTGGTATCCATACCCTAGAACATCTGTTTGCGGGTTTTATGCGTGATCATCTAAACGGCAGCGATGTTGAAATTATTGATATTTCACCAATGGGATGCCGTACCGGTTTCTACATGAGCCTGATTGGTGAGCCGACCGAGCGCCAAGTGGCCGATGCATGGCTTGCCTCAATGGAAGATGTGCTCAAAGTGGTTGAGCAATCTGAAATCCCTGAGCTTAACGAGTATCAATGTGGCACTTACGAGATGCACTCGTTAGAACAAGCCCAAGATATCGCCCGTAACATTATCGCCGCAGGCGTGAGTGTTAACCGTAATGATGACTTAAAACTCAGCGATGAGATCTTAGGTCAACTCTAAGCTTTGCTAAGGCACCACAAGGCGTGGTGCCTAGACTTAAGGCTTAAGCGTCAAGAAAGCGACATTCGTCGCTTTTTTTTTCGAGCAAATTCAGCTATTTTACAAAATAACAACAAAAACGCCGTACGCTAACAAACACTTTTGGGAGCTTGGTATGTCTAGTCGCTACTTTGTGATGTCGCTGACCGCGCTTGCGGTTTCCTGTGTCTACACTCATCCCCTCAATGCAAACCCACTCTATTCTCAAACACTCGATCTGATTGAGCTCAATGACCAATATCACTCCAATGATGATGGGATGCAGCTGAGTTACTTAAATAGCTTAACCTTATTGCGGGCCGACCACAGTGGAAATACCGCGAATATCAGTATGCGCTCCGCCAGCCAAGGTGTGGCCGTAATGCAAGACAGGGTGTATTTTGCACCCGCGCCTTATTCGGCGCCGCAATTGCAGTTATTGCCTAACCTTTTACTACAGCAAAATGTCACTAGCACACCACTGGCGGATATGACGGTAGGCGGGCAGGGCGCTTTCGGTGTGGTGAATTATCAGAGCCTTGAAATAGCTAACCAACCTCAGTCAGGCAGTTTTCTCGTTGAAGGTTCGACAGAGTCGGATTTGAATGCCGGCATGAGTTGGGGCGTTAAGCAAAAAGAATATGGTGCATTATTCGCAGCGAATTACCAGAAAGAACAAGGTGATGCGAATTTTTTCAATGGCAGCGATGCCGATAGAACCCAAACGGATATGTTGTTCAAGGTGAATGCGGCAAGTTTGCTTGGCGCACGCAGTCCGCAGCAGACGGAATTTACCTACCAATTTATCGATGATAACAGTTATCGCTCGCAGCTTGGCGTCACCGCGGCGGACTGGCAGCAGGATCCCTTACTCTTGTACTCGGCAACGGCGCAGGATAAGCATAAAGGGCGGCAGCACAAGTATCAGCTTTCACACCAAGTGGATTTAGGTGGCAGTAAAGTGATCAGTGACTTTTACTATCAATCCTATTCACAACAGTTGAATCAACTTGGTTTGTTTAATGGGCAAGAGATTGACGTAGCAACGCTTGCCGATATCGCCGCCTTTGATCGAGCTCCGAGTGCAAATGGCGCCGATTTAAACCTGCTCGTCCAAGACAACGATTACAGCGCCTTTGGCGCCCAGACCCAAGCCATAAACCAATATGGCGAACATCAAATTATTTACAGCGCTCGTTATCATACGGATAAGGCCGAAATGCACTTTGGCGAGCAAACGGCGTTATGGCAAGCGGATAGAAGTCTGATGGCTGATGAGTCAAACGCCCTGTTCGCTTATACCGATGATGCTACTGCACTGACGTCGGCCATCGATTCGTTATTCCGCTGGCAAGGTATGCAAATCAAGTTAGGGCTTACTTACGAGCATGTGAGTGTTAATCGTGAAGTGAAGCAAGCGTTCGCGGGGCTGGATGAAGCGGATTTCTCCGATAGTGATTGGATGCCGCAATTAGGTGTTCTCTATGATGCGGGCGATTGGCGTTTTAGTACCGATATCCGTCGTGCTTGGACTGCGGCAAGCGCGGGGAATACCACCCAAGAGGCTCAGGTGTCGCTCCATTATCAAGTGAGTGCCCAATATGCGCGTGAAGGGATAAAAGCGGATTTACGGGCTTATGTGCAAGAGTTCGACAATTTGCATGTGGATTGCGATAGCTATTCGATGTGCGCCGATGAACGCTTGTTAACCCAAGAGAATATTCCCGATGTGCTCACCTATGGTGTAGAACTTGGCCTTGGCTATCGCTGGGGGCTGGGTGGGGTAGAGCTACCCTTAGGGCTAAATTATCAATATCTTAGCGCCGAGTATCAAACCAGCACCTGCACCGATGTCCAAGGCTGTGTTTTAGAGGGAGAGAGATTGGCTTGGTTACCCGAGCATCAATTGCAATTGAGTGCGGGGGTTAACTATGGCGAATATCAACTAAATCTTGAGGCGGCCTATCAATCGGAGCGGAATTTCAGCCAATTTGGCAGTGAGTTGCAACAGGTTTCGGGCCAATGGCGGGTCGATTTAGCGGCAAACTATGATTTTGATAAACACCATAGGTTGTATATTCGCGTCGAAAACCTACTCGATGAGTCCTTAGTCACCACAGCATCAAATAGCGGAGTTCGGTCTGAAAATGGACGGATCAGCTATTTGGGTTATCAATGGCGTTTTTAAACTGAATTAAATCTTGTTTTAAGATTATTCAACGAGAAAGCGAAATGGTCGTGTTAAGCCTCGCCATAAAGAGGTATCGACCTTTCGCTAAATTATTTCTTTTAAAATTAATGTTATAGTATTTGACGACCGTAATATTTTCTCTTTCTGAGCCCTCACTCGGTCGGAAGGTGAACGCTGTAGCGCATGATTCTTTTAAATCCTTATTTGAGGTTTGAAATCACCTATAATTTTCGTGGCGATGCCACGGCAATTGGGGTAAAATGCGCGCGACCAGCGTGATTGCGATCGCATTTCTGTGATAAATCTGCGCTAGCTCAATGCAGTAGGTTTTGTTTAAAACCTCAGTATTTAGCAGGAACGCGGCGCATTGTCTTTCCTTCAAAACGTAGTGCTTGTGGATATGATTACAATTAAGAAAGGATTGGAACTGCCTATAGCAGGCGGACCAGAGCAAGTTATCCATAATGGCCCAGCCATTAAACATGTAGCTACTTTGGGTGAAGAGTATATTGGCTTACGTCCAACGATGAAGATCAAAGTGGGCGATAAAGTACAAAAAGGTCAGGTGATTTTCGAAGATAAGAAAAATCCTGGCGTAAAATATACGGCTTTAGCCAGTGGTACTATATTAGACATTAACCGGGGCGCCCAGCGTGTGCTGCAGTCTGTTGTTATTCAAGTAGAAGGGAACGAAAGCGTTGCCTTTGCTAAGTATGACGCCACTGCTCTCGATACGCTAGACTCGCAACTGGTCCGTGACAACCTGATCGAATCAGGCTTATGGACTGCATTGCGTACACGTCCTTTCAGCAAAGTGCCTGCCGTAGATTCTTCTGCCGCTGGTATTTTTGTAACCGCGATTGATACGCAACCCCATGCCGCCGATCCTGTCGTAGTGATCCGTGAGCATAAAGAAGATTTTGCTAATGGTCTTAAGGTCTTAGCAAGACTTACCGAAGGTAAAGTTTACCTTTGTAAAGCGCCTGGCGCCGATATTCCTGCCGCTAATGCCCAAGTTGAAGAATTTGCCGGTGTTCACCCAGCGGGTCTTGTTGGTACTCATATCCATTTCCTACTTCCAGCTTCTGCAAAACGTACTGTTTGGCATGTCGGTTACCAAGATGTAATAGCCATTGGTCAGCTATTTACTACCGGTCAACTGAATACCGAACGCGTGGTCGCGATTGCCGGTCCTAAAGCGGCTAAGCCACGTTTGGTTCGCACTGTTTTAGGTGCAAGCATGACTGAACTGACCGCGGGCGAAACCTTAGATGGTAACGTACGTGTTGTTTCAGGTTCTGTGCTGAATGGCCGTACTGCTGTAGGTCCTCAAGGATATTTAGGTCGTTACCACGCGCAGGTGAGTCTGTTAGAAGAAGGCACTGAAAAAGAATTCTTTGGTTGGGTGTTACCAGGCTCAAACAAATACTCTATTACCCGTGCATTCCTTGGCCACTTAAGCGCTTCTCGTCTGTTCAACATGACAACGAGCACTGGTGGTTCAGACCGCGCTATGGTGCCAATCGGCAACTACGAGCGTGTAATGCCATTGGATATTCTTCCTACTATGTTGCTGCGTGACCTGATCTCAGGTGACTTTGACGGTGCAGCCACTTTAGGCGCGTTAGAGTTGGATGAAGAAGATCTCGCACTGTGTACGTTCGTATGTCCAGGCAAATATGACTACGGTTCATATCTGCGTGACTGTTTAGATACGATCGAGAGGGAAGGCTAATGAGCTTGAAAGATTTTTTCGAACGTATTGAACCCGACTTTGAAAAAGGCGGTAAATACGAAAAGTTTTATGCCCTCTTCGAAGCGGCATACACCATTTTTTATACGCCAGGTAAAGTGAACAAGGGTAAAACCCACGTTCGCGACAACATCGACCTGAAACGTATGATGATCACGGTTTGGGCCTGTGCCTTCCCAGCGATGTTCGTGGGTATGTACAACGTAGGTCTGCAAGCACAACTTGCGTTAATCGCGGGTTTTGCAACGCCTGACGTATGGCAAGTGAGCCTGTTCGGCATGTTTGGTACCGAACTGACCGCCAACTCTGGCTGGCCAGCACTGATGTGGTACGGCGCCTGTTTCTTCCTACCTATCTATGCGGTGACCTTCGCCGTGGGTGGTATTTGGGAAGTGCTGTTTGCCGCTATCCGTGGCCACGAAGTTAACGAAGGTTTCTTCGTTACATCTATCCTGTTCGCGTTAACCCTGCCAGCAACTATCCCATTGTGGATGGTGGCCTTAGGTATCACCTTCGGTGTGGTTGTGGCTAAAGAAGTGTTCGGTGGTACTGGTCGTAACTTCTTAAACCCAGCATTAGCCGGTCGTGCCTTCCTGTTCTTCGCTTACCCACTGAACATGTCTGGTGACACTTCATGGGTTGTCGCTGACGGTTACTCTGGTGCAACGGCTCTGAGCCAAGCGGCAGCGGGTACCTTAGATTACACATTCAACCAAAACTGGTGGGATGCGTTCTTCGGTTTCATTCCAGGCTCAGTGGGTGAAGTATCGACTCTGGCGATTCTGTTAGGTGGTCTGGTTATCATCTATACCCGTATCGCTTCATGGCGCATCGTTGGCGGCGTGATGGTCGGTATGATTGCTATCTCTACACTGTTAAATGTGATCGGTAGCGACACTAACCCAATGTTTGCAATGCCTTGGTACTGGCACTTAGTGTTAGGTGGTTTTGCATTTGGCATGATGTTTATGGCGACTGACCCAGTGTCTGCGTCATTCACTAACCAAGCTAAATGGGCATACGGTATCTTGATTGGTGCAATGGCTGTGTTTATCCGCGTGATTAACCCTGCATTCCCAGAAGGCATGATGTTAGCGATTCTGTTTGCTAACTTGTTCGCGCCATTGTTCGACCACTTCGTGGTTCAGGCAAATATCAAGCGGAGGATTGCTCGTGGCTAGTAATAAAGATTCGTTCGGCAGAACGTTATTTATCGTCGTTGGCTTATGTCTAATTTGTGCGATATTCGTGTCGACTGCGGCAGTATTACTGCGCCCAACTCAAGCAGAAAACAAGCTGCTTGATAAGCAAAAGTACATCCTCGAAGCTGCGGGTCTGATTGACACGAAAGCGGGCAAAGTAACCAAAGCTCAGATTTTGGATACTTATAGCAAGCACATCGAAGCTAAGTTAGTTAACTTAAAAACCGGTGATTGGGTTGAAGGTGTTGATGCCAACACATTCGATCAACGCAAAGCGTCTCGCGATGTGAAAACCTCATTTGTACCTCAAAACGACATCGCTTCTGTTAAGCGTGTTGCTGAAGATGCAGTGGTTTATTTAGTGCGTGACGAACAAGGTAAGTTAACCAGCGTGATCCTGCCTGTTCATGGTTATGGCCTGTGGTCGACTATGTATGCTTTCCTCGCGTTAGATGCTGATCTGAACACGATTCAAAGCTTAGTTTACTACGAGCAAGGCGAAACCCCAGGTCTTGGTGGTGAAGTGCAAAACGCTCAGTGGAAAGCGAAATGGCACGGTAAGAAGTTATTTGATGAGCAAGGTAACATTGCAATCAGCGTAACTAAAAACCCAGCTGTTGCTAGCACTGAATACGGTGTGGATGCATTATCCGGCGCGACTCTGACCAGTAACGGTGTTCAACACTCTCTGACATTCTGGTTAGGTAAAGAAGGTTTTGCGAGTTTCATTGAAAAAGCACGCAATGGAGGTCTCAGCTAATGTCTGACGCTAAAGAACTGAAACAGGTTCTGACTGGACCTATCGTCAACAACAACCCGATTGCATTACAAGTACTTGGTGTATGTAGTGCCTTAGCGGTAACGAGCAAGCTCGAAACTGCACTGGTAATGGCGTTGGCATTAACTGCGGTAACAGCGTTTTCTAACCTGTTTATCTCAATGATCCGTAACCATATTCCTAGCAGCGTACGTATTATCGTACAGATGACCATTATTGCCTCTCTGGTAATCGTGGTTGACCAATTGCTGCAGGCTTATGCTTATCAGATTTCTAAGCAGTTATCGGTATTCGTGGGCCTTATCATTACGAACTGTATCGTAATGGGTCGCGCTGAAGCCTATGCGATGAAAACACCGCCAATGATGAGCTTTATGGATGGTATCGGTAACGGTTTAGGTTACGGTGCGATTCTGTTAGCTGTTGGCTTCGTGCGTGAACTGTTTGGTAACGGTTCTCTGTTCGGTGTTCAAATCCTGCACAAGATCTCTGAAGGTGGCTGGTATCAACCAAACGGTCTGTTATTACTGCCGCCAAGTGCGTTCTTCCTGATCGGTATTCTGATTTGGATTATTCGTACCTATAAGCCAGAGCAAGTTGAAGCAAAAGGGTAATTTGAGATGGAACATTATATTAGCCTGTTAATTCGCTCTGTTTTCATTGAAAACATGGCACTGGCCTTCTTCTTAGGTATGTGTACTTTCTTAGCGGTATCGAAGAAAGTGACTACCGCGATGGGCCTAGGGATTGCGGTAGTTGTAGTGTTAACTATCTCTGTTCCTGCTAACCAAGTTATTTACCAAGGGCTGTTAGCACCTGGCGCACTGGCTTGGGCTGGTGCACCTGAAGCTGACTTAAGCTTCTTGAAATTCATTACCTTTATCGGTGTGATTGCGGCTTTAGTTCAAATTCTGGAAATGGCACTGGATAAGTACTTTCCTCCGTTGTACAACGCGTTAGGTATCTTCTTACCTCTGATCACTGTGAACTGTGCGATTTTCGGTGCGGTATCATTCATGGTTGAGCGTGACTACAAGCTGGGCGAAAGTGTGGTGTTTGGTTTCGGCTCTGGAGTAGGTTGGGCATTAGCTATCGTATTGATGGCCGGTATCCGTGAGAAGCTGAAGTATGCCGATGTGCCGAATGGCCTGCGTGGTTTAGGTATTACCTTTATTACCGCTGGTTTAATGGCCTTAGGTTTCATGTCGTTTTCTGGTGTGTCTCTGTAAGAGACACCAAACGGCTTCTTGAATTGGACCTTCTAAGGATAAGTTAATGGATATTCTTGGTATTTTTAAATCTACTCCGCTCGAGGTTTACCTCGGTGTGAGTATGTTTACTGCTATCGTCCTGGTCTTAGTGTTAGTGATTTTATTCGCTAAATCTAAGCTAGTGTCTAGCGGTGACATCACGATCGGCATCAACGACGATCCTGAAAAAGCGATTACAACCGGTGCCGGTGGCAAGCTGTTAGGCGTGCTAGCGAACAGCGGTATCTTCGTATCGAGCGCCTGTGGTGGCGGTGGTTCTTGTGGCCAATGTCGCGTAGTGGTTAAGTCTGGCGGCGGTGATATTCTGCCAACAGAATTAGATCACATCAGCAAGGGTGACGCCCGTAAAGGTTGCCGTCTGTCTTGCCAGGTGAATGTTAAGAACGACATGGAAATCGAGCTTGACGAAGAAATCTTCGGTATTAAGAAGTGGGAATGTACTGTTATCTCTAACGATAACAAGGCGACCTTCATTAAAGAACTGAAGCTGCAAATCCCTGATGGTGAATCTGTTCCGTTCCGTGCGGGTGGTTACATCCAGATCGAAGCGCCTGCGCACCATGTTAAATATGCTGATTTCGACGTACCTGAAAAGTACCGTGGTGACTGGGAACACTTTGGCTTCTTCAAGTTAGAATCTAAAGTTGACGAAGAAACGATCCGTGCTTACTCAATGGCTAACTACCCAGAAGAGTTTGGCATCATCATGTTGAACGTGCGTATCGCAACGCCACCTCCACGTAACTTGAGCTTACCATGCGGTAAGATGTCATCTTACATTTGGAGCCTGAAGGCTGGCGATAAAGTGACGATTTCTGGCCCATTCGGTGAATTCTTCGCGAAAGATACCGATGCAGAAATGGTGTTTATCGGTGGTGGTGCGGGTATGGCGCCAATGCGTTCACACATTTTCGACCAACTGAAGCGTCTGAAGTCTAAGCGTAAGATGAGCTTCTGGTACGGTGCACGTTCTAAGCGTGAAATGTTCTACGTGGAAGACTTTGACGGCCTAGCGGCTGAAAACGACAACTTCGTATGGCATGTGGCCCTGTCTGATCCTCAACCTGAGGACAACTGGGATGGTTACACAGGTTTCATCCATAACGTACTGTATGAAAACTACCTGAAAGACCATGAAGCGCCAGAAGATTGTGAGTTCTACATGTGTGGACCTCCAATGATGAACGCTGCTGTGATCGGTATGTTGAAAAATCTTGGTGTCGAAGACGAAAACATCCTGTTGGATGACTTCGGCGGCTAATGTGAATTAGCCCAAGGTGAGAAGAGTTGCAGATGTGGAGTAAAGCTCTCATCTGCAACTTTTGCATTAAAGGGCATCCAAAAGAGTTGTTAGTCACTATGTTTAAAACCCTAGCGTTAAAAACCCCCGTGTTAAAAACCTCAGTGTTAAAGCATTCAGTGAGCTGGCTGGTCCTTGTAGGTCTGGCCTTTTTTATTTCAGCCTGTAGCAAACAGGATGAGGTTATCTCCCTCGCGGGCAGCACAATGGGCACGACCTACCACATTAAAGTGGTTCCCAATGAGCAAATGCCAACGGCCCAGCTGTTGCAGGCCGAAATTGACTTAGCACTTGAGCAAGTCAATAACCAGATGTCGACCTATCGACCTAATTCAGAACTGTCTCGTTTCAATCAGTTACCGCTCGAGCAGAGCGTTGAAGTGTCGCCGGATACCATCAAAGTGGTTAAAGAAGGCATGCGTTTGTATAACGTGACAGACAAAGCCTTAGACATTACCTTAGGGCCGCTGGTGAACCTATGGGGATTTGGCCCCGATAAACGCCCAACCAAAGTGCCGACTCAAGCCGATATCGATGCGGCTAAAGCCAAAACGGGTATCAGTGAGCTGTCTATCGAAGGCAATCGCTTAAGCAAGCACAATGCGCATTTATATGTAGACTTGTCTTCAATCGCCAAAGGTTTTGGCGTGGACAAAGTGGCCTCTATTTTAGATAAGTATCATGCAAGCGGTTACTTAGTCGAAATTGGTGGCGAGCTGAGCATTAAAGGCACCAAAGGCGATGGTAGCTCGTGGCGTGTCGCGATAGAGAAACCGACCGATGATGGCATGGCGGTGCAGCAGGTGATTGAGCCTGGCACTATGGCGATGGCAACCTCGGGGGATTATCGCAATTATTATGAGGAAGAAGGTCAGCGATTTACTCATATAATTGATCCACGTACCGGTTTGCCGATTAACCATAAGCTAGCATCTGTGACCGTTTTGCATAAAGAATGTATGACGGCCGATGGTTTTGCGACGGCGATGATGGTTTTAGGCACAGAAGCGTCATTGGAGCTTGCCAAGAAAGAACACTTGGCGATAATGCTAATAGAAAAGCAAGGCGAAGGATTTAAAGTCTACTACAGTGACGCCTTCAAGCCTTTCCTTAAGTAGTTGGAGTTAACATGAGCACTTTTATCGCGGCATTTGTGATTTTATTACTGTTCTTTTTGCTTATGTCGATAGGTTATCTCATCAAGCGCAAAGCCGTTGAAGGAAGCTGTGGCGGTTTAGGTGTATTAGGGATTGAAAAAGCCTGCGATTGTGATGATCCCTGCGACAAGCGTAAGCGTCGTATGGCCGCAGAAGAAGCGCGCCGTGAGAAGTTAACGAAAGACAGGATCATTTAATTATCCGCTTCAACTGAAATAGCCTCCTCTGGAGGCTATTTTTTTGCCTCGATTTTAGCGCAGCAGAGGTTTGGAGCGTCGATTTTCTTCTGGAAAGCGCAAGTTCACGAAGGGATGAGTGACGCGGGTTATGCTAATCAGTTAACGAGTGCCTTTTATAACTGCAAGAAAGAGAATTTACTTACCTGCTGAGCGTACCCATAAAATTAATCCTTGATATATGAGGAGGATAGCTGGCTAATCTAAGCGATAATGAGAATGCTTTTTATCTTTAAGCTTGTGAAAAATAAAGAAAATTTGAGTTAGCTTGAAAACTGTACTAGGCTAGAAGCTTGATTTAGATCAATCTTTCACTCATATCAAGGATAGTTACTTATGAAAGGTCATCCTAAAGTGGTGGGACAACTCAATCGGGTGCTGACCTGTGAGTTAACGGCCATTAATCAATATTTTCTCCACGCCAGAATGTTCAAGCATTGGGGTCTCGAGAAGCTAGATCACGTCGAATACAAGAAATCCATCCAAGATATGAAACACGCCGATAAGCTTATCGAGCGAGTATTATTTTTAGAGGGATTACCGAATCTGCAACAGCTCGAAAAACTGCGTATTGGCGAGCACACCCAAGAGATGCTCGATTGCGATTTGGCCATGGTGCAGGAACAACTCACACTGTTACGGGATGCCATTAGCCTTTGTGAGGCGGAGCAGGATTATGTGAGTCGCGATCTGCTCGAAGATATCCTTGAAGATGAAGAAGAGCACTTAGATTGGCTCGAGTCACAGCAGGAGCTGATTAGCTTAACCGGCATTCAAAACTATCTTCAATCGCAAATTAGTGAGTCATAGGAGCTGAATATGAAAGGTGATAAAGAAGTCATCGACGCGTTGAATCGACTCCTAACGGGAGAGTTATCGGCGATGGATCAGTATTTTGTGCATGCCCATATGTATGAAGACTGGGGCCTGAACGAACTCTATGAACGTATTGCCCATGAGTCGGATGATGAAAAGGGCCATGCGGCCAAACTGGTACAGCGCATTTTATTCCTCGAAGGCGTGCCAAATGTAGCCGCACGGGAAGCGCTCAACATCGGTTCAAACGTTGAAGAGATGCTGCGTAACGATTTGGCCTATGAGTATAAGGTCGCCGATGATTTGCGTAAGGTGATTGCCCTGTGTGAGTCGAAAAAAGATTATCAAACCCGTGAGATCTTAGAAGTGTTACTCGACGACACCGAATCTGACCACATGTATTG
Source organism: Shewanella sp. GD04112 (assembly GCF_029835735.1). Taxonomy (NCBI): domain Bacteria; kingdom Pseudomonadati; phylum Pseudomonadota; class Gammaproteobacteria; order Alteromonadales; family Shewanellaceae; genus Shewanella; species Shewanella sp. GD04112. The sequence continues at coordinate 1,099,041 of NZ_JAOEAL010000001.1, forward strand.
GTTAGAAAAACAGCTCGGTTTGATTGACCGAATTGGTTTACCGAATTATCTGCAAACTAAGATGTAACCACGCCCGCTTACGCAGCTTAAGCACAAAGGCCAGTCACTAAATGACTGGCCTTTGTTTTTGGATTTTGAGTATTTAGTCTAACACTCTGTAAAAAATCGCTATTGCGATGGGATCTTCTGATGGATGTCGATTGTTTAGCGATTCCTGTTATTTTGCTAATGTCTATTCTTTACAAATACTTGTTTACGTTTTTTCTCATCATTTCGGCTGTTGTTGGCTGGTAAAAATTGTTACCGTGTGAAACTGTTTTTGCAGGCTTTTTTGTTAAGTGGTTGGTTAACCAGACGGGAAGATGGATGAGATATATAAAACGTTCTCTTAGTTTGCAGTTAGTGGTAACTATCGTCGGTGCCCTCGCTGTACTTCTTACTTTAGTTGCCGCTTTGCTCGTGAATAAAGAAAGTAATAACACACGTAAGCAAGTGGATGCGGACATTTCGGCGCTTGTGGCTCTCAAGGCCAATGAGATTGGTGGTTACTTTGTTGCCAAGGGACAAGTGATCCACTCGGTTTTTGCCGAGCCTGGGCTTATCCATTGGTTTAGCCAATATCATGCCCGTGGCAGTAACTTAGCCAACGATCAACAGTACCAAGATATTATTCGCTATTTCCGCTCGTTCTCCGACCGTGATAGCGATGTGAAGTCAGTGTTCTTTGGCTCGGCGAATACCTTCGAGTATTTCGACCTTAATGGCCGTTTCGATGGCGATCCAAACTACTACACTAACAAGCGTCCTTGGTGGCAGGAGGCTATCGATCAGCGCAGCTTGTTTGTGGGCGATCCTGCGGTCGATGCCAACGATGGATCTATTTCAGCCACGGTTAAAACCCCAGTCTATGGTGCCAATGGTGAACTCATCGGGATTGGTGGTATGGATATTCTTATCGATACCATTGGTAAAACCCTGTTAGCGCCAATCAAATACCGCAACTATGGCCAAGCCTTCCTGATGACAGATGAAGGTAAGCTGGTTTATTTCCCCGGATTCTCAGATAAATTCCCGCCGGGCTCACTTGCGAATCAAATCGATAGCCAGTTTAAGGACACCTCAGGTTTTACCGCCTTAAGACAACAAATGCAGCGCGAAGCACAGGGCTTTGCCGAAGTCACCTTTAACGGTGTGCCGCAGCGGGTAACCTTTGTGTCCGTGGGCGGTGATTATCCTAAGCAAAAATGGCACTTAGCCTTTATGTTGCCCCATGAGGTGATTGAAGCGCCAGTGACCGAAGCCTTTTGGAATGCCTGTTTTGTTGCCTTAGGGATTATGCTCTTGGTCGGCATCACAGTATGGTTGATGTTATTGCCCTTTAGACGCCAGCTCGGCAAATTGCTCGATGCGATGGAAGACATTGCCGAAGGTGATAGCGATTTATCCCAACGCATTTTAATGGAGCGCGAGGATGAGTTAGGCAAGCTGGGTGATGCCTTCAACCGCTTTGCCGAAAAGGTGCAGCAAATGTTACTGCACACTCGCAACTTAACCCAAGAGGTGGGCACTGGGGTGATGGATGCACGCCAAGTGTGTGATTTAGCGGTATCTTCGGTGTCATCGCAGAAACAACAAATCGACTCAGTGGCCACGGCAGCCACCCAAATGGCACAGACAAGCCAAGAAATGGCAATTAGCGCGCAGCGGGCGAATGATTTTGCTGAAAAGGCACAAACCCAAGCCCATGACGGTACCCAAATCGTGTCCCGTGCGACCGAAGGTATGAAGGCATTATCGGTTCAAGTGATTGAAGCGGCCAAGGTCATCAAGGAGTTACGTAGCAGCTCTGAGCAAATTGGCGAAGTGTTAAGCGTGATCCGTAACATTGCCGACCAAACCAACTTGCTGGCGCTCAATGCGGCCATCGAGGCGGCGCGGGCGGGTGAGCAGGGCCGAGGCTTTGCCGTAGTGGCCGATGAAGTGCGTACTCTCGCGTCTCGTACCCAAGATTCTACCGCCAACATTCAAGGCATTATCCAAACCCTGCAACAGAGTGCGCTACAAGCCGAGCAGGTGATGGAATCAGGGGTTGAGCAGGCAAGGGTCGGGCAAGACTTGACCACACAAGTGGAGCAAGCTTTAAGTGATATCGCCAGTGCGATTGTGTCGATTCAGCAGCAAACGGTGGAAATTACCGTCGCGATTGGCCAGCAGGCCGTTGTGGCTGAAGAAGTAGCACAGAACGTGGTTAGCGTGCGTGGTTTGTCCGATCAGTCTTTGCTCTCAAGCCAAGATTTATCCCAAAGTTTGCAAGGATTTGAGCAAGCGACTCACGAACTCACCCGCAACATTGGGCAATTTAAGATTTAATTCAAAACGTTGCAAATCAAGGGAGCCTTAGGGCTCCCTTTGTTTTTTGAGCGCTTATAATCCAAGCGCAAACAGCACCGCGGCAAATTGGTAAGCGGCACTTGATTACTGTTTTTATATACAGTATTTTGAGTGTCGGAGGAATGCAAGGTGCGAAAAATCATTCATATCGATATGGATTGCTATTTTGCTGCGGTGGAAATGCGGGATTTTCCCGAATACCGCGGTAAACCGCTGGCTGTCGGCGGCAGTCGGGTGCAGCGTGGCGTCATCAGCACTTGTAATTATGAGGCGCGCAAATTTGGCGTGCGTTCGGCCATGGCGACGGGCTACGCACTGAAATTGTGCCCCGATCTTATCCTCGTTCCCGGTCGTATGCAGGTCTACAAAGAGGTCTCACAGCAAATTCGCGCCATCTTTTCCCGATACACTGAGTTAATCGAACCACTTTCCCTCGATGAAGCCTATTTAGATGTCAGCGATTGTAAGCTGTTTAAGGGCTCAGCCACGTTAATTGCCGAGGCGATTCGCCGTGATATTTTGGCCGAAACTGGGCTGACGGCATCGGCGGGCGTGGCGCCGATTAAATTTCTCGCCAAGGTTGCCTCTGATTTAAATAAGCCCAATGGGCAATGTGTTATCCCACCCGATGAGGTGCCCGAGTTCGTTAAAAGCTTATCCCTGCGGAAAATACCCGGAGTCGGTAAAGTGACCGCTGAGAAACTGTCTTCGCTAGGCTTAAATACCTGCGCCGATGTGCAGGCTTATCCAAAGCAAGAGTTGATTGCCCGTTTTGGTAAGTTTGGCGCCGTGTTAGTCGAGCGGGCCCATGGCATCGATGATCGCGGGATTTCTGTGAGCCGCGAGCGCAAATCCGTAGGCGTTGAGACCACTCTCGCTCAGGATATTTACACGCTGGAGCAGTGCCAACAGGTGATGCCGGGATTAATCCAAGAGTTGTCCAGCCGTTTAGGGCGAAGTGCTAAGGGGAGGCAAATCCATAAGCAGGTGGTCAAACTTAAATTTAATGATTTTAAACAGACCACCATCGAGCATCGTAGTGACGAGGTCTCCGTGGTGATGTTCTATGAGCTACTGAGCCAAGCAATGGCTAGGCAAGAGGGCCGTGGAATTCGGTTACTCGGGGTTTCTGTTGGACTCGCCGAGACTAAAGACACGCTTTCGCCGCTCATGGTACGCGAAACGAAGCAGTTGGATTTTGTGTTTTAGTGTCAATTTAATCTGAGCGGATCTGGCTCAGCGCCAATCTAACCTAGTTTAGTTTAGATAACGCGATAATCAGCTTTACGCAGTGCGCAAATAGAAGCAACAATAAGGCCGCATTGGTAAACCCTCTGCGGCCTTTGTTATTTAAGTCTGCTTAGCGACTATTCACCTAGAGTGATTATTCACCTTTAGCGGGAATTCGTTCTAGCACAGCAAGGAGCAGATCCCAGTATTGACCTACTGTGGTGATATTGACCATTTCATCCGGGCCGTGTGGATAGCGGATGGTAGGGCCAATCGACACCATGTCCATTTCTGGATAAGGCTTCTTGAACAGACCACATTCAAGACCCGCGTGGATCACCATGATAACCGGTTCTTTATGGTAGATAGACTCGTAGGTCTCACGCACAATCGCCATTACGGGTGAGCTGTTATCTGGCTTCCAACCTGGGTAAGCGCCACTGAATTCAATTTCAGCGCCAGCGAGATTAGTCAGCGCATTGAGCATGCCTTCAACTTGGCTGCGGCCCGAATCGATGAGCGAGCGAATTAAGCACAGAATGCTAACTTCTTCATCGTTAGTGCTAATCACGCCTACGTTGAGTGAGGTTTCTGTCACGCCAGCGACTTCATCGCTCATACGCATCACGCCATTAGGGCATACATGCAGCAGGTCGATCAGCGTGTTTTGGCTGTTTTCACTCATCACGCGTTTTGGCGTTGGGATTTCGCTCAACACTAAACGCATATCAGGGTCGGCAATGGCCAGCTCGGCGCGGACTAAGGCTTCAAAAGCGCGCACTTTTTCATTCAGTGCATCGACATTTTCAGCGGGTAACATAAAGCTGATATTGGCTTCGCGTGGGATGGCATTACGCAGTGAACCACCGGTAAATTGGGTTAATTCCAGCGCTAATTCATCGGCATTTTCAAACAGGAAGCGTGCCAAGAGTTTGTTGGCGTTACCACGACCCAAATGGATGTTAACCCCAGAGTGACCGCCTTTTAAGCCAGATAAATGCAGGCTAAATGATGCGTAACTTTGCTCCGACGCTTGCCATACCATAGGCAGTGTGATTTGAGCATCGACACCGCCAGCGCAGCCCATGTAGATTTCACCTTCTTGCTCTGAGTCGGTGTTTATCAGGATTTCAGCATCGAGCATACCCGCTTGCAGGCCAAAGGCGCCTGTCATGCCCGCTTCTTCATCAATCGTGAGCAGTACTTCCAGTGGGCCGTGTTTGATATCGTCGCTACCTAAAATCGCTAAGGCTGACGCCATGCCAATACCATTGTCGGCGCCTAAGGTTGTGCCTTTGGCTTTTACCCAGTCACCTTCAACATAGGCTTCGATAGGATCTTTGATAAAGTCATGCACTTTGTCGGCATTCTTTTGCGGCACCATATCGATGTGAGCTTGGATCACGACGATTTTGCGATCTTCCATTCCGGCCGTTGCGGGTTTGCGAATGATTAAATTGCCGACCGCATCTTCCACGACATCGAGTTGTTTACTCTTAGCCCATGCTTGGATGTGTTTGCTGAGTGCTTGTTCATGTTTGGAAGGGTGGGGAATTGCACAGATTTGTTCGAACCATTGCCATAAAGGCTGTGGGTATAACTGACTTAACGCTGTCACAGGAGGTCCCTCATCAGGTCTTGTGGGTATAGGGCAAATTTGGCTTGATCCTACCACATTCTGCTCGACCGATTAATCTTCTCGATAAGCCTATGTGTGCTTGTGGCAGCGAAAGTTGCCACCCTCAGTCTTTTCGATGGGGACAAAGGGATTTTTTGATTGGTAATTAAGCGTTATAGCGGGAATAATGCAGGCACAATAATGAAAAAGGATGGGTCATGTTTCAAGTTAACTTTGTTGATGTACAAGCAGAAAATGCCATTTTTGATGGTGAAGGTTGGGATGCGGTTGTGGTCGTCACACCGGATCTTGGTGCTATTGGAATTGATGAGATCAGTTTATTGGCCGAGCATGGCGCTAAGGTCGATAAACGTGTCGGTAAGAGCCCGACGTTATTGTTTGCCCCCGGTTTAGCCGGTGGTCGTTTAATCATTGCGCCGGTTACTCAAGTGGCTGATGATTATGCCGATGTACGTGTTTATGGTGATGCGGCAAGAGCCGCCATTGCTATCGCTAAAGACGCGGGCGCTAAGCGTCCCCTGCTTTATGTGGTGCCTTCTACCACGCCCAAGTTTGGGTTTGCGACTGAAGTTGCGGCGCTCGCCTGCGGTCAAGAATTATGGCAAACCTTAGAATTGCGCGAGGCAACGGGCTTAACGCCAGCCTTTGAAGCCATAGGATTACTGTCTCTATCAGCTAAAAAGAGTCAATTGCTCAACGCATTAGAAGCTGGCCGTGTGTTGGCGCGGGATTTATGTGGCACTGAACCTGAGCGTATGTCGGCAAAAGCCTTTGCCGAATATTGTTTGCAAGCCTTTAAAGGCAGTGTGATTAAAACGGCAGTCGTGGAAGACAGGGATATTCTCGAGCGCGATTATCCATTGTTAAGTGCGGTGGCGCGTTCTTCCTTTGCCGTTGGGCGGCATCAACCGCGGGTGGTGAAACTCGAATATCTGCCCGAAGGCGAGATTACCCGCACTTTCCTATTTGCAGGCAAAGGTGTGGTCTACGATACGGGCGGCGCCGATCTGAAAGTCGGCGGCGCAATGGCGGGCATGAGCCGCGATAAAGGTGGTGCCTCTGCCGTGGCGGGGTTATTTAAAACCTTGTCTATGCTCAAGCCTAAAGGGATCCGGGTGATCGCCGAACTGGGCTTAGTGCGTAATAGCATTGGCAGCGAAGCCTTTGTTACCGATGAAATTATCACTAGCCATGCGGGCGTGCGGGTGCGAATTGGTAATACGGATGCGGAAGGGCGTTTAGTATTGGCAGACCTGTTAAGTCATCTGCGTATTAAAGCGGTTTCGGCGGTGCAACCAGAGTTGTTCTCGGTCGCGACTCTCACGGGCCATGTGGTACGTTGTTATGGGGCGTATCCTGCTGCGGTTGAAAATGCGGTCGCCAGTGGCGCCAAGTGTGCGCAGACACTCGCGTTACAGGCAAGCCAATGGGGCGAACCCTTTGAGGTTTCTACATTGCGCCGCGAGGACTTTGCCAAGATCCGTGAAGTCTCAGGGGCGGCTGATATTTTATCGTCTAACAATGCGCCATCTTCGGTAACGGCCCGTGGGCATCAATATCCGGCGGCGTTTCTGCTCAAGGCTTCGGGATTGTTTGAACATGGCATAAATGCCGCAATTCCTTTAGGTTACACACATTTAGATATCGCAGGCAGTGCGACGGAGGGCGATCCTCTCTATGGAAAACCTACTGCGAGTCCCTTGGTCGGTCTGTATCAATATCTGATCAATCGTTAACAATTTAACGTAATAAATAGAAATAATTCTGTAATATCTTACTTATTAGGTGGTTACAGGGTTATTTCTGTTTTTATGTGATGCAGGTCGCCAAGATTTTTGGTTGTTTTACGTAATTTAATTACATTAAAAAGCCTTAATTAAAAAAAATACAAATAAAGCTTGTAATAAAACTACGAAAACATATAATGGTTTTCGTGGACAGGGCAATGCGCCCATCCCCTCTAGTCTATCCAGGATGGATACCCTTCTCCAAGGACCCGAGTGACAAGTCGTCTCAACGGATTTGAGAATCTCTAGTTCCAAGGAACCGAGCCAAGCTTTACTAGAGTACTTAATCTCAACTTTACTTAGGAGTAATTGACTATGTCTTATACAGGCAAGAATCACTTTGTTTGGCAAAACACTTGGATTAACTCTGATGTTTTGCGTGGCGGTTTATTCGCTATGAGCTTTAAGGGCTAACTATCCCTTTAAACCTAGTTTCCATCATCCATCAACCTTTGTATCGCCTTTTTGGCGTGTTTAGACTCAAGTAGCATATCGGTGTTTTTGCATGGGTATGCCAGGTTTCTTCCGCTAGCGCGGTAATGTACTTCCCCGAAAGGGACGCTTGAAATATGTCTTGCCTGCTCATTGAGCAGGCTTTTTTTTAGCTTTTTTCTGTCGTTACGGCGCTATGCCTCTCATTTATTCCCATAAACATAAAATTTTTTGCGGCCATCTCGAAATGACTGCTTTTATCAAAAGTTAATTTAATTATCTGTTTTTAAAGTATAAAACTTTGTCATCAATCTATTCATCTTTTTGTACGACTTAAGAATGATGAATTTGTTACATTTGTCACATAAAATACAAATGCAAATCGTTCTCAATGGTGTTACCGTATGCGCACCTTAACGAAACTTGCTGAACGACTATGCGTTTTAATCTACTTCCACTTGCTGCTGCAGTAACCCTAGCTTTGAATCCTTTGGCACTGATGGCCGAAGAACAAACCGCTTCAACAACAGAGACACAAGATCAAAATATCGAGAAAATCACTGTGATGGGTAAATACACAGTGAGTCGTAATATTGATACCGCAACGGGGTTAGGACTCACGCTGCGGGAAACGCCACAGTCGGTCAGCATTATGACGGCGGATCGGATTGAAGATCAGGCGCTAAATACCGTGGTCGATGTGGTCAACAACACTGTGGGTTTATCATCTTCAAAAACCGATAACGTGCGTAACGGTTTTTCGGCCCGCGGTTTTACCGTGCAAAACTATCAAATTGATGGCGTGCCTTTATCTTGGAGTTTGGGTGGTGATGCCGGTGAAACGGTATCGGATGTGTCTATCTACGAGCGCGTTGAAGTCGTACGTGGTGCTACCGGATTATTAACGGGTGCTGGCGATCCTTCGGCCTCGATTAACTTAGTGCGTAAGCATGCCGACAGTTCTGATCTTAAAGGTTATGTCGATGTCGCCACTGGAAGTTGGGATAAAAAACAAGTCACTGCGGATGTGTCCAATGGTCTGAATGAAGACGGCAGTGTCCGTGGCCGCTTGGTCGCTAAGTATGTGAATAGCGATTCTTACCAAGATCTGTATCAAGACCGCAAAACCATTCTCTATGGTGTGGTCGACAGTGATATTACGGCCAACACCTTGCTGCGTGTCGGTGGTAGCTATAACCACAACGATCCCAAAGGGGCGATGTGGGGCGCGTTGCCCGCCGTCTTTAGTGATGGTTCTGCCACTGATTGGGATACATCGGCCACCACTGCAGCCGATTGGAGCCGCTGGGAAACCAAAAATATCAACTACTTTGCAAACCTGAATCACTACTTCAGCAATGGTTGGCAGCTGGTCGCTAACTACAACCGCATGGAGTATGAGACCACCACTAAGATGATCTACATGTCGGGTTTACTCGATAAAGACACGGGTGCTGGGCTCAGTGGTCAGCGTTATCATAGCCATGGTGAAAGCAACTCGAATAACTTTGATGTGCAGCTTAAGGGCGATTATGACCTCTTTGGTCAAACCCATGAGTTTGTGACGGGCGCCTTATATAGTAAGCAAAAATCTTACGCCGATACCTATGAGCCTATCCGCGACGATATGACGGGTTGGGACTCACAAGTGGTCGATAACTTCTACGAATGGCAACAAAATCAGTTTGCCGAGCCTGAATGGTCGACCAATGCGAACCGTCAGCTCAATATGGATACCGAGCAAAAAGGCTTTTATGCGGCGACTCGCCTGACCATTACCGATGATTTCAAACTGATTGCCGGTGGACGTATCTCAAGCTGGAACCGTGAAGGCGTGAGCTATGGTACCGATACTAACTTTGGTGATGATGGTGTGTTTGTGCCCTATGTTGGTGCTTTATACGATATCAATGAAGAGCACCGTATTTACGCCAGTTATACCGGGATTTTTAATCCGCAGAATAAACAGGATGCGAGTGGCGATTATCTTGACCCATTAGAGGGGAAAGCATATGAGATTGGTTTAAAAAGTGCGTATTTAGATGACCGTCTGCATACATCGCTAGCATTGTTTAAAATCGAGCAGGATAACTTTGGTAAACAAGACCCGGACTTTGTACCGACTGAAGAGCAAATCGCCAACGGCCAAACGACCGCATACTATGCTATCCAAGGTACGGAAAGTAAGGGCTTCGAGTTAGAAGTTGTTGGGGAGTTTATCGACGGTTGGAATATTTCAGCAGGCTATTCACAATTTAAAGCCGAAGATGCTGAAGGAAATAAGCTGGATACAACCAGTCCACGTAAGCAATTTAAACTCTTTACTACCTATCAATTTGTGGATTTATTACCAGAGTTAACCATTGGTGGTGGAGTGAATTGGCAAAGCGACAGTTATTCTACAGGTGGCAATGTCACTATCACGCAGGATGCCTATTCTTTGGTGAATCTAATGGCGCGCTACGATTTGGCTGAGAATATGGATCTGCAGGTTAACGTAGAGAATTTACTGGATGAGAAATATTACGCCTATATGTCAACCTCTAGTTATTTGCCAGAAGCTTATAGCGTATATCACTACGGCGCGCCACGTAACTTTACCGTCAGCTTTAACTATCGCTTCTAAGCATTTTCCCCGTTGAACTCAAAAAGCCGGCGTCCTTAAGGGCACCGGCTTTTTGCTATCGACTTCACTACGATTTTTGGCGCAGAGGCGACCGAATATGCCTGCATGGGATAAGCATTGTGCTGTTTTATGATTATTTCGCTTTAAAAACAATGTGCTGTTCATCCTGAACGACGTTTGAATTTTCCCAGTGTTAAGATTGGCTTGCTAACCCCTATTTGGCGTGAGCTTTAATGTAAATTAAGCTCGGTGGTTTTTTGTTCTGTTTAGCGATTTCTATCAAGAAAATCTCCATCAATTTTCTGGCCTGACCAGCACAAACTCCCTATAATCCCCAGCGAAAAACACGACTACATAGTGTTTACATTTTTGACCCTACCTACTTTAAAAGAAAAGGAACCCAGTTCCATGTTAGAAAAGCTGTTCAAACTGAAACAAAATCAAACGAGCCTCAAGCAGGAAGCGATAGCAGGTTTGACAACATTTATGACTATGGCATACATCATTTTTGTGAATCCAATGATGTTAGCCGATGCGGGTATGGATCATGGCGCCGTGTTTGTGGCCACCTGTTTAGCGGCGGCGGTGGGATGTATTGTGATGGGTGTCATGGCGAACTATCCCATTGCACTAGCCCCAGGTATGGGACTCAATGCCTTTTTTACCTACACAGTCGTGGGTGAAATGGGTTACAGCTGGGAAACGGCACTCGGTGCCGTTTTCCTGTCGGGAATTTGCTTTTTAATCCTGTCTCTAGTGCGTATTCGCGAGTGGATTGTGAACAGTATTCCTATGTCGCTGCGTATCGGTATTGCTGCGGGTATTGGTTTATTCCTCGCGTTGATCGGTCTTAAGAGTGCTGGCATTGTGGTCGCAAGCCCTGCAACCTTAGTGACTATGGGCGATATTACCGCTTTCCCAGCGGTAATGGCCGTGTTAGGTTTCTTCCTGATCATCGCCATGGTGCAACGTGGCATGAAGTCAGCGGTGATTTTAAGCATCCTTATCATCACAGGACTGGGATTAATCTTCGGTGATGTGCATTACAACGGTATCGTCTCAATGCCGCCTTCAGTCGCACCGACCTTTATGGCGATGGATTTGTCTCAAGTATTTGAAGTGACAATGCTGTCTGTGGTGTTTGCCTTCTTATTTGTGGATCTCTTTGATACTTCGGGCACCTTAGTTGCGGTGGCGCAGCGTGGTGGTTTCCTCGATGAGAAAGGCCGTTTACCTCGCTTAAACCGTGCCTTAACTGCGGACAGTTTAGCCACGATTGCGGGCGCCGCTTTAGGGACTTCAACGACTACCAGTTATATCGAAAGTACCGCGGGGGTGAGTGCGGGCGGCCGTACTGGCTTAACCGCTGTCGTGGTAGGCTTACTGTTTATCTTGGCCTTATTTCTATCACCATTAGCAGGGATGATCCCCGCCTATGCCACGGCTGGTACGCTGTTCTATGTGGCGATTCTGATGATGTCCGGACTGGTTCACGTCGAATGGGAAGATTTAACAGAAGCAGCGCCAGTAGTTGTGGTCTGTATCCTAATGCCGTTGACCTTCTCTATCGCTACGGGGATTGCGCTGGGGATTATTTCCTATGCCGCCATCAAACTGTTAACAGGCCGTTTTAGCGATTTAAATATCGGGGTGATTGTGCTCGCAGCGATGTTTATTGCGAAATTTATTTACGGCTGATACTTAGCCAGTCGCCAATTAGACGGTTTTTTGAGGGTCATCTAATCGATGGCCCTTTTTTATGCGCGATCCCAAGCAGAATTGAAAATTTCTACCAACATCCGGCCCACTAACTACCAATTGCTCTGCGGATTAGGTATAAGGATTATCCGGTTATTTTCTACATATGAATAATGAATTTAAGTGAGATTGCGTATCGCCGCGTGGTAGTGAAGTTAGGGACGAGTGTGCTGACGTCTGGCAGTAAACAGCTGGATAAAGCCCATATGGTTGAGCTTGCTCGTCAAATGGCCGCACTGATGAGATCAGGGGTCGAAGTCGTATTATGCACTTCTGGCGCAATTGCCGCCGGACGCGAACATCTCCAATCCCCGGTATTGCCCGACACTATGGCCAATAAACAGTTATTAGCCGCTGTCGGGCAGAGTCAGCTTATTCTCGCTTGGGCGCAACTCTTTAGCATCTACGGTTTACATGTGGGGCAATTGCTGCTGACCCGTGCTGACCTACACGATCGAGAGCGCTATTTGAATGCCCGCGATACCCTTAATGCTTTGCTGGCAAACAATATTATCCCCATCATCAACGAAAACGACGCCGTCGCCACGAACGAAATCAAAGTGGGCGACAACGATAACTTGTCGGCGCGAGCGGCGCTGCTGTGTGATGCCGACCTGTTGATTTTGTTGACGGATCAAAAGGGCTTATTCGATGCCGATCCTCGCACTAACCCGAATGCTAAGCTGATTTCGCAGGTCGAGAAAATTGACGACAGTCTACGCCTGTTAGCGGGTGGTTCAGTGTCAGGCTTAGGCACGGGCGGAATGTCGACTAAGCTAGAAGCTGCGGATATTGCTCGCCGCGCGGGCATTGAAGTGGTGATTGCCTCGGGTCATCACCCCGATGTGATTAAAAAAGTCGTCGGCAAAGAGTCTGTCGGCACCCATTTTAGTGCCATCGAAAATCCGTTAGAGAGCCGCAAACAGTGGATTTTAGCGGGACCTGCCGCCCAAGGTTCACTGGTGCTCGATGCGGGCGCGGTGAAAGCCGTGACCGAAAAAGGTCGTAGCCTGTTATCGAAGGGAATTATTGGCGTTAAAGGTGAATTTGAACGTGGTGCAACCCTGCAATTGGTTGACCAAAAAGGCAAAATCATTGCCAGAGGCATCACCCGCTACTGTGGTGAGGCCTTAGGGTTAATTGCGGGTAAACATTCCGACGAAATCGAGTCTGTGCTCGGTTACGATTATGGTGACGCAATAGTGCACCGCAACGACATGGTCGTCTTATAAGCGAGGTCTGTTTTGAGTGAAACTAATCAAGCGCAATATTTACAACAACTGGGCAGCCAGGCTAAGCAAGCCAGCTATGCCTTAGCGAATCTTAGTGCCGCAAAGAAAGCGGATTTACTCGAGGCGATTGCCGAGACCCTGACGCAGAATATTCCTGCCATTCTTGCGGCTAACGCCAAAGACGTTGCCGCCGCTAAGGTTGAAGGCTTGAATGATGCAATGATCGATAGGCTGTTGCTTAACGAGTCGCGTCTGGCGGGGATTATCGGTGATATCGGCGATGTGGTGCGTCTTGCCGATCCCGTTGGCGAAGAGTTTGGCAGTCGAGTGTTGGACAATGGGTTAAGGCTCACGCGCCGCCGCGTACCGCTGGGGGTGATTGGGGTTATCTATGAGGCGCGGCCGAATGTGACGGTCGATATTGCGGTATTGGCACTGAAAACCGGTAACGCAGTGATTTTGCGCGGCGGAAAAGAGACGCTCGAATCTAACAAACTGATTAGTGAAGTGATCCGTGGCGCGATTGCGAGCCAAGGTCTGCCAGTCGATGCGGTGCAGCTGATTGATTCTCCCGATAGAGCCTTAGTCACTGGTTTACTCAAGCTCGACCAATATGTCGATATGATCGTCCCCCGTGGCGGACAAGCATTGCAGCGCCTTTGCGCCGAGCAAGCGACAATTCCTGTGATTTTAGGCGGCATTGGGATCTGCCATCTGTATGTCGATAAACATGCCGATCTTGAGCGCGCGCTCGAGGTGGTTGCTAACGCAAAAGTGCAGCGCCCGACGGTATGCAACGCGCTGGATACCTTGCTGGTGGATAACGCGGTTGCCGAGCGTTTTGTGCCGCAAATTGCCGAGTACTTACATCGCTTAGGTGTGCGTTTTGCAGTGTGTGAACAAAGCTATGCACTGCTCGATGGGCTGGGTTTTGATATTTTCCCGGCAACTGAGCAAAGCTTTGCGACAGAGTGGTTGTCTTTGACCTTAGGCATTAAAGTGGTGAGTGGCATAGATACAGCCATTGCCCATATCCGTACCTATTCCAGTGGACATTCGGAAGCGATTCTCACCGATGATATCCACGCGGCAACGCATTTTATGAACGAAGTGAATTCGGCAGCTGTGTATGTGAATGCCAGTACCCGCTTTACCGATGGCGGCCAATTTGGCTTAGGGGCCGAGGTAGCCGTAAGCACGCAAAAGCTCCACGCCCGTGGTCCTATGGGGCTTGAGGCGCTGACCACCTATAAGTGGTTAGCATGGGGTGATTACACGAGCCGCGCTTAGTCTTTATCGTTTTATCAAATCGTTCCATTAAAAAAGCCGCAATAGCGGCTTTTTTGTTGGCAAAGATCTCGGTTAATGGATAAGCGGGGTGTAAGTGGCAATTAACCATAGGCACAAAAATGCTACCGACATAGCAGTGGTGAACTTACGAAAGGCTCTAATGTACTCCAAGGTATACAAAAAATACTTCTCCTGCACTCTGCGGGTGATCAGTACCGAGGGAAGTAAAAAAGTGCAATAGAGCATCACCACCATAGTTGTGAAACCATTTCCGAAAAAATGCTCATAGATAAAAAGAGCAATACAAATGAGCATGGCGACCCAACCGATAGGGCTTATGCCATCTTCTTGATTCCATTGAGTTGATTTTTCCATCTGACTATCCTTAGTCGTCTGCATACAGTTCAATTTATAGACGGATATGCTGCAGTTTTCAACTCTGTTGAGGATAAATGCTGTGATGCTCTCAGCATATTTTAGCAATATCTGATATTTTGCCTTAAAGGGTTTTAATATCTGCAAATGTTCCGCGGCATAATTTTGCTAAGTCATTCGCTGCAAGGCAGATTTCAAGGCCGCGGCGGCCGGCACTCACATAGATTTTATCGAATTGCTGAGCCGTCGTATCGATCAGCGTTGGCAGCTGTTTTTTCTGTGCTAGGGGGCTAATGCCGCCAACGAGGTAGCCAGAGGATTTTTGTGCTAAATCCGCATCGGCCATTTGCAGTTTCTTCTGGCCTAAACATTTAGCGACGGCTTTTAAATTGAGTTGATGGTCAACGGGCACTAGCGCGACGGCAAGCGGCGGATGGGCTTTATCGGTCGCAACCAGTAAGGTTTTAAATACCTGCGCGGGGGCGAGCCCCAACACATTGGCGGCTTCCTCGCCATAGGCGGCGCAGTGTGGGTCGTGACTGTATTCTAAGATTTCAAAGGGAATTTTGGCTTTCTTTGCCATTTGTACGGCTGGTGTCATGCTCTCGTCCTCGCGCCCCAATTAGGTGCAATAAAAGTCTAGGGGCAATAAAAGTTCGCCATAGTAGCCCTTTCTGCGGCGTTAAAATGTTAGCTCGGGCATAAATTGCCTATGCCCGAGTGATACGCCTTATTTAGTCTGCTAGTCTGCAAGCTTGGCATTGAGCTTGGTTTTGCGCTCAAGGTAACGCGGGAATAACTGCTGCAACATCATACCACTCAAAATAAAACCTAATCCGATATACGTTGCGGCGGCGATAGTCTCTTGCAGAATCCAGGCAATAAAGCCAATCGACATCACTGGTGATAAAAATACTAAGGTACTGATATTAGCCGTGCGAGTCGCGGTTTTAAGTGCCATTAACCACAGCACGAAGGTAATGCCCATCTCAAATAAGCCAACATACATGCCCGCCATCACGGCGCTCAAACTAAAGCTGGGCAGGGTATCGGTCAGCAGCAGTGTTACGGTAATAAAGGGTAAGCCAATTAAAAAGCTTAATAGCAGGCTGACTACGGGGTCGCCTTGATCTTTAGTGTTCACAATCCAATATAGGCACCAGAGCAAAGTGCTGGTTAATGCAAGACCAATCCCGAGCGGACTGTCGAAGCGAAAACCGCTGACATCGCCGCCGGTGGCGATAATAAATACCCCAGAGTAGGCAATCAGTGCCGCAATCATATCGCTCTTACGCAAATGTTGTTTCAAGAGCGGCGCGGCTAACAGCGGCAGCAATACCGCCCAAGTGTAATTGAGTGAGAGTGCCTGCTGGGCGGGTAATAGTGAATAGGCTTTAAACAGCACCACATAATACAGAAAAGGATTAATCAGCCCGGTAACCAGATAAAACGCTGGGCGACGCAGGAGCTGCGCTTTAAGGAGCGGCAGTTTTTTCTGCCAAGCGAGAATGGCACCTAGGGCGATGATTGAAGTGAGTACTGCCACAAACACCAACTGTAATGGGCTATAAAATCCGAGGGCAATCTTAAAGGCGGTTGCCACCGTCGACCAGAGGAATACCGCGGCCATGCCGTACACATACGCCAAATTTGAAGATTTCACACTATTACCCTATGCGCTTAAACATCACTCAATGTGCGCAGATTGAATAACAGCTATTGCTGATAAGCAAGCGGATTTTGCGGTTTTGAATATTTTATACAGCCGAGCCCTTTGAAAAGATAAATCAGAAAAATTTTTTATCGGCCCTTGTAATTAAATTCCCTGTCCCAATATAGGTGTTAAGGCAGAGAAGGTGGCCAACAGTGGACTTGAAAAAAAACCGTCCGGCCCCATATCAAAACCAACTTATAAATTTAGTTAGACAGAAATTTTTCGGAGGACCTCATGGGTAAAATTATTGGTATCGACTTAGGCACAACAAACTCTTGTGTAGCTGTCCTCGATGGTGGCAAAGCACGCGTATTAGAGAATGCTGAAGGCGATCGCACAACCCCGTCTATCATCGCTTACACCGATGATGAGACCATCGTGGGTCAGCCAGCAAAACGCCAAGCTGTAACTAACCCAAATAACACATTCTTCGCGATCAAGCGTTTGATCGGTCGTCGCTTCAAAGACGACGAAGTTCAACGTGACGTGAACATCATGCCATTCAAAATCATTGCAGCCGACAACGGTGATGCATGGGTTGAATCACGTGGCAACAAAATGGCTCCACCACAAGTTTCTGCTGAAATCTTGAAAAAGATGAAGAAAACAGCAGAAGACTTCTTAGGTGAAGAAGTGACAGAAGCGGTAATTACCGTGCCTGCATACTTTAACGATTCACAACGTCAAGCCACTAAAGATGCGGGTCGCATCGCAGGTCTTGAAGTTAAACGTATTATCAACGAACCAACGGCTGCAGCATTGGCCTACGGTATCGATAAGAAGCAAGGCGACAACATCGTTGCAGTGTACGACTTAGGTGGTGGTACATTCGATATCTCTATCATCGAAATCGACAGCAACGACGGCGACCAAACCTTCGAAGTATTAGCGACTAACGGTGACACTCACTTAGGTGGTGAAGACTTTGACAACCGTTTAATCAACTACTTAGCTGACGAATTCAAGAAAGAGCAAGGTTTAGATCTGCGTAAAGATCCATTAGCAATGCAACGTCTGAAAGAAGCGGCTGAAAAGGCGAAGATTGAGCTTTCAAGCACCAACCAAACTGAAGTGAACCTGCCATACATCACTGCCGATGCAACAGGTCCTAAGCACTTAGTGGTGAAAATCACCCGTGCTAAGTTAGAGTCACTGGTTGAAGACTTAATCATTCGTACCTTAGAGCCATTAAAAGTGGCACTGGCTGACGCTGACTTATCAGTATCAGACATTAACGAAGTGATTTTAGTGGGCGGTCAAACCCGTATGCCTAAGGTTCAAGAAGCGGTTTCTAACTTCTTCGGTAAAGAACCTCGTAAAGACGTTAACCCAGACGAAGCCGTAGCCGTAGGTGCTGCGATTCAAGCGGGCGTACTGTCAGGCGACGTGAAAGACGTTCTGCTGTTAGACGTAACACCACTGTCTCTGGGTATCGAAACCATGGGCAGCGTAATGACCAAGCTGATTGAGAAAAACACTACTATTCCGACTAAGGCACAGCAAGTGTTCTCAACAGCCGATGACAACCAAAGCGCAGTAACCATTCACGTACTGCAAGGTGAGCGTAAGCAAGCGAGCGCGAACAAGTCATTAGGTCAGTTCAACCTTGACGGTATTGAGCCAGCACCACGTGGCATGCCACAAATCGAAGTGATGTTCGATATCGACGCTGACGGTATTCTGCATGTTTCTGCCACCGACAAGAAAACCGGTAAGAAACAAAACATCACCATCAAAGCTTCTTCAGGCTTAAGCGAAGAAGAAGTGGCGCAAATGGTACGTGACGCTGAAGCACACGCTGAAGAAGACAAGAAGTTTGAAGAGTTAGTGCAATCTCGCAACCAAGCTGACGGCTTAGTTCACGCAACTAAGAAACAAGTTGAAGAAGCGGGCGATGCATTGCCAGCAGACGACAAAGCTAAGATTGAAGCGGCAATGAGCGCAGTTGAAGTTGCAACTAAAGGCAACGACAAAGAAGCCATTGAAAAAGCGACTCAAGAGCTGATTGAAGCGTCTGCTAAGCTGATGGAAATTGCTCAGGCTAAAGCTCAAACTCAAGGCGGCGCACAAGAAGGTGCTGCTAAACAGTCTAACGCGACTGCCGATGACGTTGTCGATGCTGAATTTGAAGAAGTGAAAGACGACAAGAAATAACATTTGCTCTCAATCAAATTGATTGATTTCAAATAGTTAATTTCTAGGCGGGCGTTACGGGGAAACCCTAACGCCCGTTCGTTCAACTTAAGCTGAGAAGCATGAGATTATGTCAAAGCGAGATTATTACGAAGTATTAGGCGTTGGTCGTGACGCCAGCGAACGTGAAATTAAAAAAGCCTACAAGCGTTTGGCGATGAAGTTTCACCCCGATCGCAACCCTGGCGACAAAGCTGCCGAGGCGAGCTTTAAAGAAGTTAAAGAAGCCTACGAAATCCTTACCGATGCCAACAAAAAAGCGGCCTATGACCAATTTGGTCATGCGGGTGTGGATCCTAATCGTGGCGGCGGTGGTGGCTACGGCGGCGCGGGAGATTTCGGCGATATTTTCGGTGATGTCTTTGGCGATATTTTCGGCGGTGGACGCCGTGGCGGTCAACGCCAAGCGGCCCGCGGCTCAGATTTACGTTACAACCTAGAGTTATCACTGGAAGAAGCCGTAAAAGGCCTTACCAAAGAACTGCGTATTCCAACCTTAGCCAGCTGTGATGTGTGTGACGGCAGCGGGGCGAAAAAAGGCTCTTCGGCGACTACCTGTGGCACCTGTCATGGTCAAGGCCAAGTGCAAATGCGCCAAGGTTTCTTCACCGTACAGCAGCCATGTCCAACCTGTCATGGTCGCGGCAAGATCATTAAAGATCCTTGTTCTAAGTGCCATGGTGATGGCCGTGTCGAGAAGACCAAAACATTGTCAGTTAAGATCCCTGCGGGTGTCGACACTGGCGACCGTATCCGCTTAGCGGGTGAAGGTGAAGCGGGCGAGTTTGGTGCGCCACCGGGCGATTTATATGTTCAGGTCACAGTACGTGAACATGCTATTTTCGTGCGTGATGGCAACAACCTCTACTGCGAAGTGCCGATTTCATTCAGCAAAGCGGCGCTCGGCGGCGAGATTGAAGTCCCAACACTGGACGGCAAAGTCAGCCTGAAGATCCCAGCCGAAACGCAAACGGGCCGCATGTTCCGTCTGCGTGGCAAAGGGGTTAAATCGGTTCGCAGCCATGCGGTGGGCGACCTGCTCTGCAAAGTCGTGATGGAAACGCCAGTTAACCTCAATGAGCGTCAGAAAGAATTACTGCGTGAGTTTGAGGCGACATTAACCGGCGAATCAAAGAAGCACAGCCCAAAGGCTGAAGGCTTTTTCGATGGCGTGAAGAAGTTTTTCCAAGACCTAAATAGCTAATTAGGTTTGGTGGCGCAGCGGTTATGTTAGCTGCGCACTAGATAAATAAAGCCTCGCAGTGTTTAACACTAGCGGGGCTTTTTTATGCTTGATTGCATGCTCAAATTTCAAACTCTGTCCGCAGCAATAAATTAAGCACTGTCATTTCAGTGACTCGCCATGAACTCATCCCGGAGGGCTCGACGACGGCATCCATGCCGTCAACGGTCACTTCCATGGCAGCGCTTAATTCCTTTTAAGTCCTGCGTATATCTGATAAATGTTATGCCTGTCCGATCTTTCGGTAGACTACTAAATTTGAAGTAGAAGCATAAAGTGCCAAGCGTTGAGAATCCCTCTTAAATGCTTTGTTCGGTAAGTATTGGGGTGCATATCGAGCGCAATTTATCAATTTTAGAGTTGAGTTCAGCTGTTAGGTCGACTGGTCGATCTAACTTACTTTTATCTGCATCAACGTACATTTCTCGAACCGAATCGCTGATTGCAGGGTGACGGATTGCGGCTTCATAAAAGTGAACATCATACAAAGGTTGACACTTACTTAAATCATCAACTAAGCCATCTAAACATTGCTTAATTAAGTCGAGAAGCTCTAACGTAAACTCAGTGCAGATAGTAGCAATATCTTCAGAAGGTGCCGTAATGAGCTCCACCTCTTTACAGGCTATCCGATGAAAGTCGCAGGCTACGTAATATTTTCCTTTTACCCACATATTGATAACTTGTTGACCATCATGAGTTATAGCATTGCGACAACCTTTGATAAATTTTGCATGCCTAACCGTCTCAAGCATTGCCCAAGATATTTGATCTTCAGATATTACAGGTAATACATCCTTTATGGTTTGTAATTGCCCACTGAATGCAGAAAATGCAAAGTTAAGTTCTTGATCTTTGAGCTCTGAATTTCCATTTTGATATTGTACAATGGATCTATCACGTAAATTTAGAATTTCATTAAGTCGATACTCTAACTCAGAGAGAGTATTTCCAAGATAGTGTAGAAACTGATTTTGTCTTTGATTCAAACTCACAACTCCTGATTTAGTTACCTAACGTCTTAGTATTTATGCGCTGCGCTGTTTGCAGGGCATAAATCGCTTGTTGGACTTGGCCGCTGCGACATCCATGTCAATTGATATAAATGATGCTATAGGAATTTGCTTTTTTGCGGTAGCGGTTTCCATACGATTTTGTTTGTAATTATTTGATATTATTTGATTTATTATTTATAGCGCTTATTTTTTGCAGATGAATCGCTATCAAACTACTCAAAACTCCAAGGAATACACCTCCCCTCGGAGTTGCCGCAGGGCGAATAGACAAATTGCGTGAGTCCGGTCATGGATGACCGGCTAGCTTTCGCAGGTGCAGGGACGCATCCTTCGGAAGCGATAGCAAATTTGGCAATGAGCACAAGGAGCTTTCAACTTCGCTAGGGGCGTCTTGGAGCATCCAAGGAGGATAGGACGAGCAGTCCTCCTTGGTCGGGTGTGGGGTGAAGCCCCACGACTTTGACTTTGATTTTATCTTTGATTTAAAAATTTAAATGAAGTTTGAAAATTAGGCTTTGGGCCTACGTAACGTGAATAGTTAAATATCCCGTCGAAAACTACCCCAAGGCTTTAGTCAAAGCCCAAACAACATTGGTATTAACTGCCAACTCTGCGTAAACTTTCGCTCCCATGTTTATATTGGTGTTGCGATGACCATTCTTAAGCCTTCTACTTCCCCAGAGCCTTCTCCTGAGTCGTTAACCTTTGCTGAGCTTGGCATCAATTCGGCGTTATGTTCGGTATTGCCTGCCGCGCTCAAGCATCCGACACGGGTGCAGCAATTAGCGATTCCGGCGATTCTTGCGGGGCGAGATGTGTTAGCGCTGTCGCAAACTGGTAGCGGTAAGACCTTGGCTTTCGGTTTGCCCTTGTTGCAAACCATCCATCAACAACTCGAGTCAGTGTCATCCTCGGCCTGTAAGGCGCAGGCCTTAGTGCTCGTGCCGACACGGGAGTTAGCGCAGCAGGTAACGATGGCGCTGCACGCGCTGGCGAGTAAGTTATCGTCTTCTTTGAAGATTCAGCTTCTCTGTGGCGGCATAGCGCAGGAAGAACAATTAGCCGAACTTGCTGCTAAACCGCAGCTTATCGTGGCAACCCCAGGGCGCTTATTGGATTTATGTACACAGTCCCATATAAGTCTCGACTCGATAAAATATCTAGTGCTAGACGAAGCCGACCGCTTACTGGAAATGGGATTTTGGCCCGATGTGCAAAAGCTGATGGCAATGATGCCTAAGCGTAAGCAAACCTTACTGTTTTCTGCCACCTTGCCAGAGGCTTTAGATTCTTTGGCGGGTAAATTGCTGACCAATAATCCCCAACGGGTTGAGGCCAGTACGCGCAATGCTGTCGCCGCCGAAATCGAAGAGCGACTGTATTTAGTCAATAAGGGCAGCAAGGCGCAGGCATTGATTGCGTTACTCAAACAGTATCAATGGCCGCAAGTGCTGGTGTTTATCAGTGCCCGTGACGATGCCGATGCGATAGCGAAACGGCTACTTAAGGCGGGGATAAATGCTGCTGCGCTGCACGGCGAAAAAGATCAAACCGTGCGCAGTCAAACCTTATCCGACTTTAAAGCACATCGCATTCAAGTGCTGGTGGCGACGGATTTAATGGCCCGAGGTATTCATGTCGATGCCTTGCCTGTGGTAATCAACTTAGACTTACCCACCAGTGCGCCTGTGTATGTGCACCGCATTGGCCGCACCGCAAGGGCGGGCGCTAATGGGCTCGCCATCTCTTTGGTGTGCCATGGTGAAATGCCAAGCTTAACCGCAATCCGCAACTTGACGGCGCGTGAGTTACCGTTAGCATCATTGGCGGACTTTCCTGTGACCGATAAGCCGAGCGAAAGAGTCAGAGAGGACGGTACTGATAATAAAGTGGCACCTAAGCGCCCACCTCGGGATAAACAGGCAAATCGTCGCAGTCTTAATAAGCACAGCATCAAAGCCTTTAAAGGTAAGCGTTGAGAGAGCCTGCGCTGCTATCCCTAAATTGCTAGTACTTATTGGCTGCTGTTTGTGTGCTTATTCATATTAGAAGCTTACTCACATTAGAGGCTTACTTACATTAGAGGCTTACTCAGATTAAAGGATCACGCATGGCGTCGACATTGGCGATAAGTAACGCACTTCAGCACATGGTAACTCACGGGTTAACTACCCAACGTTTTACGCTTCGGCCATTTCAGCGAGCGGATCTCGAGGCTTTTACCGCCTATCGAGCCGAGCCTAAGGTCGCTAAATATCAAAGCTGGACGGATTACTCTTATAGCGATGCTGTCGCACTATTCGAGAACATGGATTACGCACAATTTGGCGCGGCGGAAACTTGGTTTCAATTGGCTATTGTCAGTACTGCATCAGCAGAGACGCCTGCCACCTTAGTGGGCGATCTGGCGCTGCATTTTATCGATAAGCAGCAAATGGAAATCGGCTTTACGATTGCGCCTGAGTATCAAGGTCTGCAGGTAGCATTTGAGGCCGTCAGCGCATTGCTGGATTATCTCTTTATGGAATTAGATAAGCATCGTGTTATTGCGATAACCGATACTCAAAATCTTGCCAGCTGTCGATTACTCGAAAAACTCGGTTTTCGGCGCGAAGCCCATTATGTGAAAAATATCTTCTTTAAGGGCGCATGGGGCGATGAATATCTCTATGCCATGTTAAGGGAAGACTATATAGCACCTTAACTTGCTCGAAGTTCACTCGGCTTTAAGGCAAGTTTTGAATGTAGTTTGGCTTCTGCTTGCTATCTCAGTAAAATCTTAATCATGATTAGTTGAGTCACTTGGCTGCTAGGTTCGGCCTCGTTCGGATTAAGGAGTTCCCTATGAAAGCAACAACACTCGCCTTAGTGGCGGTTGGACTCACGTTAGGATTATCGGGCTGCGCGACCACGAAATCGCCCACGGGGCGGGGGCAAACCTTGCTGTATTCGGCATCGCAGATGCAGCAAATGGGGGATGCTTCTTTTGAAGAAATGAAAAAGCAGCAAAAGATCAGTAGCGATAAAAAGCTGACCCAGTACGTAAATTGCGTGGCGAATCGCGTCACCGCTGTGCTGCCCGATCAAAGCCAGAAGTGGGATGTCGTCTTGTTCAACTCCGAACAAGTTAACGCCTTTGCATTGCCGGGTGGACACATTGGCGTGTATACCGGCTTACTTAACGTCGCGAGTACCCCGGACCAACTGGCAACCGTATTAGGCCACGAAGTGGCCCACGTATTAGCCCAGCATGGTAATGAGCAGGTCTCTCGGGCGCAGATAACGGGCATGGGGATGCAAATCGCCGATGCCGCCCTTGGCGCGAGCGGTGTCTCAAACCGTGACTTATATATGTCTGCTTTAGGACTGGGCGCGCAGGTCGGGGTGATTTTACCCTTTGGCCGTGCTCAAGAGAGTGAGGCGGATGTGATGGGGCTGGAGTTGATGGCGCGGGCAGGGTTCGATCCGGCGCAGAGCGTGGTGCTTTGGCACAATATGTCGAAAGCGGGCGGTAGCCAAGGGCCAGAGTTGTTATCAACGCATCCATCCAACAGCAATCGCATCGCTCAACTCGAGCAATTACAGGGGCAAATGCAGCCTTTGTATCAGAGCGCAAAGGCGAGTATCAAAACCCAATGCGTGTTGCCTAAATAGCGATTTAGGGCGTGGCCTTCGCTTAGATGCTGGCCTTATCGTGCCGCAATTAGGCGCGAATGCTGGATAAATAAGCATCGGTTACGTAAAATCGCCGCCAAAGTTAAATAAGCAGTCAGTTTATCAGCATAGGGCGTGGAACTATGATAAACTGGCGCGCAAAATTCCATTGAACATTGAGAGTCGTTAATTATGTCTGATAAATTCAGTACTGTTGAACAGCAAGCAAGCTATGGTGTAGGTCGTCAAATGGGCGAGCAACTGGCTGCTAATTCTTTTGAAGGTGTGGATATTGCTGCCGTTCAAGCAGGTTTAGCCGATGCATTTGCTGGCGTGGAAAGCGCTGTATCTATGCAAGATATGCAAGTTGCATTCACTGAGATCAGCCGTCGCATTCAAGCGGCTCAAGAGCAAGCTGCTGCAGAAGCTTCTGCCGAAGGCGAAGCCTTTTTAGCTGAAAACGCTAAGCGTGCAGGCGTGATCGTGACTGATTCTGGTCTGCAATACGAAGTATTAGTTCAAGGTAGCGGTGCAAAACCAACCTACGAAGACACAGTACGTACTCACTACCATGGTTCTTTCATCAATGGTGACGTGTTCGACAGCTCTGTAGTACGTGGTCAACCAGCTGAATTCCCAGTATCTGGCGTTATCGCTGGCTGGACTGAAGCCCTGCAACTGATGCCAGTAGGTACTAAGTTAAAGTTATTCGTTCCACATCACTTAGCATACGGTGAGCGTGGTGCGGGTGCTTCTATTCCTCCATACTCAACGTTAGTATTCGAAGTCGAGTTGTTAGACATCGTCTAATGTGATTGAAACGCCTAAGCCAGTCTTAGGCGTTTTTGTATGGAAGTGATGAACAGGTTTGAGGAGATTGAAATGGGTGGACAAGTGAGAGTTGCAATTGTCGGTGCGGGTGGGCGCATGGGACGGACTCTTATTGAATCGGCTTATCATCAAGAGCACATTCGCTTAGGCGCGGCTATCGAGCGTCCCGGTTCAAGCTTAGTCGGCGTGGATGCGGGCGAACTCGTGGGTGTGGGGAAGTTAAATGTCATTATCATGGATTCGCTCGACTATGCGACCGATGACTTTGATGTGCTGATTGATTTTACTGCGCCAGAGGCCAGTATTGTCCATTTAGACTGGTGTGTGCGCCATAAGAAAGCCATGGTGATCGGCACAACTGGTTTCAATCATGCTCAAAAAGAACAGATCAATGCCTTTGCCGAGCAAACGCCGGTGGTGATGGCGCCGAATATGTCTGTGGGTGTCAATCTGATGTGGAAATTGCTCGAGTTGGCCGCTGAGGTCATGGGCGATTACACCGATATCGAAATTATCGAAGGTCACCACAGATATAAGAAAGACGCGCCATCTGGCACGGCACTAAAAATGGGTGAAGTGATTGCCAAGACCTTAGGTCGTGATCTTGAAAAATGCGCCGTCTATGGCCGCGAAGGGATCACTGGCGAGCGCGACCGTGAAACTATCGGTTTTGCGACTGTGCGTGCAGGCGACTTAGTCGGTGAGCATACCGCCATGTTTGCCGATATCGGTGAGCGTTTAGAGATCACCCATAAAGCCTCTAGTCGTATGACCTTTGCTAATGGCGCTATGCGTGCCGCCCATTGGTTAGTGGAGCAAAAACCGGGTCTGTATGACATGCAGCAGGTATTAGGTTTGAATTAACAGAAAAAACGCCATATTGGCGTTTTTTTTTGCACTCAGATACCAAGGTGTAGACGAGTTCGGGTTTATCCTGTAAACTCGCTGGAATTTGTCAAAATTTCGTAAATAAGCGGAAATTGGTATCTTAACATAGCATAAAAACATTACATTTCAGTGGCTTGGCTCTTTATGGAGGTCGCGTTGACAAAGTCTGCCTTACTCGTACTCGAAGATGGAACCGTATTCACTGGCACAGCAATTGGTGCCGATGGTCTCTCTGTTGGTGAAGTTGTTTTTAACACTTCCATGACAGGATACCAAGAAATTTTAACTGATCCCTCTTATTCACGCCAAATAGTAACTTTAACCTACCCCCACATTGGTAACACTGGTACCAATAATGAAGACGTCGAATCCAATGGGGTTCATGCTTGTGGTTTAATCATTCGCGATCTTCCACTCGTAGCAAGTAGTTTCCGCAATCAGCAAACCCTCAGTGATTATCTCAAAGCAAACAATGTTGTTGGCATCGCAGATATCGATACTCGTAAATTAACTCGAATCCTCCGTGAAAAAGGTGCCCAAGCGGGTTGCATCATGGCGGGTGCTGACTTAGATGAAGCGAAAGCACTGGCTGCGGCTAAAGCCTTCCCGGGTTTAAAGGGCATGGATTTAGCAAAAGAAGTGACGACTGACAAAGCCTACCCATGGCGCAAGGGTAGCTGGCGTTTAGTGGGCGGCTTGCCTGAAGATACGCCAGCCGAAGCGCTGAAGTACAAAGTCGTTGCCTACGACTACGGCGTTAAGCAAAACATCCTGCGCATGTTGGTTGACCGTGGCTGTGACGTCACCGTTGTTCCTGCAAAAACATCGGCAGCTGAAGTGTTAGCGATGAACCCAGACGGTGTGTTCCTCTCTAACGGCCCTGGCGACCCAGAGCCATGCGACTACGCAATTGAAGCGATTCAACAAATCCTGAAAACCGATACGCCAATTTTCGGTATCTGTTTAGGCCACCAGTTACTGGCATTGGCATCAGGCGCGAAAACCTTAAAGATGAAGTTTGGTCACCACGGTGCTAACCACCCAGTGAGCAATATCGAAAAAGGTAACGTGATGATCACCAGCCAAAACCACGGTTTTGCTGCCGATGAAGCCACATTACCTGCCAATATCAAAGTGACTCACAAGTCACTGTTCGATGGTTCACTGCAAGGTATCCATCTGACGGACAAACCTGCGTTCAGCTTCCAAGGTCACCCTGAAGCGAGCCCTGGTCCGAACGATGCGGCCCCACTGTTCGATCACTTTATCGAGCTTATTGAACAATACCGTCAGAACGCTAAGTAATACGCAAGCTAGGAGAAGAGAGAAGCAATGCCAAAACGTACAGATATAAAGAGTATTCTTATCCTAGGTGCAGGCCCAATTGTTATTGGTCAGGCGTGTGAATTCGACTATTCAGGCGCTCAAGCCTGTAAAGCCCTGCGTGAAGAAGGTTACCGCGTCATTCTGGTGAACTCTAACCCTGCCACCATTATGACCGACCCTGAAATGGCCGATGCCACTTACATCGAGCCAATCCAATGGGAAGTGGTACGTAACATTATCGCCAAAGAACGTCCTGATGCGATTCTGCCAACCATGGGCGGCCAAACCGCGCTGAACTGCGCCCTTGAGCTTGAAGCTAAAGGCGTACTGGCTGAATTCAACGTTGAAATGATCGGTGCAACCGCCGATGCGATTGACAAAGCAGAAGACCGTAGCCGCTTCGACAAAGCCATGAAGAGCATTGGCTTAGAGTGTCCACGTGCGGGCATCGCCCACAGCATGGAAGAAGCCTATGGTGTGCTCGACCTCGTTGGTTTCCCTTGTATTATCCGTCCATCATTCACTATGGGTGGCTCGGGCGGTGGTATCGCCTACAACAAGGAAGAGTTCGAAGAAATCTGTTCTCAAGGTTTAGATTTATCGCCAACTAAAGAGCTACTCATCGACGAGAGCTTAATTGGTTGGAAAGAATACGAGATGGAAGTGGTTCGTGACCGTAACGACAACTGTATCATCGTCTGTTCTATCGAAAACTTCGACCCAATGGGCGTGCACACCGGTGACTCTATCACCGTTGCCCCAGCGCAAACTCTGACAGACAAAGAATACCAGCTGATGCGTAACGCCTCTATGGCAGTACTGCGTGAGATTGGTGTTGAAACCGGTGGTTCGAACGTACAGTTTGGTATCAACCCGAAAGATGGCCGTATGGTGATCATCGAGATGAACCCACGCGTATCACGTTCATCGGCACTAGCGTCTAAAGCAACGGGCTTCCCGATTGCGAAAATCGCCGCCAAGTTAGCGGTCGGTTTCACCCTCGATGAGCTGATGAACGACATCACTGGCGGCCGTACGCCAGCGTCATTCGAGCCAGCTATCGACTACGTAGTGACTAAGGTACCTCGCTTTAACTTTGAAAAGTTTGCTGGCTCAAACGATCGCTTAACCACTCAGATGAAGTCAGTGGGCGAAGTGATGGCGATTGGCCGTACTTTCCAAGAGTCACTGCAAAAAGCCCTGCGCGGTTTAGAAGTGAGCCGTCATGGCTTTGACCCCATCACTGACTTAACCAAAGCCGATGCCTTAGCGCGTATTCGCCTCGAGCTGAAAGAGCCAGGCTGTGACCGTATTTGGTACATCGCCGACGCTATGCGTGCGGGTTTAACCCTGGATGAAATCTTCCGTTTAACCAACATCGACCCATGGTTCTTAGTCCAGATTGAAGAGCTGATTAAGCTGGAAGGCCAAGTGGCCGAAGGCGGTTTAGCCGGTCTTAACGAAGAACTGCTGCGTAAGCTTAAGCGTAAAGGCTTTGCCGATGCGCGTCTGGCGGCGGTCCTTGGCGTAAACGAGACTGAAGTCCGTAAACTGCGTGACCGTTTCGACATCCACCCAGTTTACAAGCGCGTAGATACCTGCGCGGCTGAATTTGCCACCGACACCGCTTACATGTACTCAACCTATGAGGAAGAGTGTGAAGCGAACCCATCTGACCGTGAAAAAATCATGGTGTTAGGTGGCGGTCCAAACCGTATCGGTCAAGGTATCGAATTCGACTACTGCTGTGTGCACGCGGCATTAGCCCTGCGTGAAGACGGTTATGAAACCATCATGGTGAACTGTAACCCTGAAACCGTTTCTACCGACTACGACACCTCAGATCGTCTGTACTTCGAGCCTGTTACTTTAGAAGACGTGTTAGAAATCGTCCGTATCGAGAAGCCAAAGGGCGTTATCGTACAGTACGGTGGTCAAACGCCGCTGAAACTGGCTCGCGCCCTTGAGGCGGCTGGTGTGCCCATTATTGGTACTAGCCCAGATGCGATTGACCGCGCAGAAGACCGTGAGCGTTTCCAGCAAGCGATTCAACGCCTGGAAATGAAGCAACCTGAAAACGATACAGTCACCACCGTTGAAGGTGCAGTGATTGCCGCTGAGCGTATCGGTTATCCATTAGTTGTTCGTCCATCCTACGTACTGGGCGGCCGCGCGATGGAAATCGTTTACGACCAACAAGATTTACTGCGCTACTTCAACGAAGCGGTCAGCGTATCTAACGCTTCGCCAGTACTGTTAGACCACTTCCTAGACGATGCTATCGAAGTGGATATCGACGCAGTATGTGACGGTGAAACCGTGGTTATCGGCGCGATTATGGAGCATATCGAGCAGGCGGGGGTTCACTCAGGTGACTCTGGTTGTTCACTGCCTCCTTACACCTTAAGCCAAGCTATCCAAGACGAAATGCGCGTACAAGTGCGTAAGCTTGCGATGGAGCTGGGTGTTGTCGGTCTGATGAACGTACAGTTTGCCGTGAAGAATAACGAAATCTACATGATTGAAGTTAACCCACGTGCAGCGCGTACCGTGCCATTCGTATCGAAAGCGACAGGTGTGCCGTTAGCTAAGATTGCCGCCCGTGTGATGGCGGGTCAAAGCTTGAAGGCGCAAAACTTCACTCAAGAAGTGATCCCACCTTTCTACTCAGTGAAAGAAGTGGTACTGCCATTTAACAAGTTCCCTGGCGTTGACCCACTGTTAGGCCCTGAAATGCGCTCAACGGGTGAGGTGATGGGTGTGGGCGATACCTTCGCCGAAGCCTATGCTAAGGCGCAGTTAGGTGCGACTTCTGAAGTGCCTAAGTCTGGTCGTGCTCTGTTGTCTGTGCGTAACAGCGACAAGAAACGTGTTGCCGACTTAGCCGCTAAGTTGATTGAGCTGGGTTATCAAATTGATGCCACCCACGGTACCGCGGTTATCCTAGGTGAAGCGGGTATCAACCCACGCTTAGTGAACAAGGTACACGAAGGCCGTCCACACATTCTTGACCGCATCAAGAACGGTGAGTACACCTATATAGTGAACACCACCGAAGGCCGTCAAGCGATTGAAGACTCTCGTCAATTACGTCGCGGTGCACTGCGTTACAAAGTGAACTACACCACGACCATGAACGCAGCATTCGCCACTTGTATGGCACACGCTGCGGACGACCGCACTAACGTGACCTCAGTGCAAGAGCTGCATCAGCGCGTATTGGCTAAATAAGCCATAAGCCTCTGTCATCAAAAGGCCGGATAACTTAAGTTATCCGGCCTTTCTTTTTGCACTCAATACTTTGTACTAAAGATTTATTGTCCAACGCGCTCGGTTTCCATTGGCGGCGCATCATTGGGCAGCCAGCGGTGATAAATTTGTGCAAAGGTGCCATCGGCCTTAATGCTGATAAGTGCCTCTTTCCATTTATCGATTTCTTCACTTGGCGTTCCCTTCGAAAATGCAATGTATAGATGATTCGCACTGATAGTGTAGAGGGATTTGATATCATCAATACTCGCGCCCGCTTCGGCCAGAATACTTGGGGCGGTAAGATTGGCGTTGCACCAGAGATCGATTCGGCGCTTCATCAGTTGCTTAGCGCTCAGTAGTGGTGTCGATGAGGGGGCGAGATTCGTCAAACCATGCTCCATTAATAATTGTTCCTCAACGGAGGAGCGATACACTCCTACGGCTTTAGCCTGTTTAGCATCATCAATCGAGCTAATATTGAGTTGACTGTTTTTGAGTGCGTAGAAGTTTGTCGTGCCAACGGCGACTGGGCCTATCATACTAAACAGCTGTTCTCGCTCGGGTGTACGAGTCATAGTAAACAGTACTGTATTAGCTTGTTCCGTCATGATTTTCCAGCCGCGTGCCCAGGGCACCACCTTGATGGGATCCTGATTATTCACGCGCTTTTGGATTTCTTGCACCACTTGTACCGCTAAACCATCGGCTTTACCGTCGACGGAAAAGCTAATGGGGGCCCATTCTTCGGTATAAATATTCAGTGTGGCTGCTACGCGCAAGGGAAAGGCGCCAACGGTGAGTAATAGCAGTAGGCCTGTGAAAAATTTCATTAATAACCCTAAAAAAATTAGAACGTTATATTAGAGTCTCACGGCGTGCTCTGAATGAATTAAAGATGATAAGTGTACGGCTATCAATAGCTAACCGAGATTATTTTGTAAATAGCAATGTGAAAAAGGTATCTCGGCTAAGCCACTAATTTGCCTTTTACAGGATAAATAAACCCAAAGAGCAGCGAGTGCTCTTTGGGGAACTAAAATCCATTAACGCTGATACACATCATGCATCAAATGGTCTATGCACTGGACTACCCGCATACTGGCGTCTTCCATCACATGGAGTTGTTTAACCATGTCGGACAAGTTGCCTTTTTGTCTCGCTGCCAGCGCCGCTTTACCCGCATCGTGCACCGCCTTATGGGGAGCGTCGAGGGCTTTAAAGTTGTTTAAATGCTGATAATTTTCCGCGCCAAATCCCTTGAAATACCATTGGCCTAAGCGACATTCGGTATGTGAATTAACGCTATGATCATGCTTTGGTTTTTCAATTAGTTGGTAAACATTACTCTTCCAGACTGCATGGTCGAGTTTAGTGGTGTTAAGGAAAGAGGTGGTCGCCGCATTATGGATCACCTGCTGCATTTTATGTGACCGCTGAAGGACATCCTCAACCACGTGGCCGATTTGTGTCGATGAGGCGGCAATATCGCTGGCACTGGATTGATTGGTGTTAACAATATTCTTAATCTCGCTTGCTTGGGTAACTATCTGTTTTACTAACTTTTCAATCTGGCTGCTGGCCTCGTGAGCCTTACTCGCTAGTTGCCTAACTTCGTCGGCGACCACTGCAAAACCGCGGCCTGCTTCGCCCGCGCGGGCAGCTTCAATGGCGGCATTGAGGGCAAGTAGGTTGGTTTGCTCTGAGATCCCTTGAATGGCAGAAACAAACTGGTTGATGGACGCTGTCGTGCCATTAAGAGCGGTCACGGCTTCCATGCTTTGGCTCGCTTGAGTGTTTATCTCATGTGCCCTTTGGCCTAAGTTCGCAATGGCGAGCCTAGTTTGATCGAAAATGGCATCAAGTTCGGAGAGAGAATCCTTTTCTTCGGTGAGTTGAGTCGCACTGCTCGCTAAGCCATCTCGAATCGCATTTAACATTTCGCCGCCCTGATTTTGACAGGCTATGACCTCGGTAAACAGATCGGCCGCTTGGCGTGACTGTTGTTTCATTGTTTCGTGTTCATGGATGATGGTTTTTAGTTCATCTAATTCTTGTTGATGCTGCTGTTGTAATTGAATGAGCTGTTGCTTGAGAGCGTTATTTTCAGACTTGAGTTGAGCGTTAAACCACATATAAACCTCTAGTTATTGTTATGGCGACAGCTTATTAATTTTATGGTGCAACCCCAGCGAGGTTGAAATAAATCGCAAGCTGCTGGTGGTTAAATATTAGTGTATGCCCAAGCTTCATTGATAAAAGAACAGCGGATTTATGAGCTTGAGCAAATAAATGCTTAATAATGAGGGAATACAAGTCAGTTATTGCTGAATACCTTGTATTCCCATCATCAATCTTGAGCCTAGAGCTGTGCCGTTATCCTTTGGGTGAGTGTATTGAACAACGGCACTTTAAGTCTCAAGTTACCTATGCCGTCGGCAAGTCGAGTATCAGAGTGGCAATACTAAAGTAAACCAGCACACCAATGATATCGGCTATTGAGGTGATAAGTGGCGCGCTGGCTGAAGCGGGATCCATTTTTAACTTGCTGAGTAAAAAGGGCAGTGACATACCAATCAGGCTGCCAATGAGCACCACAATTTGCATGGTCAGTGCGACGACGAGGGCAATTTCAGGGCCGCCGCGCCAGAAACCGAGCAAGGACACCGCCAGTGCCATACTGGCACCGAGTAATCCCGCAACCCCTAACTCGCGCCCTAGCAGAGAGATCCAATCCTTGAGTATCACTTCGCCGGTGGCTAATCCCCGCACCATTAAGGTAGCGGATTGGGAACCCGCATTACCGCCGCTGTCGATAAGTAAGGGCAGGAAGAACACTAAAGACACATAGCTCGAAATCGTATCTTCGAAAAAGGCGATGCCCGCCCCTGAGAAGATATTGCCAAAGACCAAAATCACCAACCAGACCACGCGCTTACGGTAGAGTAGTCCTATGCTTGCGGTCTTTAAATTGTGCTCGATATTGCCTATGGCCGCGGTTTTGGTGAACTCGAGATCGGCCTGTGAGCTGGCAATGTCCATCGCATCGTCATAGGTCACAATCCCGACCAATTGCCCCTTGCCATTGATGATGGGCAAAGCTAGCAAATCGTAATGGGCGATCATCTGCACCGCTTCTTGGCATTGGGCGTTGGCATCCAAGGCAATGGGGTTGGGCTTCATAAAATCGACCACCCGTTCTTCTGACTGGGCCAGTAGTAATTGCCGTAGCGAGACGGTACCAATTAAGCGCCCCAACATATCAACCACATAGGCTTGATATATGGTTTCTTTGTCGGCGGTTTCCGTGCGGAGCATATCAATCGCTTGGGCGGCGGTATGTCGACTATTGAGCAAGGTATAATCCGATGTCATCGCCGCACCGACCTTGGTTTTATCGTAGGCGGCTAAGGTGCGCAGATCTTCCCGTTTAGCCTGCGCTAACACGGGCAAGAAGAGTTGTTGCTGCTCAGGTTCAAGCAGATTGTAGAGATCGGCGCGCTCATCCGCCGCCATCGTCAGCAAGAGCGACGATAGTGTGGCTTTATCAAGCTGTTGCACTAATGCGGCTTGCTGCTCATCGCTTAAATAGCGCAGTAAATCGGCGGCAACTTTTGCCGGTGCCAGTTGCAAAAATACTAATTGCTGCGGCTGACTAAAGGTGCTGAGCGCGGCGGCAATATCCGCGGGATGGCGCTCTTTGGCCAAGGCGACCATGCTCGCGCTGTCGCGTTGTTCTAGTATGATTTGCAGGGCTAAGATGATTTGCTTAGTGTTTTTTTGGTTGTTGTTCATGTTCATAGGTCATTCTCCCAACGAGCTATTAGCCAAAGAAAAAAGTGATATCTGCACCGAGTTGCTGGGCATTTCCCTTAAGGTCGTTGCCTAGGCTGAATTCGAGTTGCAACTGTCTTTTGAGTAACCATTGATAGGCAAGCCGGTAGGCGTGTGCCTCGGGTGCCTTGCGATAAATTTCGCCGACCCATTGCTGATCTGCGCTTGGCGCTAGGGCAATGGCGACGCCCGCGATCAGTTGCGGCGACTGAGCCGCATGCTGATAAAAGCCCAAATTGCTATAGAGGCGTAAATCCAGCTCCGCCATCTGATATCCCATAATGCCGAGCACTTCTGCGCTAATGGGGTGATGGTCTTGATGATGGTGTTGCAGATTCATGGCCAGCGCGCTCTGCCAAGGGCCCGTGCCAACGTGCAAGGGCAATTTAATGCCCAGCTCGGTTTGCTGTTCGCTATTGCTGCTGTCTGCTTGATCTTCAACGCTTAGATGTTGATGTTCAAAACCTAAGTGCCATTCCCATTGTCCTTGGTTGCAGGTCGCCGCCGTTTTGAGCGTTGTCGCAGAGTGATCGGACCTAGGTTGTTGCCAGCCGAGTTGCAACTCGCAGCGCTCGGCGATGCCGGGATCATCAAGGTCCAGCAAAGAAGCGTTTGCCGTGACGCTAAGGCATAGCCCAAATAGGGCCAAAGGTTGCCGAGCTAAGGTGGATGTATGCTTGATATAAGCCATAGGTAAACTCCCAAAGTAAGGGAAGCCTACTGGGGCAAAACATGCGTGAAGATGTATTCAATGGCCAGCACTCTAGCTCCAGCGCAAGGCCGGATAAAACCAATAGCCGAGCACATGCACGGGCATGATTGGCCATGAGTAAAGGCTTAAATTGAATATATGGGAGTGGAGTGAGAAAGCGTCACGCTACTACCCTGCCTAGCAGGTAGCAGCAAAAACATTGCGGGCTAGTGCTAGGTGTTTAATCCTGTCACTTGGACAGGGCATCTACTGTCACTTATGTGTGTGCCCACAGTGGGTCTCCGCAATGATAAAAGTGGCTAGATTCTAAACCGCGAAAACGCAAAGTCAAACCTGAACGCCAATTCGTCATGTTTATGTTTAAATGTGGTTTTTATTTTTGGGTGAATTGAGTTAGTTGGTTTTGATCTTGTTGTGCCTTGGTGACTAAATGTTATCTGTGAGTGGGTTATTGTTGGTTTTATGGACTTTCCTGCCTAGGTCGCTGGTGGCAATGAGCATGCTGTGATTGATGACCCAAGCGATTTAGGTATAACCTTGGCTATCACGCCTTAAGATGGCATCTCTTGCCTAAGTTGTTGGGTAAAGAGATATTTTGACGCGCAAATCCGTTAAAGGCGCTGTTGAGTGCATGATTTGGCTAAAGAGGAATAATACCGTGGCGCAGCATTCCCCAGAATTGTCGAGTTCAACTGAGTCAACGCAATCGAATATTAAAATTGCGACCGTGAATCTATTTAACTTTATCGAGCCGCCCTCAGCCTTTTACGATTTTGAGAATATCTATAGCCACGGCCAATGGCAGAAAAAGTGCCAGTGGTTTAGCGAGTTGTTGAATCAACACCATCCGGATATTGTTGGTTTTCAGGAGGTGTTTAGCCCCGAACCGTTACGCCAGCTTGCGTTGCAGCAGGGACTCACTCACTTTGCGGTGGTCGATAGTGCGACCTTAGTCAGTGACTATATCTACCAAAGCCCTGTGGTAGCCTTGGCGTCTCGCTTCCCTATCCTTGAGGTACACGCTATTGAGCCTGAGGCGCACTTAGTGGCGGCGATGGGGCTGTCGAGCGAATTTGCCTTTAGTCGTAAAGTGTTACGGGCGACGGTGGCGGTGCCGCAGATTGGCCCCTGTGATTGCTATGTGGTGCATTTTAAATCTAAGCGGCCGGGATTAGCCTTAGAGCCGCATCCTTTGGGATTATCGTTAAATGCGCCGTCGGATCTTAAGTTACACGCCGAGACTAAGTTATTAACCGAACAGGCCCTCGGGCGTTGGGCCTCAACCATGCAGCGGGGCGCCGAGGCGGCATTGCTGTTCCATGCCATACTCGCCAGAAGACAGAGTGCCAAATATCCGGTGATCCTGATGGGGGATTTTAACGATAGTTTGTCCTTAGGCGCGCTGGATGCGTTAACGCTCCAAGGCGAAGCACTGCACAGTAACGATATAAAAGCCGCAGGGCTTGGGCATTTATCCGATGCGGCATTAGCGCAAGTGTTTGGCCACTATCGATTACAAGACGCCTATGAGCTATTTATCGAAGCCAATGTAGCCGATAACGCCGTCCATTACCGTGAGCATAGGGCACCCACCCATTACTATGGCCCTAAAGGATCTGTGCTGGATTATGTGTTGCTCTCCAATGAGTTTGATGCCAGCGATAGCCGCAGTTTGGCGCAGGTGGTGGATTATCAGACCTGTGATAGACACTTAGTCAGGCCCGAATATGAGCGCGATGCCTATAGTACCGACCATGCGCCCGTGATGGTGGAATTAGCACTGCGGCGTTAGCTGCTCAAACTTTAATTGTTCGGCTGAACACTCAATATCAAGCCTAATTGAAACCAAGCTTGCAGTGCTTGCAACAGCTGCTGCATGGCCTCTTCTGGCGCAAAAAAGTTCAGCATCAATTCGCATTGCTCGGCAATATTGGCCCCGTGAATAAATCCTTGAATCAAGGCTAATTGGTATTCTGCGAGAGAGATAAACTCCGTTAAACGACTCTCGCCGCGCCAAAGTAGCCAAGCGCGTTTACCTTGATAATCGGGCGCGGGCGGGACTTGTTGATGCTTTAAGGCTTGCCAAGTTTCTACCGCATTGCTGCCACATTCAAATAGCTGCACGCTAGGGTGAAAACGCAGTTGGCAATAGGACCAAGCGTCGGCGGGTAAGGATTGCAGTGCCACAAAACTTGCGCGCTGTTCATCCTTGGCATCGAAGGCGTTGAGTAATCGGCGCTCGAATCTGGCGATATCACTGATAATCGGATACTGACTAAAAAAAGCGTCGCTGGCTAAGTAGTCTGGTAGGGCATCGGCAAATTGGCGTAGCGAGGTAAAACGTGAGGGCTGGTGGGCGATATAGCCATTGGCCATCCGCGCGAATAAGTCATCGCCTAAATACAGACCGAGTATTTCATGGTCGGTATCGAGGACTTCGGTTAAGCGAATGCGATAGGCATTGGCGTAAATCTGCATCCGTATATCACGGCCAACGCCACCTTGTTCGGCAACCTTGTCGCTAAAGGATTTCTCTATAGTTTCTGCTATCGGCGTTTGGGCGGCACTTGCCAGCAGATAATCCATAAACTGTTTTTGGATCTCGCGAAGCTGACTCATGCCACCGTCTCCTGCCTCGGTCTGTAAACCAGTGGATGTGACTCGCCTAACGTGGTGCGGGCGACGTTGCGAGCAATCGCCAATTCGGCTTCCAATGCATTAAATTCGGGGATATTGGCATCACGCTCAATCATAGTGCTGACGCCACCAAAGCGGGTTAATGCCTGCCGATACAGCTCCCACACACTGGGGCAAACATCGTGATCATGGGTGTCGATAACATAGTCGCCGTAATCCGAGTGACCCGCTAAGTGAAATTGTTGCACCCGATTAGTCGCGATTTGCAGCAGATAATCCTCTGGGGGAAACTGATGGTTACGGGCGCTGACATAGATGTTGTTGATATCTAATAGCAATAGGCAATCGGCCTCCTCGGCTACTGCGTTAACAAATTGCCATTCATTCATGGTCGAATCTTGGTAGGACAAATAGCTGGAGACGTTCTCCATCAGAATGCGGCGGCCTAAAAAGTCCTGCACTATGCCGATGCGCTCGGCCACGTGTCTCACGGTTTCTTCGGTGTAGGGTAGGGGCAGTAAGTCATGGCTATTGATGCCGTGGATGGAAGTCCAGCAAATATGATCCGAAATCCATTGGGGCTGCACTTCATTGGCGAGTTGTTTTAGCGTCTTAAGATAATCCATATTCAGTGGGTCTGTACTGCCGATGGATAAAGAGACGCCGTGCATCACCAGCGGATAACGCTCTGCTATCTCACTCAGGTAATAGCGGGGTTTTCCGCCCGCGACCATAAAGTTTTCCGAGAGTATCTCGAACCAGTCGACCTCGGGCTGATGCTTAAGCACATGATCGAAGTGCTGGGTTCGCAGTCCTAAACCAAAACCTAGGGTGGGGTGAGTGAGACTCTGCTTATCCATGTATAAACCTTATGTTGACTGAGTGGCTGAAGCGGCCCAGATTCCGACCGCTTCTTTATCGATAAACACCTATTTGTATTAGGCGCCGACTTTACCGCCTAAGTCGCCACAGGCTTTAGCTGGGGTGGCTACAAAACCACTGCCTTTACAGCTGGCGTGTCCGGCGCAGGCATTGTCTGCAGTCTTGCAGTCGTTGTGGCCTTTGCAGGTATTAATGCCATAGCAGTGCACTAGCTCGGTATTAGCGATTTTGCCGACCCAATCATCGGCCACTTTGCCGCCGACATCGCCACAACTTTTGGATGGCATAGCCACAAATCCACTGCCTTTACAGCTAGCGTGGCCAGCGCAGGCATTGTCTGCGGTTTTACAGTCGTTATGGCCTTTACAGGTATTCACGCCATAACAGTGGACGAGGTCGCTACTGTCGGCGCTGGTCATGGGTTCTGCAGCATTCACTTGGCTTGCCATACCAGCCATGGCCATAGCAAGTGCTGCACCTGAAAGTGCGGTTTGGGCTTTCTTATTCATGGTTTCTTCCTTTGCATATCTGACGATATGAGTATCTTGTTGATTAGCTTGCTTTTATAACGACAGCACCAATAGGCAGTATATAAAGCGGATGGATAAATACAGGAATAAGCCTAGTTGCTTGTGCAGCTTTTGCTTAAGTCCTGTTACTGGAATAAGACCCTAAGGGAGGTGAATATCTTTCAGCGAAATGCTGTTTATCTCATCGATAATCGCGCTGGCTTGCCAAAAATCGGCTGTGACAACTGGGTTTTACGGCGAAAACTAAGCTATGATCGCCATCACTTAGCGCGGCACTATCGCGCGTTGTTGACGGTTGACGCGCGTTGTTTACGGTGGATGGCTCGCGCTCAAACGATATTAGGTATATTATCCGCTTCCATTTTTGAAGACGGCGCCTGACGAACTTAACGCAGTTTGTTGTGGCGGTTCAATTTAGCAAGGCGGTACTTTTTTAAGGCGGTACTATGGCAGTCAGAATCAAACTTAAACCCGGTCGCGAAAAGTCCCTTGAGCGTCGTCATCCTTGGGTCTTTTCCAACGGGATCCACAACGTTAAAGGTAAACCTGAAGCGGGCGAGACCGTCGATGTGGTTGCCCATGATGGCCACTGGCTGGGCCGTGGTGCCTGGTCTCCAGAGTCTCAAATCCAAGTGCGGATTTGGACTTTTGACCGCGAAGAAGAAATCGACCGTGAGTTTTTTAAGCGCCGTATTCTGCGTGCCCAAGCGGGACGCGACGATCTGATTCGTGAGCAAGGCTTAACCGGTTACCGCTTAATTGCCGCCGAGTCCGATGGTTTGCCCGGTATTACCATTGATAAATACGCCAATGTGTTGGTCTGCCAATTGCTGAGCATGGGCGCCGATGTATGGCGCGACACTATTGTCGATGTGCTCGCCGAGCTGTATCCCGATAGTGCGATTTACGAGCGCTCTGACGTCGATTCCCGCAAGAAAGAAGGCTTAGCCTCTACTATGGGATTGCTCCATGGCACACTGCCTGAAATGCCTGTCATTATTGAAGAAAATGGTATCAAGATTGCCGTCGATGTGACTAAGGGTCATAAGACAGGGTTTTACCTCGACCAGCGCGACAACCGTGCCATGGCCGCGCGGTTTGTGAAGGGCAAATCGGTTCTGAACTGTTTTTGCTACACGGGCACCTTTGGTCTGTACGCCGCTAAGGCGGGCGCGGCCAGCATTGAAAACGTCGACGTGTCGGCGCTTGCCCTCGATACTGCGCGTTTAAACATGCGAGTCAATGGCTTAAATGATGACAATGTGCATTACAACGAAGCCGATGTGTTTAAGTTACTACGTCAGTACCGTGATGAGGGTAAAACCTTCGATGTGATCGTACTCGACCCGCCAAAGTTTGCCGACAATAAGTCGCAGCTCAATGGCGCCTGCCGTGGCTATAAAGATATCAATATGATTGCACTACAATTATTAAATCCGGGCGGGGTGCTGTTGACCTTCTCTTGCTCGGGATTAATGCCTGCGGATCTGTTCCAAAAAATCGTTGCCGATGCGGCAGTGGATGCTAAGCGTGAGATCCAATTTATCGAGCGTTTAAGCCAGGCGAGCGATCACCCTATTGGCAGCGCCTTCCCAGAAGGTTTTTACCTCAAGGGCTTAGTGGCTCGAGTGTGGTAATTGCTTCATCGTTTTAGGGGAATAAAAAATGCCAGTGCAGTTGCACTGGCATTTTTGTTTCTCGCATTGGAGTCTTTTGACTCACCTTGCCTTAAGCGGTAAAGGTTTTCACGCCTTCAGGGGTGCCAACCAGTAACACATCGGCGCCGCGTTTCGCGAATAGACCGTTGGTGACTACGCCGACGATGGCATTGATCTTCTCTTCTAATTCCTTAGGATTGATGATCTTAAGGTTGTAAACGTCGAGGATCACGTTGCCGTTATCAGTGACAACGCCTTCACGGTACACTGGGTCGCCACCGAGTTTGACCAGTTCACGGGCCACGTAAGAGCGCGCCATTGGGATCACTTCAACGGGCAGTGGGAATTCACCTAAAATATCCACTTGTTTAGTGTTATCCACGATACAGACAAACTTTTCAGCCACAGCTGCAACGATTTTCTCGCGGGTTAATGCCGCGCCGCCGCCTTTGATCATGTCCATATGGCCGTTGATTTCATCGGCTCCATCGACATACACAGATAATTTATCGACGCTGTTTAAGTCATAAACTGGGATGCCAAGGGCTTTCATCTTTTGGGTTGAGGCTTCAGAGCTTGATACCGCACCTTCAATATCGGCCTTCATGGTGGCGAGAGCATCGATAAAGTGATTGACGGTTGAGCCTGTGCCTACACCCACAATGCTGTCTTTCTCAACGTATTTGAGAGCAGCCCAGCCAGCGGCTTTTTTCATTTCATCTTGAGTCATGTTGACATCCTGTAATGGCAAATGAGTAAAAATTCTGGGCTTAGTATACTCTTTTCCATCAAAGTGTGTGGTGCTATTGCACTGTAGCTGTGATCTTGGGCGGTGATCTTATGCAGTGTTCGGCTTAACGTGCTTAAGGATTTAATCGCTAAGCGAACTCGTTAAAATAAGTGATGTGCCTAAGATAAAGCCCATTTCGCTATTGACGATTCGCTAGGCGGACTTAATCTAACTAAGTTACTATGGCAAAAGCAGAATTGATAAAAACAGCATTATTTGTTTAAGGGAGCATGTATGGCAGGGGCGAGTTTATTAACCTTACTCGACGATATTGCATCCATTTTGGATGACGTGGCGGTGATGAGTAAGGTCGCGGCCAAGAAAACCGCCGGGGTTTTAGGGGACGATTTGGCCTTAAACGCCCAGCAAGTGACAGGCGTGAGTGCTGACCGTGAATTACCCGTGGTCTGGGCGGTCGCCTTAGGTTCGTTTCGCAATAAATTGATTTTAGTGCCGGCGGCCATGTTGATCAGCGCCTTTATTCCTTGGGCTGTGACGCCCTTATTGATGTTCGGCGGCTTGTTTTTATGTTTTGAAGGCTTTGAGAAATTACACCACAGCT
Source organism: Shewanella sp. GD04112 (assembly GCF_029835735.1). Lineage (NCBI taxonomy): Bacteria > Pseudomonadati > Pseudomonadota > Gammaproteobacteria > Alteromonadales > Shewanellaceae > Shewanella > Shewanella sp. GD04112. The sequence continues at coordinate 1,141,520 of NZ_JAOEAL010000001.1, forward strand.
ATAGCCATCGCAAAGACAAACACGCGGAGCAGGCCGAATCTGACTTACCCGAGATAAGCGATCTGGCGGCCTATGAGAAGGAAAAGGTGAAGGGCGCAATTCGCACCGACTTTGTGTTGTCGGCAGAAATTATTGCCATCACTTTAGGCATAGTCGCGGATAAGTCGCTGACGACGCAATTTTTTACCCTCGCCATTATCGGTATTGTGATGACCATAGGCGTTTATGGTTTGGTGGCGGCGATTGTCAAAATGGACGATGCGGGTCTGTATCTGAGCCAGCGTCAGGGCGAGTCGAGTTTTACTCGCTTTAATCGTCAGTTGGGTTTTGGCTTACTGAGCGCGGCCCCCGTGTTGATGAAGGGCTTAACCATTATTGGTACTGCTGCCATGTTTATGGTGGGCGGCGGCATTCTAACCCATGGATTACATTGGGTCGGCGAGCAAATCCACCATGCCGAGCAATTTGTGGAAACCATTGCCGTTGTCGGCCCAGTGCTTGGGTTACTGACGCCGAGCATTCTTAACGCGCTCTTTGGCATTGCGGCGGGCGCGGTGGCGGTACTGCTGATGACTGGATTCCAAAAGCTACGTAACTGATGCGTTTTTGCTCCTTTATTGCTGACCATTATAGAGTCAGCTAACCCGAGTTGCGCGAGTGCTAAGATGCTCGCGGCGATTATTTCAACGCTCAAGGACGAAGTATGCAATTAATGCGTTATTGCCTTTCTCCCAATAAGTTGGCTTGGCTGCGTCAGGAATTAGGCGAACATGCCGACGAGCTTATCGCGGCGATGGATGCTGCTGGGAGTCAATATCTTGCAGGGTTAGCCGAGTCACAAGCGGGGGACTTATCGGCAGCCGATTCGCAACTTAAGTTCCAATGGTTTCAGCAAAAACTCGCCCTAACGACGCGATTAACCGATGCAGAGCTGGCAAACCTCGAACCACTGTCGCTGGTGGATATAAAGGGCGAAATGCGGGTTGAGTTAGTCACGCCCGATACGCTTGCCTCCGCACTACAACAACTTAGCCGTGAATCCGTGCTGGGGTTTGATACTGAAACGCGGGCAAGCTTTGAGCCGGGTGTTCAACATCCCTTGAGCTTAGTGCAATTGGCGACCTCAGATACCTGCTATTTATTTCAGCGGGCGGTATTGGGTGAGAGGCTTGCTGAGCTTAAACCTTTACTCGAAAATGAACAGATCCTCAAAGTGGGGATTGGATTAAGGGGCGATGGCCAAGCGCTGAAACGGGATTGGGATATTCAGGTTTTCCCTCGACTCGATTTGAATTGGGCGATGGCGCAGCTCGGCGCCGGGAAGGAAATGGGCACGCGGCAATTGGTGGCGGCATTACTGCATAAACGCATCGATAAACCTAAAAAAATTACCCTCTCGAATTGGCAACAGGTACCTTTATCCCAAGCGCAAATTCAGTACGCCGCCCTCGATGCATTGGCGGCGAACCTCTGTTTTTGGCAGTTAATCGACAAGCTACAAGGTTTTTATGGCAAAACGACTGTCGGTAATAAACCCTTATTGCCGCCGAGTTTAGCCGCGCGACTAGCAAGCTATTTTCATCCGGCTTAAGACTTAAGATAAAGGTCGCGAAGATAAGGATTAGGGGGACGAGCGATGTTGGATGCTATTTGTGTACTCACAACCGAGACTGCGGCAGAGCACGCTTCGTCGCCACTACGACTCAACCCTAATGCTCAGGCTGGTGTCACCTACAGTGTGTTCAAGTTTCAGCAGTTACCCGAGGCTGAGATTGAGCGTTTGCGCCAACATTTATATTGCCCCGCCTGCTACGGCAAAGCCTATTTTCGTAAAGCATCTAAGGATGGTAGGGCCGCCTGTTTTGGCTCCCGTTACCATGAACTCGATTGCATCGAATTTAATCCGTCGGCGCAAAAGTCCCGTGAAGAACAAGATGCCCTTGAAGTGCAGCAACAACTGCTCGACGCCGATGCCTTGGTGATCGATTTTTCGCTTAATTCCACCAATAAGAGACAATCTGACTCAGCGCTCAACGTCAAGGCTCTCCAAGAGCAAGAGGTTGGAGCCAAAAGTACAACTGCAAATGATACCGAGCCATTAGAGTCAGTGCAGGAGCCCAAAGCTGGCTATCAGGTGACGACCGATAAGCCCGAGATAGCCATCACGGCAAAGCGTACTCCGAGCCAAGGGCTAGAAAAGTTACTCCATAGCCTGCTGCGTGGCTCGGATCTGGCGACTTCCGAGCTTTGGGTTTACACCGATGATGAGCGCAAGTATCGCTGGCGGGCGAAGAATCTGTTTGTAAATTTCGCCGATGCGGATCCGACGGATAACAAACCCCATATGTACTGGGGCACTATCTCCCATAGTGATCCGACCTTATCTTGGCTTAACCCCGCCGACAGTAAAGACATAGGTATTCCTATCGAGGCCGTCAAAACTAAACTGTTTAAGCGCTTTAATATCGAAGATAAACGGGATTTAGAAGGCGCAGGGCTTATCCTGTTTGGTAAGTGTTTTTGGAATAAGGATAAGACCCGCAAAATTATCCAGCTTTGGGACAATGATTTACGGCGGATTTTTATCTCAACCCTTGATGATTAACCATACGTGATGGGATTGGGTCGCGAGTGCGTGGTACACGCTGCGCTTTAATTTATCTTTTAAGGCATTTTCACGACTCTTTTGTTGGGAGAGGCAATAAATAATGCATCAAACTTCAGTATTTACTCCGTAGTAATTGGGTTTTGCACATACAGTACTAAGCGTAAATGCCGACTTTTTCAGCTTTATGCCAATTAAATCAACAGTAGATGGCAAACTTGTTTGAAAATTCCTCAGTTAATTAAGTTTGTTATAAAAAGTCCTTTACCTTTTAGAGTGCTTTTAGCATAATGCCCCACGTCAACAGGGGTGTAGTTCCAATTGGTAGAACAGCGGTCTCCAAAACCGATGGTTGCGGGTTCGAGTCCTGCCACCCCTGCCAAATAAAACAACGGCTTGCATAGAAATATGCGAGCCGTTTTATTTTGCGCGCGATAAAATTTCCCCTGCGTATTTGCTTACATTTGTTAAGTAAAGGTATTTGCAACTTTCGTAGGGTCTAACATACAATCGCAAGCCCTTTGGTTTGAGGATGTATGGTTTGAGCTCTGTGATGCAAACAAGGCGCAGATTGGCACTATGGCTTGCAGCCATCTTAGTGTTGCTGTCTGTTGCGTTTGCGGTGCACAGTGTTTCCCACCTCAATGATGATACCAAAGCCCATTGCGCGCTGTGTTTGCATCAGCACCAATTGCAGCATGCCATCTCATACTCTCCGCTAGATTTTCAAGTTACTCAACAGGGCGTTATCTCGGTTGAGTTTGATGTTATTTCCTTTAAGACGCCATTTAGGCGCCACTTCCATAGCCGCGCGCCGCCGCTAATAGCCTAACTCCTGCTTTTTATCTATTTCTCTTATTTTTCGAGCGCCTTGGCTTAACTAAGGTGCCCGATGCTGTTTATTTTTGGAGTAAAAATGGCTACTTATGTCATTCAAAAGCGCTCGGCATTCGTGCTGGGCGTAGCGTTATTGGCGTTGGATGCGAGTGTTCCCCTATTGGCCGCCGAGGCTGTGCCAACTGATACCGCTGGACTTAATGAGGATATCGAACGTTTAAGCATTCATTATCGCCAGGCATACCGCGGCAATGTGCCGGCGACTGAGTTGCCCCAGGCAATTACTGTGCTGGATGAGCAACTGATTAAAGATACTGGGCTGACGCGTTTTCAAGACTTATTGGATTATTCCGCCAGTGTCGCGCGGCAAAACAACGGTGGTGGGTTATGGGATAGTTTTTCGTTACGGGGCTTTCCTGGGAATGAAAACATGCCATCGGGCTATTTAATCAATGGTTTTAATGGTGGCCGAGGTTTTAGCGGCCACAGAGACCTATCGAACGTGGCCTATGTGGAAATTCTCAAAGGCCCGGGCTCGGCGCTTTATGGACGCTCGGAGCCCGGCGGCACTGTAAATATTGTGACTAAAAAGCCGCAGTACGAGGCGCAGGGCTATTTAAAAGCGTCCGCGGGGAGTTTCGATCAATATCGGTTAGAAGGGGATTTTACCTCGGGGCTGACCGATACCTTAGCCTTTAGGATCAATGGTGCTTGGCAGGAGCATGACAGTTTTCGCGATTATGTGTTTAGTGATAAAAAAATCGTCACACCATCGCTGCGCTGGCAACTGTCGGATAAGTCATCGCTCCTGTATGAGGTTGAATATCTTAAGCAAGAACAGTTATTTGACCGTGGCGTAGTGGTGCTCAATAACGACTTTAATACCGTGCCCCGTTGGCGTTACTTGGGTGAGCCCAATGATGGGCCAACAAAAGTGGATGCGACTGGGCATCAGTTTACCTATGAGTATGAATTGAATGAGGATTGGTCGCTTACCGCGGGTTATAACTATCGCGATTCGAGTTTAAATGGCTACTCATCGGATGCCGAATTAGCAAAGGGACGTCAATCCTTATATGACGATGGCCGTACTCTGACGCGTCAGCATCGCTATCGAGATTACGCTTCTGAAGACCATTCAGTGCGGGCTGAACTCAGCGGTCAGTTTAATACTGGCAGCATAAGGCACAATCTGCTGCTCGGGACAGATGCCTATCATTATCGACTGAAAACAGGGCTTTACCGTTATCGAGGCCAGAAGGGCGCCTATGCTATCGATATTTTTACCCCCCAATATGGCGCTGCTCAGCCTGAGGTGAGTCTGTTGTATGAAAACCGAGAGACTCAAGATGCTTGGGGTGCCTATTTACAGGATCAATTGGAGTTAACTGAGCACTGGAAACTGCATTTAGGGTTAAGGTTTGACCGTTATTCCCAAGAAATCTCAGAGCAGGTGAACGCGAGTCTGTCGGAACAAAACGACCACAGAGTCAGCCCGAAAGTCGGATTAGTGTATCAATGGTCTGAGGCGTTAAGTGTCTATGGCTCCTATTCGGAAGGATTTTTACCGCTTTCAGGCACTGATTATGCGGGTAATCCCTTCGAGCCAGAGGAGAGCAAATCCGTCGAGTTGGGGGTTAAGTTCAATAGCACTTGGTTTGAGCTTCCCGTCAATGGCAGTGTGGCTTGGTTTGATGCGCAAAAGAGCAATATCTTGACCTCAGATCCCGTCAATGTCGGCTTTTCGGCGACCCTTGGTGAAGCCAAGAGCACGGGGATTGAATTGGATGTCGCGGCCGAGTTGACCGAGAGCTTACAAGCGACCTTGTCCTATGCCTACCTGAATACCCGCACGGCGAACGACAGTCTGAATCTAGATTGGGGCGTGTTAATTCCGGCGGGCAGTCCACTGGTCAATGTGCCAAAACACACGGGCAGTATCATTCTCAAACAGGACTTAAATGATCTATCTATCGACGGTCATTTAGGGCTGAGTTGGCGTTATGTGGACTCACGCTTGGGCGATTCGGCCGATCCGAGTTTTCAATTACCGAGTTATCAGCTGCTTGGAATGTTCTTCACAACTCGGCTTGGTGAAAACCTCAGTCTTGCGCTCAATGTCGATAACCTGCTGGATGAGCACTATATCGCCAGCAGTTATTCGGCGCTGTGGGCTGTGCCGGGTGAGCCACGTAACGTTAAAGTGAGTGTCAGCTATGAATTCTAATGCCACAGTGACACCCGCCGCTTCGCCTGATAAGCCTCAGCTGCAAGGGCGTCAGCGGATCAATAGCATCGACATGAAGCGCGGCTTAGTGATGCTGATTATGTTGCTCGACCATGTGCGGGAGCGGTTTTTCCTGCATATGCAGGTGAGCGATCCTATGGATTTAAGCACTACCAACTGGGCGCTGTTTGTCAGCCGTTTTGCGGCGCACTTTTGTGCGCCGGTCTTCGTCTTTTTAACTGGGGTATCGGCTTGGCTTTATGCCAATCGTGGTTATGGCGAACCGCGCTCTGCGCGTGAGTTTTTAATCAAGCGCGGGCTATTCTTAATCGCCCTCGAGGTGCTGGTGATTAATTTCTCATGGATGGGCAATTATCACACCCTGTGGTTGCAGGTGATTTGGGTGATAGGGCTGAGCATGTTGGCTCTGGCGGCACTTATCAACCTCCCAAGGCTGTGGATGGCATTACTCGGGCTATTGATTGTCTTTGGCCATAACCTATTGTCGCCTATTCATTTTACGCCAGATGAGTGGGGCTATAGTCTATGGACCATATTGCACGACCGAGGTTATTTGATTGTCGAGGGCGAGCTTAAACTGAAGATAAGTTACCCAGCGCTACCTTGGATTGGCGTGATTTTATTGGGCTATGTGGCAGGCCCCGTCTTTGGCCGAGGGAGTGATGCGTGGCAGCGTCAGCAAAAATTGATATTGCTAGGGCTTGGCTGCGCTCTGCTGTTTGGCTTGCTGCGCGGATTCAATCTCTACGGCGAGACGCTACCTTGGCAGTTTGGCGATACTCTAGGCCAAACCCTAATGTCGGTATTTAACCTCACTAAGTATCCGCCATCACTGAGCTTTTTGTTGGTGACCTTGGGCGGAATGTTCTATAGCTTAGTGCTGTTTGAGCGCTATTTTGCCGCAGGCAGTGTATTAGGTTGGGTAGGACAGAGGTTAGCAGTGTTTGGCTCAGTGCCTATGTTCTTCTATATCTTGCACTTATATGTGCTGCTGTTGCTGTATTCGCTGGCTAAATGGGGATTTGGCGCAAACCATGGCGAGCTGTTTGGCGTAGCACATATGGGGTGGGTATGGCTGATAAGCTTAGTCTTGATCCCCTTACTCTATTACCCCGTGCGTTGGTTTAGCCGTTACAAAGGACAGAGTCAGCAGGCTTGGCTTAAGTATCTCTAAATTGGCTTTAGTACCGATAAATGCCTAATAAAAATGGCCGAGCGCGTGACTGCTCGGCCATTTGGCTTGGGATGATGAAAGGGTTATTCGCTTAATAAGCTACGTAACATCCACGCATTTTTCTCATGGAGTTGGATGCGCTGGGTGAGTAAATCTGCCGTTGCTTCATCGTTGGCTTGGCTAACCAAGGGATAGAGCGCTCGAGCGTTTCGAATCACCACTTCTTGGTCGCTTAACAGTTCACGGATCATGGTTTCTGCTTTAGTGACACCTTGATCTTCACGGATTTCGGTCAACTTGGCATAGGCCGAATAGGAACCTAATGCCCTTGCGCCTAATGCGCGCACTCGCTCGGCGATTAAATCGACCGCTAAGGCAAGCTCGGTATATTGCTGTTCAAACAATAAGTGCAAGCTAGTGAACATGGGGCCTGTGACGTTCCAGTGGAAGCTGTGGGTCTTAAGGTAAAGGCTGTAGCTGTCGGCCAATAACTGATTTAACCCAGCGGCGATTTCTTCTCTGTGACTCTGGTTGATGCCGATGTTAATCATGGAAATTCCTCCTATTGTCCTACTCAATGGGGATAGCTTATCAAATGAGCTAAACATCTAAAGCGGTTAAAATAGATTCTATAAATCGAATTTATAGATTAATCTTTACAGCCTAATTGGGATTTTGGGATGGATTTGCATGGAGACCTGCGTCGTGACAATAACATTCGGTCTATTTAGCTGGTATCCTTGTACTTGTGTTAGAGCCGAATGAAACCCCAATCACCCCATGAATAAATCAGCCTATTTAGCCGCAATGGAGATTACTCCCTGGCAGCTTCGCGATACTAAAGTGCGACCTTATCAAGTGGTTTGGGATGCAGACGAGATGACGCCCGCCGCCGAGCCTTTACTCGAAACCGTGCTCGGATTAATCGGCATCAGTAAGGACGACTGTGAGTTCAACACTGAGCCGCATAAGGGCAAAACCATAGTCTGGGATTTACGCCGCAATAGGGTTAGGCCCAGAGTAGCTTGGTTAGTGTCAGATCCTTTAGCGGACTTGCTGTCACGCAGTGAGGCAAAGCGTGCCTTATGGGCCCAGATCTGCCAGTGGCGTGAGCAGCAATTAACGGCTTAAGTCTCTATTGGTCGCCCTGTATACATTATCGTGAGTTACCTTTTAATTTGGATTTTCCCGTGAGTCATCAAGTCCTTAAAACCCTGAGTGAATCGTTGCAAATTGTGCTCCTGACGCCAACGGATGTAAGCCAAATGGCGCGCATTGAAGCGAGCGCCCATTCCCATCCTATGAGTGAGAATAATCTTGCCGACTGTTTTGGCCACTTGTACCGCGTCCTTGGATTAATGCAACGCGATGGCGAGTTACTCGGCTTTGCGATTGTGCAGCAGATTGTTGATGAGGCAACACTGCTGGATATTTGTTTGTCGCCAGCGCAACAAGGGCGAGGTTATGGGCATCTGCTACTCACGGCGGTTATCGACGGCGCTAAGGCTACCAAGGCCGTGGTGCTGATGCTGGAGGTTCGCGAATCAAACCTTGCCGCGCGCGCACTTTATCAAAAGCGGGGCTTTGTCGAAACAGGCCGTCGCAAGGGCTATTACCCATTGGCTGAAGGCAAAGAAGATGCGATTTTGATGGATCTGACTATATAACATGAGTGTTTATTCACAATCGACAGCAATATTTAAGTATTTAATTACTTTGGAGTAATGTCACAGAAGTCCTCAAATCGAACGTTCCAAGGCTTTGACCATTTAGGTTTTTGGATTTGTGATAAAGAGCTGTGTTATCAGCTGGAGCAGATATTGGTTAAGCGGTGAGTGCCTGTCTGTGACTCGGGTATTGAGTGCCCAAGCGACGGGATAATTTACAAATTCAGCCCCCTTCACTTGCACAAATTCCGTGCCTTGCAACCGTAGTGGTAATACATTCGCGACTTTTTGATTGTTCATAAGCTTTAATGCAAATGAGGCGGTATCGATCTCATGGGCATAATTTAAATCTATCTTGGCTTGCTGTAAGTGCTCGATAAATTGAAATTTTTGCTCATTCCAACCAATGGCTCGTTGCTTGATAAAAGGCCATTTTTTGACTTGGCTCCATTGATATTCGGCGTACTGCGCCGCTATCGCAATGGTGAGTTGATCGTCACATATTTTCTTTTGATAAATGCCCGCAAGTCTTGTCCCTGTGAGTAAATGCACTCCTAGAGTCATCTGCCCTGACACCAGTTTATTTTCCGTTTCATCTCCCCACGCATGAAGAGTGATGCTGGCCTGTGGTAGCTGTTGCTGCAACGATTGGTATAACGCTAAGCCAAATCTTTCCATCACCAGATCCGGTAGCGCAATATGAATGGGATCGGCATAGCTTAGGGGATCGAACTGATTGGGCTGAATCGCCTCTTCGAGATCTGTGAGCGCTAATTTGAGTTTAGGTAGAATGGATAGAGTATAACTGGTGGGTTCAAATTGCCCTGCGAGTCGAATAAATAACTCGTCGTTTAACTGTTCCCTGAGACGAGCGAGTTGTTTACTGACGGCGCTGTCGGTTAAACCCAAAGTGACTCCGGCCTTTTTCAAGCTTTTCTTGTCCGCTAAGACGACTAAGGTTTTAAGCAGATTGAAATCAAGATCGAGACGCATCAGTAGTATCCACAAATTGAATTTAATTCAAGGATGAATATCCTCGAATTCCTAATGTGCTGTCTATTATATCACTTATTGACGATGCGCTTGGTTTTTGGCTCGACTAGTATTAACTTGGATTGCCATGGACCTAGATGCTAAATCTATTTGTGTGAATGGAGAAACGAACGATGTTAAAGAAAACCGCGATATCTTTGTTAGTAGTGTCAGCAGTATTAGGTGTTACCTCTGTACAGGCGAACGACAATCAAGTGATCCCAGTGACAACAGATAATTATGTTGAAGCAGAAGTCGATATTTCCTTTGCCAATATATATAAAACTGCAGGGGCCAATAAGTTTAGACATGACCGTAATTTAATTGCGCTTGACCAACAACCCGCTGTGACGATGAATCGCGATACAGTGTATTCGTTCGGGATTTTCTATGTGCCAAAGGGAACAGTGATCACCTTGCCCGAATCCAAAGATCATCGATATCAATCGGCCATGATCCTCCAAAGTGATCATTATATTGACCAAGTATTTTACGGCGCGGGTGATCATGAAATTAAATCTCAGACCGAATTTGTAGCGATTGTGGTGCGTACTCAAGTGGATACTAAAGATCCCAACGACATTAAGTATGTGAATACGCTACAAGATCAAATTAAGGTCACTTTTCCAAAAGGCGTTGAGGTTAAAGAGTATCATCCGCGGGAATGGGATTTAAAGAGTGTGGATAGTATACGCACCGAATATCAAGAGAAAGCGGCCAAGTTGCCCAATTTTAATGAAACCTCTGGCGCCCATGGCACTTTAGATCCTGAAAAACAGAAAATGGGTGTTTCCGTCGCATTGGGATTATTACCGCCGCAGGATGCTATGTACCTTTATCGTGACTATGGGTTATCAAAGAATATTTGTTATTCGGCCACTTATCAGGTTCCGGGGTTTAATAAGTTAGGATTCTTCTCCTTCACTATGTATGGTGCAGATAAATACTTGCATGAAGGACAGTCAAATCTGAATGACCGCAGTATTAAGTTTAATGCCGATGGGACCTTCACTTTGCATTTCGGCTCTAAGGAAACCTGTGGCAATGTGGATAATCTATTAGATACACCTTCGGATAATTGGTATTTAGGTATGCGGGTATATCGCCCTAAGCAGGATGTGATCGACGGTAAATATCAATTACCACAACCGACTCCCGTGAAGAAATAATATCTCGAGACTAAAACCAGCCCTATTTATGGGCTGGTTTTTTTACTTTATTCCAAGCGAAGATTACTTTACTTCTTTACCTTGAGCTTGCAGGTCTGCATGGTAGCTTGAACGCACTAATGGACCACAGGCGGCGTGAGTAAAGCCAAGCTCATCGGCAAGGACTTTAAGCTCATCGAACTCGGCTGGTGACACGTAACGCTCAACCGGCAGGTGGAACTTAGACGGTTGCAGATATTGGCCTAAGGTCAACATTTCGACCTTGTGCTCACGTAGGTCACGCAGCACTTGAGCGATTTCTTCGTTGGTTTCACCTAGACCCATCATCAGTCCCGATTTTGTCGGCACATTAGGGTGACGCTCTTTAAAGCGCTTCAGTAGGTCGAGTGACCACTGATAGTTCGCACCCGGACGCGCTTTGCGGTAATGCATAGGCGCTGTTTCGAGGTTGTGGTTGAACACATCAGGCGGCTCGGTCGACAGAATGTCGAGGGCGGCGTCGATACGACCACGGAAATCGGGCACTAAGATCTCAATCTTAATTTCAGGATTGAGTTTACGGATCTCACGGATACAGTCGGCAAAGTGCTGGGCACCGCCATCACGCAGGTCATCGCGGTCAACAGAGGTGATGACCACGTATTTCAGCTTCATATCGCGAATGGTTTGCGCCAGTTTGACCGGCTCTTCTGCATCAGGTTTCAATGGACGGCCATGGGCTACGTCGCAGAATGGGCAGCGGCGAGTACAAATTGCGCCCAAAATCATAAAGGTCGCGGTGCCGTGGTTAAAGCATTCTGCCAAGTTAGGGCAGGAAGCTTCTTCACAGACCGAGTGCAGACCGTTCGAACGTAATGCTTGCTTGATCTCGAGAATGCGTTGGTTAGAAGCGGGCAGTTTGACCCTTAACCAATCGGGTTTGCGTAACATGGTTTCGCGCTCAGAGGGCACGATTTTAACCGGAATGCGCGAGACCTTATCGGCATCTCTTAATTTGACTCCGGGTTGTAAACGTTCAGGCCTATTCATGACGCTGCTAATCCTTGATGATGAACTAGTTGTTGGTAGCCCAATAGTTGGCTAAGGGTAATAATGAGTTGGTCGCCTGCTTCTATCACGGTTTGTGGGCCGCCCAGTTCCTTGCATTGCACCATTTCAAGCCCAGCATAACCGCAGGGGTTAATACGGCGAAACGGCGCTAGATCCATATCGACATTCAATGCTAAGCCGTGGAAGGAGCAGCCCTTACGAATGCGAAGCCCTAAAGAGGCGACTTTGCGCTGATCCACATACACGCCCGGCGCATCGGCCTTGGCGTAGGCATTGATATCGTATTTGGCGAGCATATCGATAATGCTTTGCTCGATATGGGTCACGAGCTGACGGACGCCAATCTTGCTGCGTTTAATATCGAGGAGAGGGTAGACAACTAATTGTCCCGGCCCGTGGTAAGTCACTTGGCCGCCACGATCCACTTGGATCACGGGAATATCACCCGGATTCAAAATATGTTCGCTTTTACCTGCTTGGCCTTGGGTAAATACGGGTGGATGTTCAACGATCCACAGTTCGTCTGGGCTATCGCTGTTACGTGTGTCGGTGTAATGCTGCATCGCATGCCACACAGACTCGTAATCCTGTTGTCCCAGATGCCGAATATGCAAAGTGGTGTCTTGCAAGGGCAACCTCTCCCCTAGAATTGAGTGGCGCTATTATACGCCTCTTGACCATAAATGTAAGACAGATCACATTTCATGGCCTTGAGGAATACTTATAGTACGCGGCGTACGCCTTCGATACCGGCAAGCTCAGTGTACAGAGTCTCAATATGATCTTTGCTGGTCACTGTGACGCGGATGGTCACAGAGTAGTAGCTACCTTTGCTTGAGGCCTTAACCGTAGGTGAATAATCACCTGGGGCGTGTCTTTGCACTACGGCAACGACTCTGTCGGTCAGGGCTTCGTGGGCATCGCCAACCACTTTGAAGGGGAAGGCGCAGGGGAACTCCATGAGTTCATCAAATTTCGTGTTTAACATAGTCGTGCTCTATAACCATTTTAATGGGAACTATATGGTGACGATTATACCCGATTCAAGGGCGATACTCCCCCAAAAACAACTAAGCCACCCGAAGGTGGCTTAGTTTTTGTGATTCCGATTAGCTAAACCAACCAGAAAACAGTTGCTTAAAGTAATCAACTAATTTGCTGAACCAGCTGCCTTCATTGACTTCTTGCAGGGTAACCAGCGGGAATTGCGCAATATCTTTGCCATCTAACTGGAAGTATAAGCGGCCAACGGTTTCACCTTTTTTCAGTGGTGCATCCAGTGGCTTAGTCAGTTCGAAGTTGGCTTTTAAGTCTTTCGCACGGCCACGGCTGATGGTTATTGGGGTATCAGTTGCGACACCTAAATCGACAGTGCTCTTATCGCCGTACCAAATTTGTTGGGTCACGAAGCTGTCGCCCGCCTTGTAAGGGGTTACGGTTTCGAAGAAACGGAAACCATAGGTCAGCAGCTTTTTACTTTCGGCTTTACGGGCGGCTTCACTCTGGGTGCCCATGACCACTGAAATTAAACGCATACCGTCTTTGGTGGCAGATGCAACTAAGTTATAACCCGCGCCAGAGGTGTGGCCGGTTTTGATACCGTCGACATTCATGCTGTTATCCCACAGCAGACCGTTACGGTTATATTGCTTGATACCGTTGAAGGTATAATATTTTTCGCTGTAGACACGGTATTCTTCAGGCACGTCACGGATAAGTGCGGCACCTAATAACGCCATATCGTAGGCGGTTGATTTGTGGTTTTCAGAGTCTAAACCGTGGGAGTTTTCGAAGTAGCTGTCACGCATGCCAAGCTGCTTCGCCCATGAGTTCATCATGTCGACGAAGGCGCCTTCGGTGCCAGCAATGTGTTCGGCCATGGCCACACAGGCATCGTTACCCGATTGGATGATGATGCCGCGGTTTAAGTCGGAAACCTTAACGGTTTTACCCACTTCGATGAACATTTTTGATGAGTCAGAGAAGTTCTTCGACCACGCATTTTTACTGATGGTCACATCATCATCTGGGGATACGTTACCGGCTTTGATTTCTTGACCAATCACATAACTGGTCATCATCTTCGTTAAGCTGGCTGGGTTTAAGCTTTCGTAGGCATTTTCTTCGGCAATGATTTGGCCCGAGTAATAATCCATCAAGACGTAAGCCTTGGCGGCAACTGTAGGTGCATCAGGGGTAACAATCGGCTGCGCAGCATAAACAGGAAGAGAAACACTCGAAATTAGCAGCAATGTTTTAATGGGACTTTTTACAAAATTCATCATTAACTTAGCACGTCTTTTTGGTTGTATTGAAAGAAAAGGCAAAATAGTTTCGCGAGTATACCACCCTTCGACAAAGGTTTTCAGTGAAGGTTCCTTCATCTGGGGTATTTTTAAGCTAAATCTATATCTTATAGTGAGCGGTCACTACTCCAAAACCATATAGCCTTCGGGGTAACCGTCTTGTTTCACTTTATTGAGTAATCGGTCGGCCAGTTCGGTTTGGCCAATTGGACCGAGCTGTAGTCTATACATATTGTTTGCCGGTTGTACACGGGTCTTGACCTGATATTTCTTCTCCAGATCCTTCGCCATTTTGTTCAGCCTATGCTGATCCTTTGAAGCCACCAATTGTATGTAATGATTGCCTGAGGATTGAATACTGGCGATAGCCGATTGTGTCGCGGCCTGAGTGCCAATATAGATCACATCCAGCTTAATTCGCGCGGTACCTGTGCCTAACATACCCAGCTTATAAGCGGCGGCGTAGGATAAGTCCAAAATCCGGTCCGAATGGAAAGGGCCACGATCATTAATCCGAATAATGACCTGCTTATTGTTATCTAAGTTAGTGACGCGAGCATAGCTTGGCAATGGCAATGTCTTGTGTGCACCAGACATGCCATACATGTCGTAGGGCTCGCCATTCGATGTCTCATAGCCGTGGAATTTCTCACCGTACCATGAGGCGCGGCCAGTCTCGGAAAAGCCTTGGCCCGAATCTAATACCGTATAGGACTCACCATAAACCGTGTAAGGTTTATTACCGCGACGGCTGTAAGGCTCGTATTTTGGGGTCGCGTTTGGCACATGATCCACATTGGGTGGATTGATGGGCATCTTATCGTTTTTTAGCGCATAGCGGCCCTTGTTGGGATCCATGTTCTTGTTCTTCTCGCTGGCCGAGCCAGAATTAGAACTCGAGCAGGCCGCGAGCGCAAAACAGCAGCCGAGCATCAAGAGCTGTAAAAGATTATTTCTTAGCGTCATGTTGTTGCTTCAGTTGTTGGCTAAATTGGTAAACGGCCATGGAATACAAAGGGCTACGGTTATAACGGGTGATCACATAAAAGTTATTGAGTCCTAACCAGTAGTCCTTGCTATCCACTTGTTCCAGCTCGATAAGCATGGCCTTTTGCGAGGCATTTAAATCGCGGGCGGTGGCCAGCGATAAACTTGGGGAGAGAATATCAGAAACCTTGTACTGCAACTTCTCGCCGGCCCACACTTTGGCTTTAGGCGCATTGGCACTGCTGTTCACTAAAGGAAGCGCAACGGGCGCGTGCAATTGCCAGCCGTGTTCATGGAAATAATTGGCAACACTGCCAATGGCATCCTCTGGACTCTGGAGTAAATCACGGTTGCCGCTGCCATCAAAATCCACGGCATAGTGGCGGTAGCTTGACGGAATAAACTGACCAAAGCCCATGGCGCCAGCGTAAGAACCCTTGAGGCTATTGATATCTAAGTGTTCTTCTTTTACCAGCTTCATCAGCTCGCCAAATTCCTTGCGAAAGAAAGTGGCTCTTGGCTCGTAATAAAACCCTAAGGTATAGAGCGCGTCGATTACCGGATAATTGCCCGTGTACTGACCATAGAAGGTTTCGATACCAATAATGGCCACAATAATTTGTGGCTCAACTTGGTATTGAGTGGCAGCTTTGGCAATCGTCGCCTCGTGTTTTTTCCAGAAGGCTAGGCCCGCGTTGAGGCGTTTCTCGGTGAGGAAAATCGGATAATACTGGTGCCAAGGCTTAGCTTCCCAAGGGCGAGAAATCGCATCGATAACCGCTTGGTTGTAGTTGGCTTTGGCCAAGAAACTTTCCACTTCGGCTTGAGTAAAGCCTTGTGCCATTTGGGTTTTAATAAACTCCGCCTTTAAGGCCTCGGGCAATACAGGTGTTGGCGCCTGTGTGGTCACGGCCGCGCTTGGTGGCGGTGTCGTTGTTGCTGGCTCGTTCGCTGTTGAGCAGCCAATGAGGTATGAACTGAGGCAAAGCACTGCCAGTGGAGCCAAACAAGCTCGAAGAATAGGCATTAAGAAGTCCCTAAAAATTATCTATCTACAAAACGTCTATGGGTATGAATGCTCATAAGAATGCCAAACCCTGTCATCAATGTCAGCATGGAAGTGCCACCATAACTGACAAGGGGTAAAGGTACACCCACCACAGGCAGGATACCTGAAACCATACCAATATTCACAAAAACATAAACGAAGAAAGTCAATGTGATACTGCCGGCAAGGAGTCTGGCAAAGCTAGTTTGCGCCCGAGAGGCGATGACTAAGCCGCGTCCGATGATGTACAGATACATCAGGAGCAGGATAATACTGCCTATCAGGCCAAACTCTTCACCGATCACCGCAAAGATAAAGTCGGTGTGACGTTCGGGGATAAATTCTAATTGGGATTGAGTGCCATCGAGCCAACCTTTACCCCAGAGGCCACCAGAGCCGATGGCTATTTTCGATTGGATAATATGGTAACCCGCACCTAAGGGATCCTGCTCTGGATCGAGTAGGGTCAATACGCGGGTTCTTTGGTAATCGTGCATCAGGAAGTACCAAAGGATCGGTAAGAAGGCTAATACGGCGGCAATAAAACCGCCCACAATTGCCCAGCTCATGCCCGATAAAAACAGCACGAAAATGCCCGATGCGGCAACCAAAATCGAGGTGCCTAAGTCAGGTTGTTTGGCAATTAAAAGCGTCGGCACTAAGAGGATCACCGCTGCGCCCGCAAGGTAGCGTTTCTTCGGTGGCAGAGGGAACTTACTGATATACCAAGCCATAGTAATGGGGAAGGCGAGTTTAATCAGCTCCGAAGGCTGAAACTCCATAAAGCCTAAGTTCAACCAGCGCTGTGCGCCTTTGTTAATTTCCCCAAAAAAATGTACCCCAAGCAGCAGCACAATCCCCGCAAGGTAAATCGGTAGGGCCCAGCGTTTGAGCGCCTCGGGATTGATCTGCGCCATAGTAAACATAATGCCTAGGGATAAAAACATCCTAAACAGTTGACGCTCCATCATGCCAAGATCTTCACCGCTGGCGGAGTAGATAACAAACAGGCCAAAGCCCATGACGGCAAACAGGCCGAGCAGTAAGGGCAAGTCGATATGCAATCGTTGCCAGATGTTTTGACGTTGATGGGCACTCATGGCGTTGGTTTCCAAGTGTCTCTTAGCATGTATTCATCGAGCATAGCGCGGGCGACTGGGCCTGCGTTTGCGCCACCCCAGCCGGCGTTTTCCATTACCACAGCGAGGACGATTTTAGGATCTTCAAAGGGCGCGTAGGCGACCACGAGGGCGTTATCGCGGAAATGCTCGGCAATTTTATTGGCATCGTACTTAGTGTTTTCGGCCACGCCAATGACCTGCGCCGTACCGGTTTTCATCGCAGCCGTGTAACTGGCGTCGGTGAAGCGAGACTTATGAGCCGTTTGGCGCATCGCTTCATTAATGATTTTCCAGTTGCGCGGATTTTTAAGCTCAATCGGCGGTAACTCGTTAATTGGTGAGTCAATTTTGGCCGTATTATCCTTAATCGACTTTAACAAATGTGGCGGGAAGCGGCGGCCATCGTTGGCGAGAATGGCGGTGGCGCTGGCCAATTGCAATGGCGTGGCGGTCCAGTAACCTTGGCCGATACCGACAGAAATGGTGTCACCAATATACCAAGCTTGGTTGTATTTTAAGCGTTTCCAGTCCTTCGATGGCATATTGCCCGCCGACTCTTCGAAAATATCGACACCGGTATTTTGTCCAAAGCCGAATTGCTCCATAAAGCGGGCGATAGGATCGACACCGATTTTATAAGCCAATTCATAGAAGTAGGTATCGCAGGATTCCACGATGGCGCTGTAGACGTTCACCCAGCCATGGCCCCAACGTTTCCAGTCGCGGTATTTACGCTCAACGCCAGGGATTTGCCAAAAGCCAGGGTCCCAAATACGAGTGTGTTCGGTGACGGCTTTTTCATCTAACCCCAGTAGGGCGATAATGGGTTTGACCGTCGAAGCTGGCGCATACTGACCTTGGGTCGCGCGGTTAATCAGTGGGCGAGATTTATCGTTTAATAAATCACTGTAATCTTTGCTGTTAATCCCTTGAACGAACTGATTCGGGTCGTAACTAGGGCTTGAGACTAGGGCTAAGATGCCGCCGTCCCTCGGGTCGATAGCGACAATTGAGCCACGGTGACCTTGGAGTAATTCCACCGCCTTTTGCTGCAATTGCAAATCTAGGGTTAAGTAAATATCTTGCCCCGGCTCCGGCGGTACGATTTTAAGGGTACGGATAGTTCGGCCGCGGTTGTTCACTTCTTCTTCGAGGTGACCCGGCGTGCCGTGTAGCAGAGATTCATAAAACTTTTCAATGCCTTGCTTACCAATATCCTTGGTGGCGGCATAGTTCTTCCATTGATCGTTACGCTCCAATTGGGCGCGATCGCGGGTGTTGATTTTGCCTACATAGCCCAGCACATGGGTGAGCTGGCTCGCATAGGGGTAGTTACGCTTTAAACCCGCCTCGACGGAAATACCGGGAAAGCGATGCTGGTTCACGCTAAAAATCGCCACTTGTTCTTCAGTCAGCTGATTTTTAAGGGTAAGCGGCTTAAAGCGGCGGTGAAACTTTAAGGCGTCGGTAAAGGTTTCGCGCTCATCTGGGGTGATTTCGATTAACTTGCCTAGCTCGTCCAAGGTCTCGGACATATTGGCAATTTTCTCAGGCACCAGATCGAGGGAGTAAAAGGGTTGGTTTTCGGCGAGGAGTACGCCGTTTCTGTCGTAAATCAGGCCACGGCTTGGAGCGATGGGCACGACACGAATACGGTTGTCATTAGAACGTGTTGCGTAATCTTTATAGGATTCAACCTGAAGGTGATAAAGATTGGTCACCAACACGCTCAGGAGGGCGACTACACAAAAAAAAGTGAACAGCGCACGGCGCTTAAACAGTGACGCCTCGGCGGCGTGGTCGTGCATGGTTATCCGCTTTTTTGGCGACACTTAGGCTATCTCCAGCTGATCCCATCCGGGTGGTTGACACTCGTTAACATCAAGATCCCGCTATTCTCTGTGATAAGGGTGATTGGTGTTCACGCTCCACGCGCGGTATAAGCTTTCGGCAACCACAATCCGCACCAGAGGATGGGGCAGGGTTAATGCCGACAGGCACCAACTCTGATGGGCTGCTTCCTTACAGGCGGGCGCTAAGCCTTCGGGGCCGCCAACCAGTAAACTCACATCACGACCATCGAGTTGCCATTTGTTCATGGCGGTCGCCAGTTCTGGCGTAGTCCAGTTTTTGCCGGGAAGATCTAAGGTGACAATGTGATTGCCCTTAGGGATTGCCGCTAACATTTGCTCGCCTTCCTTTTGCAGGATACGAACGATATCAGCGTTTTTTCCGCGCTTGCCGGCAGGGATTTCGATAAGTTCCAGTGCCATATCTCGGGGGAAGCGGCGTTGGTACTCTTCAAAGCCGCGGGTGACCCAATCGGGCATCCGTGTCCCTACTGCGATAAGTTGCAACTTCATTAGGCTTGCTTTTCTGACCAGAGCTTTTCAAGCTGGTAGAAATCGCGGGTTTGGTCTTGCATAACATGCAGGATCACGTTGCCCATATCCACCAATACCCATTCGCTGCTGTCGCGGCCTTCGATACCGATTGGTGGAATGCCAGCGGCTTTCGCTTCGAGCACGAGGTTTTCGGCGATCGCTTTCACGTGAGTTTTAGATGTACCTGAACAAATCACCATATAGTCGGTGATGTTAGATTGGTTGCTGACATCGATAACCACGACGTCACGGGCTTTTAAATCGTCGATTTTGTCGACAACAAACTGCTTTAATTCGGCGCTCTGCACGCTGATGTACCTCATTCATTTTAAATA
The DNA here is from genome assembly GCF_029835735.1 of Shewanella sp. GD04112. Taxonomy (NCBI): domain Bacteria; kingdom Pseudomonadati; phylum Pseudomonadota; class Gammaproteobacteria; order Alteromonadales; family Shewanellaceae; genus Shewanella; species Shewanella sp. GD04112. The sequence continues at coordinate 1,161,483 of NZ_JAOEAL010000001.1, forward strand.
GCGCGCTAGTATATCAGTCTTAAGCGGGGGAATACATTCTCTTAGCGATCTTAGCGGCTGAGTTTGTACTCTTAGCGCTTGATTTTCAGCCTAAGAAAAATAAAGCCGTTGTTTTTGAATGTAATTTAGAGTGACGGGTAGGAGGGCGTCCTGTGGAATTTCCCCCATGGCCAGCTGTGAGCGAATTTGAGTGGACGAAATATCCTGTGGGCTGATGTCGACGGTAAAGATGCGCCCATGTTGCGGCTCGCTTGAGTGACTTAAGGCTTCAAGCGTTGCGTGACGTGCGCTGAGTTCATGCTGCATTGGGTGCCCTTCGGCTAAATGCCAGCCCGGGCGCTGACATACCACAATATTGGCTAATTCAAACAGTTGCAGCCATTTATGCCAGCTTTGCAGGTGAATAAACGAATCCATCCCCATAATAAAAAACAGTTCGTCATCGGGATAAAGCCGACTTAACTGCTGAAGGGTGACAACCGTATAGGATGGGCTGTCGCGTTTAGCTTCGATATCACAAAGCTCAAAACCGGTTAATGCCTCACATACCTGCGCGACCATTTCGAGCCGCTGCGCCGTGCTCGAGTGGGTGGTGTTTTTATGCGGCGGAATATGGTTGGGCATCAGCAGGATTTTATCCAGCTTGAGGCTGGCTTTGACTTCCATCGCGGGGCGAATATGGCCGTAATGTATGGGGTCGAAGGTGCCGCCTAAAATACCGATACGCATTCAGTCAGAGCCTTAATCTAAGCTGATATGGGCCAAATGGCCGTGGGCCTTAGGATCGAATAATAAGCACAGGTGGCTAAGCCCTGTCCAATCTTCATGGCCTAATTGCTTAAGGTTTAGCTCCAGCTTAGACGCGAAGGCAAGCATATGTTCGATTTGGGTGAGGCTTAAGCGCTGCAACGCGGTCTGGTACAAGGGTTTGCGTTTATCCCAAATTCGATGTTTACCAAACAAGCTATTTAAGGGCGCGCCTTGGGCTTGTTCACTCTTGAGGCTAAGCAGTAACTGCAGCTCTTTGAATAAGGCCCAGAGTAAAATCGGCATGGCCGTGCCTTCACCGTTGAGCTGGGCCAGCATATGCTGAGCACTGTCTTGACGATTATTCAGCAGTGCATCGGTGAGCTGAAACACAGTAAAGCGGGATTGATCTTCAAAGTAATGGCTTAATTCGTCGGCGCCGATGGGCTGGCTTGGGCTTAACAGTTGCAGCAACTGCATGGCCTGATCGGCGGCGAGTAAATTCCCTTCGTAGAGTGTGTACAGCATAGCGCGCGCATCGGGTTGTAAATTCAGCTTAAAGTGCGCAATTCGTGAGTCGAGCCAACGTCTGAATTGGTCGCTCTCTGGCGTAGTGCAGGGCAAATAAATCCCTAAACTATCCAAGGTTTTGAACCACTTGCTATTGGTTTGCTCGCTGGCGAGTTTGGGGCCTTCGAGGATCAGCAACACATCGGGATTTGGCGTTTGTAGTAACGCTTGTAGCGCCGCCGAACCATCAGCACCGGGTTTTGCGTTGGGCAGTGTTAGCTCAATGATGCGCCGACTAGAAAACAGGCTCATGGATTGCCATTCTTGGGTCAAGTCACCCCAGTTAAAACCCGTTTCTTGAATTAACTGAACGCGCTCTTCAAACCCTTGGCGTTTGGCTGCTTGGCGGATCTGATCCTTGGAGGTTTCGAGCAACCAAGGATCATCACCAAAAATCAGGTAGCAAGCGTGAAGCGGATTGAGATGGCGGGAGAGTTGATCAGGATAAACACGCATTTAAATCACTCTCCACATTTTATTGCAGTTCCACATTAATTTGGACCCTGCATTAATTCACCTCTGTGCTGGCCATGGATTGCAGGATCCGGTCGGCCGCCTGGATACGCATTTCTTTGACTAACAGTTCCATCTCACGGCTTTTCGCCAGTGCGGTGCGAGGGTCGTCTAAGTAATCGCGGCGAATTTCAATCTTGAAAGGCTGCGCCTCTTTGCCCGGCAAGGCCACGGCAAATTCGACGAAATAGATAAGCTCATACTCAGCCACATTGCCCGTAGGGTAAAGTGACAGGGTAGAACGCTCTAAGGAGTCGGTGATGAGCCTTAACACTGGCACATCATTGGCAGCATCGACAATCTTGACGTTGTTCAAACGTAACCGCTCACGCACCAAACGGGTGAGTTCGCTGTATTCGTCCGAGCTGCTCAAACTGAGTTGATTGAGCTGCTCGGGGATTTGGTAGCTACGTTGAAGCTTAAAACCGCAACCTGCGCTGGTCATAATGACCAGCGCCATGATTGCGAAAGCTAAGCGTTTAATTAGCATAAGTTTTCGCGGTTTCCTGTTTGTCTTGTGGACAGCATCCGTTTATCACAGCAACGATGTTAGTTGGCAACGATGCTGAGCAGTTTACCGGGTACATAGATAACTTTACGAACCGTAACACCATCTAAGTACTTGATGACTTGCTCGTCCGCCATACCCAGCGCTTCCACTGACGCTTGGTCAGCATCGGCAGCGACAGTGATCTTAGCGCGCACTTTACCGTTCACTTGTACCACGATGAGTTTGCTGTCTTCTACCAGAGCAGATTCATCGACAACAGGCCATTGGCTGTCTTCGATGCTGTTGGTGTTGCCCAGTTCGTTCCACAGGGTAAAGCTCACGTGTGGGATGATTGGGTACAGTAAACGCACTACCGCAGTTAAAGCTTCACCGATAATGGCTCGGTCTTGACCTGTGGTTTGTGGCGCTTTTTGCAGGTGGTTCATCAGTTCCATCACGGCGGCAACCGCAGTGTTGAACATCTGGCGACGGCCGATATCATCGGTCACCTTAGCGATGGTCTTGTGTACTTCACGGCGCAGCGCTTTTTGCTCGCTAGTTAATTTGCTAACGTCTAAGGCTTCGCTGTTGTCCTGAGCCACATAATCGCTGGCCAGTTTCCACAGACGTTTGATAAAGCGGTGTGCGCCTTCAACGCCAGACTCTTGCCATTCCAGCGTTAATTCTGGTGGTGATGCGAACATCATAAACAGACGAACTGTGTCGGCACCGTATTTCTCTACCATCACCTGTGGGTCGATACCGTTGTTTTTCGACTTAGACATCTTGCACATACCGGTGTAAACCAGTTCGTTACCGTCTTTATCGATGGCTTTGGTGACTCGGCCTTTATCGTCTTTTTCTGTGGTCACTACATCCAGCGGAGACACCCATACACGGGCACCTTTGTCGTTGGTGTAGTAGAAGGCATCGGCTAAAACCATGCCCTGAGTCAGCAGTTGTTTCGCTGGCTCGTTAGAGTTCACTAGACCCGCATCACGCAGCAACTTGTGGAAGAAGCGGAAGTATAACAAGTGCATACAAGCGTGTTCGATACCACCAATATACTGATCTACTGGTAACCAGTAGTTAGCCTTAGTCGGATCTAACATTTGGTCTGCTTGTGGGCTGCAGTAACGGGCGTAATACCAAGAAGATTCCATAAAGGTATCGAAGGTATCGGTTTCGCGCAGCGCATCTTGGCCGTTAACTTGGGTTTTCGCCCATTCTTTGTCGGCCTTGATTGGGCTTTGAATACCATCCATCACCACATCTTCTGGCAGAATAACTGGCAGTTGATCTTCAGGCGTTGGAATAACAGTGCCGTCGGCTAAGGTCACCATAGGAATAGGTGCGCCCCAGTAACGTTGACGTGATACACCCCAGTCGCGCAGACGGTAGTTGACTTGGCGTTTGCCTTTACCTTCAGCCACTAACTTGTCGGCGATGGCATTGAAGGCGCCGTCAAAGTCTAAACCGTCGAACTCACCAGAGTTAAACAGTACGCCTTTTTCGGTGTAAGCCGCTTCGCTGATGTCTAACTCGCCATCAACAGGCTTGATAACTGCTTCGATGGGCAGATTGTACTTTTTAGCAAATTCGTAATCGCGTTGGTCGTGGCCAGGGACTGACATTACGGCGCCGGTGCCGTAGTTCATCAGTACAAAGTTCGCCGCCCAAATAGGCACTTGTTTGCCAGTGATGGGGTGAATCGCGTAAAGGCCTGTTGCTACACCGCGTTTTTCCATGGTGGCCAAATCGGCTTCTGAAGTGGTGCTGTTTTTGCACTCTTCAATAAATTGAGCCAGCTCTGGGTTAGTTTGAGCCGCTAATTCTGCTAATGGATGACCCGCAGCAATAGCCACATAGGTTACGCCCATCAGGGTATCTGGACGGGTTGTGTAGATATCGAATGACTTGTCGCTACCTGCCACACCGAAGGTCATTTCCACGCCTTCACTGCGACCAATCCAGTTGCGCTGCATGGTCTTAACTTGCTCAGGCCAGCCGTCTAAGGTGTCGATATCGTTTAACAGTTCTTCGGCGTAGGCGGTGATCTTAATGAACCACTGTGGAATTTCTTTTTGTTCTACAGGGGTATCACAACGCCAGCAGCAACCGTCTTGTACCTGCTCGTTGGCCAGTACGGTTTCATCGTTAGGGCACCAGTTAACAGAAGCTGTCTTCTTGTAAACTAAGCCTTTTTCGTACAGTTTAGTGAAGAACCATTGTTCCCAGCGGTAGTATTCTGGGGTACAAGTGGCGATTTCACGGCTCCAGTCATAGCCAAAACCTAACAGTTTTAGCTGATTCTTCATGTACTCAATATTTTGATAAGTCCATGGTGCTGGGGCTGTTTTGTTGTTGATTGCGGCGTTTTCTGCAGGCAAACCGAAAGAGTCCCAACCGATAGGTTGTAGCACGTTTTTGCCTTGAAGACGCTGGAAGCGGGCAACCACATCGCCTATGGTATAGTTGCGAACGTGTCCCATGTGGAGTCGACCTGAAGGATAGGGGAACATCGAAAGGCAATAAAACTTTTCTTTGTTCGCATCTTCAGTAACTTCAAAGGTTTTGTTGTCGTGCCAGTGCTTTTGCACTAAGGCTTCAATTTCTGAGGGATTATATTGCTCTTGCATCACGCTATTTCCGGCAGTGCCGCCTATTTATTTGATCTAACGCCATATCGACGCGAATAAGATCTGCATAGAATAAACTAGAAGCGATGCATTAAAAAGGTTCTATGAAGGAGTATTGGTTATGAATGATAGAAGTAGTGCGCTACTAGGACTGTATCAAGCCTTAATTAACGAAGTGAAAGCGCAATTTGCGGAAGATAACTCGCTGACTGCAAAGAATTTATTTAAGTCTGTCACTCAAGGGAAGGAGTTTTTACGCCTCAAAGAACAAGCGGGGGAAGATGAGCTCGCCTTAGTGGAGCAATTCTTAAAGCGTGATATCGCCAGCTTTTTGCGTGAGCAAAATGCCGACAGCTTAAGCCACAGCCCGACGGTGATCACCCTTGAAAACACCCTTTGGCATTGGTTAAGTGAAATCACTGACCGCAGCCAAGTGGAGTGGCACGAGCTGACTCAAGACTTCAAGCACCACGGCTATTACCAGAGTGGCGATATTGTGAGTCAAGGGGTGATGGTGTGCACTAACTGCGGCCATGAAATGAGTATCGAGTTCCCGGGAGTGATCCCAGATTGCCCCGAGTGTGACCATGAGGAGTTTACCCGTGAGGCGTTAACGCCTTAAGGGGATTGCTTCAACGTGCATAAATAAAAAACGACGCTTTGCGTCGTTTTTTTGTGAGTCATCAACAGCCTTGAACATTGATATCGTAAAGCGGCGGAGTGCTCGAATCGGCAGCTTGGGTGTAGCGGAAATAACACTGATCGTCGTCGACAATGGAATTGTCATTTAAGTCGTAACCAATATAAGTAATATCAATGCCTTGATATTGAATGACGAGTTTATCGTCTTTCGTTATCCATTTTTCGATATCGGTATTGTCCAGATATCCCCACTTGAGGCGAGTGTCGACCGTGCCATTACCATCGAGGTCGATGTCGATAATATCGTCACGGCCCACAACGGCTTGGCTTTGCAAACTGGGCATTTGGGTCTTGGAATAGGCCAAGGTATTGGCGGTTTTTACGCTGGCTTGAAGTTGCAGCAGACTTTTCTCCCGCGCCTCTTTGCTCATACCGATAAATTTCGGCGCCGCAATAACCGCTAAAATCCCGAGCACTATGATAACGACGACGAGTTCGATTAAGGTAAAACCTTGAATGCGTTTCTGATTAATCAATTTCTGACTCTATTGTTATTTTTTACGACGAATAAACCCGACGAACAGCAGCGCACCACACAGCAATAGCAGCGGTGTTTGGCCGATTTTGGCAAACCAAGTTTGGCCTGTGACCAGTGGAATCGTCGCGCTTAGCACGCCCGTTTCGAATTGCGGCAGTGCAGCTGTGATATTGCCTTTCTCATCAACAACCGCGGTCACACCGTTGTTGGTGGCGCGCACCAGAGGACGGCCCAATTCGATGGCGCGCATTTGGGCGATTTCCATGTGCTGCAACGGCCCATTTGAGGTGCCAAACCACGCATCGTTCGATACGGTTAACAGCAGATCGGTGCCGAGGTTAACACTGTCACGCAGCTGCTCTGGGAAGGCGATTTCATAACAAATTGCCGGGGCAATTTTATGGCCTACGGCGCTCAAGTTCGGCTGTTGATAATCGCCCCGAGCGAAGGAGGACATTGGCAGATTGAAGAAAGGCGCAATTGGGCGCAGTAAGGTTTCAAAGGGCACAAACTCGCCGATAGGCAGTAGATGGTGTTTTTTAAACTGGTTGCTGCCATCGCTCTCATAATCCGGCGTATCTTGTTGCTTCTGATTATGGTTACCTAGCACGATCAAAGAGTTATAAAACTCGTTCTGTTGACGGCTAATAATCCCCGTGATGATGGAAGTGTGGTTAAGGTTGGCAACCTTGTTAGCATTATCCAAAAAGTCTTGCACCATAGATTCTGGCGCCGGGATCGCGGCTTCTGGCCAGACGATAATGTCAGCGTCGAAGTGCTCACGGGATAAATCCATGTATTTCAATAGGGTTGGCCAGAGTGCCTCGGGTTCCCATTTCATACTTTGGGGAATGTTTCCCTGCACCAGAGCAACTTTAACTGATTCGCCTGTCGGCTGGATTTGCGTTAGCTTTGGGGCAACCCAAGCCGCAGCTGCGATGATGGGCAGTAAAATCAACAGGCTTTTGTAGCGCTTGCTAAAACACAGGGCTAAGGCGCCTGCGAGCATCGCAATTAAGAAACTGAGTCCTAGGGCACCAATAATACTCGCGAGTTCCTTTAATGGACCTTGGGTTTGAGAGTAGCCGGCCCAGATCCAGGGAAATCCTGTCATCACCCAGCCTCTAGCCCATTCGGCTAAGACCCAAAGCGAGGGGAAGAGTAATAGATTGCGCCATAGCGACGGAGTATTAGTGCGGGTCAACCACGCTAAACCGAGACCCGTTAAGGCCGGATAAAGGGCTAAATAGAGGGCTAACAGCGCCATTAGCCCCACTGAGGCGGCCAAGGGGAGGCCACCGAAGGTGTCCATACTGACATGCACCCAACTGATCCCAACGGCGAAACAGCCAAAACCAAAGCTTAACCAATGGAAGAAGCTGGCTTTAGGAGTCAAGGAGCCACTCAGCCACAGGGCTAAGGCCATGGCGACGGGATAGATAATCCACAAGGAATAAGGGGCAAAGGAAAGCGCCGTACTGGCGCCTAAAATAAACGCCAGCACGAGCCGTAACACGCTCAGTCGGGACTTTTGTTGGGCAAAAGCCCGAATGTTAGTTAGCACGGATAATTCTTCTTACACTGAGCGTTATTCTTACGTAGAGGGTTATTCTACGTCTTCACCGACATTGGGATCGGGGAGTTTAACTCTGAGTTGGATTAAGCGTCTGGTATCGGCATTGATGACTTTAAATTCAATTCCTTCGATCATAATGCTCTCATTACGCTCTGGTAGATGACCAAAGGCATGGGACACTAAACCACCGACGGTATCAAACTCTTCATCGCTGAAGTGAGTATTGAATTCTTCGTTAAAATCCTCGATAGGCGTCAACGCTTTTACCATGTAGACAGTGTTGCCGACCTTGCGGATCTCAGTGTCTTCAGGGCTATCGTGGTCGAATTCGTCTTCAATCTCACCGACGATTTCTTCGAGAATATCTTCAATGGTCACTAGACCCGATACTCCGCCGTATTCGTCGACGACAATCGCCATATGGTAACGCTGGGAGCGGAATTCTTTGAGTAATACGTCGACGCGTTTGCTCTCTGGCACAACGACGGCGGGGCGGATCACGCGCTCAAGGGAGAAGGGTTCTTCACTGTTTGAGAAACCATAGGGGATCAAATCTTTAGCCAGTAAAATGCCTTCGATATGGTCCTTATCTTCGTTAACCACAGGGAAGCGAGAATGGCCTGAACCGATAACAGTTGCGAGCAATTCTTCGACAGTATTGTCGATTTGAATCGCGACAATTTGAGCTCGTGGGATCATAATATCCCGAACACGCATATCAGAAACTTCTAATACACCTTTGATCATTTCGCGGGTGTCTTCGGTGATTAACTCGCGCTGCTCTGCGCCATCAATCACATCGACTAAGTCTTCGCGATTTTGAGGTTCGCCCTGAAATAACTGACTTACTCTGTCAAACCAGCCTTTCTTTTGGGCGCTCGTACTCGGGGGGATATCGTCACTCATAGTTTTCTCATTAACCTTGATGCTGTGCACCGTGGTTAATTATTGTTCCTTATATGGGTCAGTAAAACCTAAGCTTTCAATGAGTTGAGTCTCTAACGACTCCATCTCTTCGGCTTCTTCGTCTTCAATGTGATCATAACCTAGCAGATGCAGGCAACCATGTACAACCATGTGTGCCCAATGGGCTTCTAGGGTTTTATCTTGTTCACGCGCTTCATTTTCAACGACTGCGGCACAAATGACAAGATCTCCAAGCAGTGGAAGTTCAATTTCTGGCGGTGCTTCAAAGGGAAACGACAACACATTGGTCGGTTTGTCTTTGCCTCTGTAGGTGCTGTTTAGCATTTGGCTTTCACGGGCATCGACGATGCGAATGGTCAGCTCCGCCTGTTCCATGCTGTTACCAATGGCAGTTTTTACCCAAAGAGCAAACTGATCTTCACTGGGCAGATAGTCACTCGCCGTGGCGTATTGCACATCTAAGGCTAAATCAAGACTCATGCTTTAAGACTTCCTGTTGCGTTTGTGGATGCGCTTGTTGATAGTCGCGGCGCTCTTTTTCAGCCTTTAATGCCTGCTCCTTACGATCGTAAGCATCATAGGCTTCAACAATCCGAGCAACCACGGGGTGGCGCACTACGTCTTGAGACACGAAGAAGTTAAAGCTGATTTCCTCGACTTGGCTCAGGACTTCAATAGCGTGGCGCAGACCCGACTTAACATGTTTGGGTAAGTCTGTCTGGGTGATGTCCCCCGTGATCACCGCGCGTGAGTTAAAGCCAATACGGGTTAGGAACATCTTCATCTGTTCGACGGTGGTGTTTTGGCTCTCATCGAGAATAATAAAGGCATCGTTTAGGGTGCGACCACGCATATAGGCGAGCGGCGCCACTTCGATGACGTTTTTCTCGATTAAGCGTTCCACCTTTTCAAAGCCGAGCATTTCGAACAAGGCATCATAAAGTGGGCGCAGGTAAGGGTCGACTTTCTGGCTTAAATCGCCGGGTAAGAAGCCGAGTTTTTCCCCTGCTTCAACCGCAGGGCGGGTGAGCAGAATACGGCGCACTTCTTGACGCTCTAATGCATCTACTGCGGCGGCCACTGCTAAGTAGGTTTTACCCGTTCCCGCTGGGCCAATACCAAAGGTAATATCATGGCGCACAATGTTGGCCACATAGGTGCTTTGGTTGGGGTTACGCGGTTTAATCACACCACGGCGGGTTTTGATAAATAAAGATTTATCGTCACCGCTGTCGTCCTGTTCGAGGGCTATGGCTTCTTGAATTGCCAAATGCACCTGCTCAGGGTCGAGATCCGGCGTGCTGCCCTTGACCGTTTGGGTCTCGATATAGAGCTGCTTAAGTAAGTTATTGGCACTTAAACAGTTACGCGGCAGTCCGGTAATTTGAAAATGGTTGTTCTTACGGACTATCTCAACGCCAACGCGACGCTCAATCTGTTTGATATTGTCATCGAAGGGACCGCACAGCGAGGCCAAACGGCGGGTTTCTGCGGGTTCGAGATACAGATTCATTGTGGTTAATTTACTGGACAAATAGTACTCCTATTGTCAAATACCAAGCAAAGTGCTGAGTGAAAAGCCAAGTGCGATGCCTGTTTGCTATCGCAGTCTCTAATCAGAAGATAATCTCAGTTTACGAGCCATAGCGGATAATTGCTAACGGAAAATCGTTAAGCCCAAGGGTTTTGAATGACTGCTCTATAAAAGGCAAAAGTACACAAAACAAAAAGGGCGACACTGAGGTTAGCTAAACCATGTCGCCCTGATATAGGTGCTGCTTGCTCGATTTTAAACCCTTAAGGTTTAAATTGTGTCACACCGAGATCGTCATCCTGTTTGTGTTTGGCCAGAATATCCGATGGGCGCAGGTTGCGGCGCAGATCCATTTCATCTTCACCACGGATAAATTTACCGCGCAGTGAGTTAGTGTAAACGTCAACAATTTCGACATCCACAAAGCTACCGATGTGCTTTGGCTGACCTTCGAAGTTGACGACACGGTTGTTTTCGGTACGGCCGCGCAGCTCCATAGGGTTTTTCACCGATGGGCCTTCAACCAGAATACGTTGTACTGTGCCCATCATATGGCGGCTGTAACGCATGGCTTGTTGAGTGATACGGTCCTGCAGAATCGCCAGACGTTGTTTTTTCTCTTCCATATCAACGTCATCGGGTAAATCTGCCGCAGGTGTACCAGGGCGCGCACTGTAGATAAAGCTAAAGCTGTGGTCAAACGCCACATCTTCAATCAGCTTCATGGTATCGGCGAAGTCTTCTTTGGTTTCGCCAGGGAAGCCAATGATAAAGTCAGAGCTGATTTGGATATCAGGACGGGCTTTGCGCAGACGGCGGATGATTGACTTGTACTCTATCGCCATATGGCCACGCTTCATTGCCGTCAGAATGCGGTCAGAACCCGATTGCACTGGTAAGTGCAGGAAGCTGACTAATTCAGGAGTATCTTCGTAAACGTCGATAATGTCCTGCGTAAATTCAATCGGGTGACTGGTGGTGAAGCGAATACGGTCGATACCATCGATAGCGGCAACATAGCGTAATAGCTCGGCAAAGGTACAAATGCCGCCGTCGTGGGTTGCACCACGGTAGGCGTTAACGTTTTGACCGAGCAGGTTGACTTCGCGCACACCTTGTTCTGCCAGTTGGGCAATCTCGAGGATGATATCGTCCGATGGACGGCTGACTTCTTCACCACGGGTATAAGGCACCACGCAGAATGAACAGTACTTGCTGCAACCTTCCATGATAGACACAAACGCCGTTGGGCCTTCGGCGCGCGGTTCTGGTAGACGGTCAAATTTCTCGATTTCAGGGAAGCTAACGTCGATCACGGCCTTTTCGCCACGGCGTACTTGGTCGATCATATCTGGCAGACGGTGTAGTGTCTGTGGTCCAAAGATGATGTCGACGCACTGAGCACGGTCTTTGATCGCTTTACCTTCCTGCGATGCAACACAACCACCCACACCAATGATCAGATCGGGATTTTTATCTTTAAGGGTTTTCCAACGACCTAACTGATGGAACACCTTTTCCTGCGCTTTTTCGCGGATAGAACAAGTGTTCAGCAGTAGAATGTCCGCTTCTTCTGCTTCTTCAGTCAAGGTGTAACCTTGGTATTCGCCTAAAAGATCCGCCATCTTGGATGAGTCATACTCATTCATTTGACAGCCCCAAGTTTTAATATGGAGTTTTTTGCTCATCAGTTGTGTTGCCCTACGCTGCCCAGTAAATATGTGCCCAAGCTGCCTTTGCCCTGTTACAGACAAATCCGGCCGCCCAGTAAAAATAGCGCGACATTTTACCCGCAGTTATGGCTGCTGACCAGCTTTGTCCACATTTTTACTCGCTAATCCCTTGAGATTGTGATACCCACAAAGAAGCTAGGTTTATCTCAGCTGATGGGTTTTGTGCGAGTGATGGTTGGCTAAATTGGGCAGCATTTGCCATTTCTAACAAGCTATTACGGGCTTGAATGCTAATGTCCTCACGGATTTCGAGTCGAAATACGCTCAACATTTCCGTGGTATGTAGATATAGGGCATAATCGAGCGGGTCGCGGTAATTGACTGTGATGGTTTCCATCACGGGTGTTGCTGCCAATGCATGACTAAATGGGATCGCGCTGCAAATCAGTAGACTACTGGCTATCTGCAAGTGGATGAGTGTTTTCATGACATCCTCACTAACTCTATTAAGTGGATTCACTGGTAACTCGTCCCGAACGGCTAGGGCTCGCTAAGTGAGAAGCTAATCGGCTTGTCCCGCAGACCGCCTGAGATCCCCGCGGGGTTGCCTTAGAGTGTAGTGGCTTTGCCAAGGCTGAAAACTTGCCTTTGTAAGCAACTGTGAGCAAATGCGCCCCTAGCAACATTTGCTCACCTTTGAGCTGAAATTGACATGCTTTTGATACAATGTCCGCGATCAGAGTGATGCGCTTTAAGCTTGTGCCTCAAGTTCGAGTTTCGATAAGAGTATAGTGCGTCAGATAAATGGAAAGAATTCTAAAGAGTGGTAACTAAGATGAGCCAAGCGATAAGCCAAACACAGCAACCAAGCCAGACAACCACAGATGCTCAGCGATTTGATGTGATCCTTGTCGGTGGCGGTATGGTGGGCGCGGCAACGGCTATCGGACTGGCGAAGCAAGGCTTACAGGTGGCGGTGATTGAATCATTTGCCCCCGAGGCTTATTCCCCCGAGCAGGCATTAGATGTGCGCGTGTCGGCGATAAGCGTGGCCTCTGAACAGTTACTCGAGCAGTTAGGCGCGCTCGAGAGCCTGCTTAACATGCGTAATGTGCCTTATCTGGGCTTAGAAACCTGGGAGCTTGATGGCTGCATTACTCAATTCCATAGCTCACAAATCGGCGCGAGCCATTTAGGGCATATTGTTGAAAACCGTTTGGTGCAACTTGCCCTGTGGGAGCAAATGCAGCAATGGGATGCGATTAAATTGTTTTGCCCAGAACGAGTGGCGACTTTTTCGCGTCTCACAGACGGGGTAAGCGTGCACTTACAATCCGGTATTCAGCTTGAGGCAAAGCTGCTTATCGGGGCCGATGGCGCCAACTCGCAGGTGCGCCAATGGGCAGGGATTGGCATTTCGGGGTGGGACTATGCCCAATCGGCGATGCTGATTAATATTCAAACCGCCCAAGGTCAGCAAGATGTCACTTGGCAACAATTTACCCCTAACGGTCCGCGCTCGTTATTACCTCTCCCCGGCAATCATGCGTCGTTAGTCTGGTATGACGATGCCAATCGCATTAAACAATTAATGCAGCTGAATCATAAGCAGCTTGCCGACCAAATCCGCCAGCATTTCCCCGCTCGCTTAGACAGTGACTTTACAGTAGAAGCCAAAGGCAGTTTTGCTCTGACGCGCCGCCACGCGAATGCCTATTTTAAGCCGAATGTGGTGATTTTAGGGGATGCGGCGCACACCATTAACCCGTTGGCGGGTCAAGGGGTTAACCTCGGCTTTAAAGATGTCGAGGCCTTACTAACGGTAATCAAGAATGCATTAACCGAGGATAAACCTTGGTGGTCCACCGAGGTATTAAATGCCTATCAAGCCAAACGTTATCGCGATAATCAACTGATGATGACGACCATGGATGTGTTTTACGCAGGTTTTAGTAATGACATTTTGCCACTTAAATTACTGCGTAACGGCGCGTTAAAACTGGCCAATATTAACTCACCCATCAAGCGAACCGTGCTGAAGTATGCGATGGGCCTCAATTAGGCCACATCATTAGTGCTGACTCACTCGGCATTTGTTGACTTACGCATTGAGTGCTAAAATGCCGCGTTTTTAACGAGTATAAGCGGCATTATTAACTCAAGATGGTCGTCCATGTGCGCTTTGCCATCGACCAATTAACACAGTATTGAGTGCCATTAGTGAGTGTCATGAGCGAAATTAAATTAATCGTAGGTCTTGCCAATCCGGGCGCCGAATATGCGCAGACTCGCCATAATGCGGGTGCTTGGTATGTGGAAGAATTGGCCCGCATCTGTGGCGTCAGCTTAGTGCCGGATAGCAAGTATTTTGGCCTCACCGCCAGAGCCGTGTTGCATGGCAAAGATGTGCGTTTGCTGATCCCAACGACTTATATGAACTTAAGCGGCAAAGCTGTGGGGGCCTTAGCGAATTTCTTCCGTATTACCCCTGAAGAAATTCTGGTGGCCCACGATGAGTTGGATATGCCGCCCGGTGTGGCTAAATTTAAACTCGGTGGCGGTCATGGTGGCCATAACGGTTTAAAAGACATTATTGCTAAACTGGCCAATGATAAAAACTTCTACCGTTTACGGATTGGGATTGGCCATCCCGGCGATAAGAATAAAGTAAGTGGTTACGTACTGGGTAAGGCGCCTGCTAAAGAACAAGAGCTGATCAACGCCGCCGTAGATGAAGCCGTACGTTCCACTGAAGTGCTATTTAAAGAGGACATGGTGAAAGCCATGACTCGCTTACACTCCTTTAAAGCGGAGTAAGCCCTGTGCTCGCGTCCTGCATAAAGGACGGCGAACACCAGAACAATCGAATTAATCAATGTACTGCCTAAGGGCAGGGTGACTATAAACTTGCTGGTGAGTGTGACTCGCCAGCCTATCATCGAGAGAAAGGTAAGAATATGGGTTTTAAATGCGGCATTGTTGGTCTTCCTAACGTAGGTAAATCAACGCTTTTTAATGCGTTAACTAAGGCTGGCATCGAAGCGGCAAACTTCCCGTTTTGTACCATCGAGCCAAACACTGGCGTTGTACCTGTGCCGGATCCACGCTTAGACGCGCTGGCGGCGATTGTCAATCCGCAGCGTGTACTGCCAACCACGATGGAATTCGTGGATATTGCTGGTCTAGTGGCGGGCGCGTCGAAAGGTGAAGGCCTAGGTAACAAGTTCCTTGCTAACATCCGCGAAACCGATGCTATCGGTCACGTTGTACGTTGCTTTGAAGATGACAACATTGTCCACGTGGCTAACCGTGTTGACCCTGCGCGCGATATCGAAGTGATCAACACTGAATTGGCATTAGCCGACTTAGACAGCTTAGAGCGTGCGGTGATCCGTCAACAAAAACGTGCTAAGGGCGGCGACAAAGACGCTAAGTTTGAAGTGGATGTTCTCGAGAAGATGCGTCCAATCCTCGATGAAGGCCATATGTTGCGTTCTATGGAGCTGTCTAAGGAAGAGTTAGAAGCGGTTGCTTACTTAAACTTCTTAACCTTAAAGCCAACCATGTACATTGCTAACGTGGCTGAAGATGGTTTCGAAAATAACCCACATTTAGATGCAGTGCGTGCCATCGCTGAAAAAGAAAACGCCATTGTTGTGTCAGTGTGCGCCGCCATTGAGTCAGAACTGGCTGAAATGGAGGCCGAAGAGCGTGATGAGTTTATGGCGGACCTCGGTTTAGAAGAGCCTGGGTTAGACCGCGTGATCCGCGCTGGTTACCAATTACTGAGCCTGCAAACTTACTTTACAGCGGGTGTAAAAGAAGTGCGCGCTTGGACCGTTTCTGTGGGCGCGACTGCACCTCAAGCGGCGGGCGTAATTCACACCGACTTCGAACGTGGCTTTATTCGTGCTCAAGTGATGGCATTTGACGACTTTATTACCTATAAAGGTGAAGCGGGCGCCAAAGAAGCGGGTAAGTTACGTGTAGAAGGCAAGACATACATTGTTCAAGACGGCGATGTAATGCACTTCCTGTTTAACGTATAACGGGTTTGATAAAGGGCTAAGCTTTAGAAAGTAAGGTAAAATACGGGCAACAGAGGGCGATTTAGCGCATCTGTTGCTCAGTTTGGTGAAGTAATAGCCGAACGGTTTGTCTCAAGGAAAATAGCGAAAAAAAGCTGTTGACCTCGATACCTCGAATAAGCATAATACGCCCCGTTCCTCGCTACGAGGGGCGCGCAATAACGAAGTGGCAATGTAGCTCAGCTGGTTAGAGCACAGCACTCATAATGCTGGGGTCGCAGGTTCAAGTCCCGCCATTGCTACCATTTCGTTATCCTAGCGTTTGCTAGCATCAATTCAGGATGTCAACTTGAAGCAGTGCGGGAATGGTGAAATTGGTAGACACGCCAGATTTAGGTTCTGGTGCCGAAAGGTGTGAGAGTTCAAGTCTCTCTTCCCGTACCATTATTTTTAAACATCGGCGTAAGCGGATGTATGAAACAAGTTAGTGATGGGGTATCGCCAAGCGGTAAGGCACCGGGTTTTGATCCCGGCATACCTAGGTTCGAATCCTAGTACCCCAGCCATCATTTCATGTTTCTCAGTTTTTGGGGTATCGCCAAGCGGTAAGGCACCGGGTTTTGATCCCGGCATACCTAGGTTCGAATCCTAGTACCCCAGCCATGGCAATGTAGCTCAGCTGGTTAGAGCACAGCACTCATAATGCTGGGGTCGCAGGTTCAAGTCCCGCCATTGCTACCATATTTAAATCCACGTTAAATCAATTTGATTTATCTGGTAAAAATCCAGAGACGCCTTTGTTTGCCAATCTGGTACATTTTGATGCGGGAATGGTGAAATTGGTAGACACGCCAGATTTAGGTTCTGGTGCCGCGAGGTGTGAGAGTTCAAGTCTCTCTTCCCGTACCATCAAAGTGAAACCTTCTAGGTTGATGAAAAGTTAATTGGGGTATCGCCAAGCGGTAAGGCACCGGGTTTTGATCCCGGCATACCTAGGTTCGAATCCTAGTACCCCAGCCATAGTTAAAAAGCCCGTCCTACGACGGGCTTTTTGCTTTCTGTCTTTTGTGATGTGCTTTTCGAGTCACTCCCTCATTACTTCGTTATCTTTCAATCTTCTGCTCTATTACTCGCGTGTTATGGCTTTACTCGAGCAAGCCTCGTGCTTGTATTTTGGCTATGTGCGAATGACTAAGATGTATTTAGGGGTTGGAATGGGTGTGTCATCGAGATAAAAAAGCCACAGTGCTTAATAACACTGTGGCTGACTAACACCGACAAAAGTGAAATGCGACTAAAACGCTCGCAGAGCGTAGATTAGTTATTATTGTACAGGTTTAACTTCTTTAACCGCTGCGGGAGCTGCGACTTCGCTCACTGCCTTTTCAAGTACCGCTTCCTGTGTCGCTTTTACATCGCCTGTGGCAACCGCTTTTAGGGGCGCAGCCGCTGGGATTTGTTCTTGCAGCTTTTCGGTGCCTGCATCTATCGCCTTTTGCTGTAGTTTTTGCGGATCTGTGTAGTCAGCCAGTTCTTTAGGCCAGCTTGGTACCAGTTTCTCAGCCTGATCGGTAAATTGCTCAGAGATAATTTTTGGCGAGCCACCCGTAAGCAACATCACCGCCATTTGGTTGGTTTCTGAGTTCCACACAAAGCCTGCTTTTTCGGCTATTTCTGGCACTGGTGTATAGGTCGATACCATATAAAACAGTGGGCCTTCCTGCTGGATTTTATCGGCGGTTTTAAGCAGCGATACTGTGGTCTCGTAGTTGTCTCCGAGCAGAGCCTTCATTCGATCTTTAATCAGCGGCTGTTCGAACAGCCCCACGTCATTGGGATTTAATCCGACAAGGGGTTTTAGTAGTGCCCACATGAGTTGGCCTTGGGGTGACATCAATAGCAGTGGGGCAACACAGGCATTAAGCATTAATGCGAGCCAAATAATGTTAAGGCAACGCATTTTTTTGAGCAGAGTTGTACTCAAGATGATATTTCCTTTGGAAGTACCAGCAAGTCGCCGGCGGCGGATTGTAGCCGATTGCGATTCTGTAAACGAGAGGGGTGAATAAGTAAATTTTTACAGGGATTAGAGGGTAAAAAGTTAAGTTTTATCTAATTGAATTTGTATTGGTTTTACAATTATTTCTGTTTTCTCCTCCTCAATTCTCGCTCTGTGAGTTTGCAATATTTCCCATCAACTTTGCCGTTATACCGTGCTTGTGATGTAAAGAATGTAAACCTGGGTTTTGTTGATAATAAATATCATTTACTCTCTATCCCATTAACTTTCGTTAATACAGGCTATTAGCTAACGGTTGGTGGCGATTTAGGCGCTCGCCTAATATCCCTTCTTGAGAGTCAGTCATTGAAATTAAAAGTTAGTAAATCATCGCTTTCCTTCGCTCGGATTATTCATGTTTATGTCTCTATGGCACTGCTGCTGTTAATGCTGTTTTTTGCCGTAACCGGGATCACCTTAAACCATCCCAATTGGTTTTCATCAGCAGATCAAGAGCCGCGACGTGAACAGTTTGATATTCCTAACTATTTGATACCCGCAGCGCCGCAGGAGCCTGAGTGGCGTTTAGCGGCGGGGCATTGGTTAAAAAGCCAGTGGGATATGGATATTGGCACTGCCGATATCGATGAGGATGAGATAAGCCTAGTGAATAAAGGCCCAGGCACGTATCGCACCGTCACCTTAGATCTGCTCGACGGCAAAGCCTATGTTGAGACCTTAGATTATGGCGTTGTTGCAGTGCTTAACGATCTGCACAAGGGGCGCAATACTGGGATAGTCTGGGCTTGGGTGTTAGATCTCTGCGCCTTGCTGATTATTCTCTTTTCGCTCACCGGCGCTTATTTGCTGCTGCCTCAAACGAAACGACTTAAAAAATCCTTGTTTTATATGGTGCTCGTCAGCTCAGGCTGTGCACTTGTGTATGTCTACTTTGTTCCATAGGGAGAACCGATTAATGATGCGTCAGCTTATTCGCACCAGCGCCATCGGTGCGTTGTTTGTGAGTTCAGCGGTATTTGCCGCGCCAAAAATGACCGTTGATTTGACCTTGCCTGAAATTACCGAAGGCCAGTATCACCGTCCCTATGTGGCCGTGTGGGTTGAGGATGCCAAGGGCCAAACCGTTAAAACCTTAAGCCTATGGGTATGGGACGAGGGCCATAAATGGCTTAAGGACATTCGCCGTTGGTGGCGAAAGGCGGGGCGTGAAGACATGAGTTTTGTCGACGGTATTGCCTCGGCGACCAAGCCTGCAGGTCATTACAAAATTGATTGGGACTTAACGGATGACGCGGGTAAGCCGCTGACTCCAGCCTCCTACACAGTGTTTATCGAAGTGGTGCGCGAGCACGGCGGGCGTGACCTCGTGAGACAAAATATTGATTTAACGGCGGGGGATTTTACCGCCCAACTACCAGCGACCACTGAAACTGGCGTGATTGATATTCGCTTAAGCGGTATGACTCGCTAAGCCCTGCACTTTACTGAAAGGATATGAAGATGAAACTACGTTTACTTGCCTTAGTTAGCGCGCTCTGCATCAGCCCATTGGCGAGCAGCCATGACCGCTGGATTTTACCTAGCCACTATAACGTCTCGGCCGAAAGCCAAGAGGCGGTGTGGATCACCTCGGATGTGTCTGCCAGTAACCAAGTCTTTATGTTTGATAAGCCGGTCACCGCCAGCGATGTACGAGTGTACTTACCCGATGGCAAGCCAAGCTCTCCAAGTTCAAGTTACACTGGTGGTCGTAAATCGGTTTTCGACGTGCAATTACTGCAAGACGGTACCTATAAGTTTGAAAAGGAAGTCACGCCGAGATACTTTTCTGTTTATAAAATCAAAGGTAAAGAAGGCATGGTTCGCAGTCGACTCGATAAAAAAGCGACAGCGGCCGTGATGCCAAAGGATGCCTATGAGCTAAAAGGTTCATTAAATGTGGCGCGGGTCGAAACCTATGTGACCCGCAACAAACCCACCGATAAGGTATTAGCACCGAAAGGTGAATACTTGGAATTGGTGCCTATTACCCATCCCGCTGATATCGTTGAAAATGAACCCGCAACACTGCAGTTTGTTTACGATGGTAAACCTGTCGAGGGCGTGAGTGTGGCGATCATGAAGGATGGCAGCCTGTACCGTAATAAGCCGGAAGAAATCAGTTTAACTTCGGATAAAGAAGGTAAAGTGGCGATGACGCTGCCAGCTGCTGGTCGTTATCTGCTGCATGCTTCAATCGAACGTCCAAGTCCTGATAAATCTCTTGCCGATAAAACAGTTAGCGAAATCTTTTTGACCTTCGAAGCTGGGCTTGAATAAGCGCATGCTTTAACGCTCCCCATGCCCACAAATTCATTTGTGGGCATTTTGCCCCACTTAAGTTCGCACTATTATACTTTGGCACTAGCATCTGAGCGTGAGCTTCAGTAAGCTGCACTGGTGCATAGTTCTTGATGCATCCCAAGCGCATAACGATTAGAATAGCGCAATTCCACCCTGATTTTACTGTGTTGACCTTTAGCGTCGGCACGGGTTGCTTTTGTTTTAAAGGAGACGAAAGAAGTTATGACTAAGGTTCCTATGACAGTTGTTGGTGCAGAACAGCTGCGTAAAGAGTTAGATATGCTCAAGTTTGAACGTCGCCCGAAAATCACTGAAGCGATTGCCTCAGCGAGAGAGTTAGGCGATCTGAAGGAAAACGCGGAATATCATGCAGCCCGTGAAGAGCAAGGGATCTGTGAAGCGCGTATCCGTGACATTGAAGGCAAACTTTCTAACGCGCAGATCATCGACGTGACTAAGATGGCGAACAATGGTCGTATCATTTTTGGTACCACAGTGACTATCCTCAATCTGGATACTGATGCGGAAGTGACTTACCGTATCGTGGGCGATGATGAAGCTAACATCAAAGAAAACCTGATTTCAGTCAACTCTCCGATTGCCCGTGGTTTAGTGGGTAAGAATGAAGGTGATGAAGTGTCGATCGCAACCCCAGGTGGCTTGACCGATTACGAAATTATTTCGGTGCAATACATCTAAGTCTTGGTCTCACCAGACTCGCTTATTTACCGATACGAAGCCGCCTAGCGCGGCTTTTTTATGCCTTTTTTATATCTCAGGCACTGCAATATCAGTGTCCTTGGCGCACAAATAAGCAAGATGGATAAAGTTTAATTTGCCTCTGAGGCGGCGGTTACCTAAGCTGCATGCTTGGAGCTTTCTATGCATTCATCAAGGTTCTTTACGAAAGCTATCCAAAAAAGTGTTGTTTCTTCTGCAAATATTTCATCACGTAAAAGTTGCGTGTACCTTTTAGGAACTGAGTTTGATTAAGCACTGGCGCCAAGGATTAATGTTACTCTGTGTGTCGATCATCTTGATCGCCCATACGGGTGGCTATGCGCCGCGCAGCTTAACCGCCCAGCAACTGCATCTGGCGCCTAAAACGGTAGCGACAACGGTAGTAACAACTGCGTCTACCGCGGATACGCCGTCACTCACTGCGCAACAGAGCACTGCATCACATCACTCAACGGCACAATCGACGGCGAGCGATAGCCAAGCTGTCTGCACCGATTCAGATAAAGCACAGGCCACCGATTGCTCCGAGTCAGAATTAGTCAGTCACTCGGATGATTTTAATTTTGCTCCGGCTAACTCCCAGCGTTTTATCAATCTTGTTCAGCATGATATGCGTGAGGTGAAGCCTGTTTACCTGTTGGCTTTTGAGTTCGAACCAGAGCCTGCGCCCGCATTAGGGGAAAATATTCGCCTCGATGCTCGCCCGGATTGGACCCTCTTAGCCGAATCTTCACCAGCGCGGATCTCCGGCTGGAAAGTCTCCAACCTCCAATATCGCTTTAGTCAGCAAGCCGCTTAACTCACCGCTCCCTGTAGCAAGTTAGCAATGCTTATCCATAATTACCGTTTGAGTTCATCATCTGAACCAGAGGTCGTTAGGGATGTCTTTGATTAACTTGCATTTTGTCATCCGAAACCTGTACCCGATAACCTAGCATCAAAGCCTGCGGTGTGGTCGCCGAAGGTGCGACTAAATCGCATGGGATTTAAATCCATTCGGTTTAGACGGATTTTAATCGGTTATTACCACTGAGTTTGCTCGCATTTAGCGTTCTCCTTGTGGGATCCGTGTTTACAGGTTTCACCGTAATACAGTGATTGTTCGCTCATGTTTAGCTGCACTATTTGCGCTGCAGATGGCTATTGGAGCGGGCAATATCATGCGAGTGATATCTATGGATAAAATTCAGAGTAAAAAGCTGCTAAATCATTATTCAGCTTGGAAATACGTTGTGCTTATCGTCACGATTATCGTGATGTTATTTAGCGCCTTACCGACTTGGTATGGAGAAGATGCCGCCGTGCAGGTGGGCGCTAAAGCGGGGCTTAATTTAACCCCCATCGAACTGCGGGATAAATTAAAGGCGCAGGGCGTTGATGTTAAGCGTATCGAAGTTAAGCATGCCCAACATGGCAACGCCAACAGCTCAGAAGACTGGCAAACCCTTATTGTACTCAATGATGACAGCGAGCAAACCTTAGTGAAGACCTTAGTGTCATCCATGGTGAGTGAGCCGAAAGAACTCACGCTGGCACTGGTGAGTGCTGCGCCAAGTTGGCTGCAAAATATGGGCTTTGAACCGATTAAACTCGGGCTCGATTTGCGCGGTGGGGTGCAATTTTTGCTGGATGTGGATGTGCAGCCCGTCTATCAAGCCCAAGCCGATGCATTAGTCGAGTCCCTTAGACAGTTTTTGCGCGAACAACAAATTCGCGGCGCCAGTGTACGTATTGATAGCACGCGCGATGACGCAGGGTTGCAAATTGCAATTGCATTTAATGAAGCGGCTGAATCCACCAATAATGCGCGCTCAGCCATTCGCCAGTTTATGCAACAAAGCTACCCGACTTGGCAATTAACCAATGCGGATAATGGCTTAGTCGTAAAGCTCGCTCAAGAAGAGCAAATCAAGTTACGTAATTTAACCGTGCAGCAAAACCTGCAAATTATGCGTAGCCGGATTGAGGAGTTAGGGATTACAGAAGCCTTAGTACAGCGTCAGGGCGAACATCGTATTCGCATCGAGCTGCCCGGTGTCCAAGACCCCGCCGCTGCGAAAAACGTGATTGGTGCGACCGCAAGCTTGGCCTTTTTTGAAGTTAAAGAATCGGGTTCAGTGAATGCGCAGGTACTGAAGGATAAATCTGGCAATCCTGTTTATGTTGCACGCACGCCGGTATTGGGCGGCGATCATATTGTCGATGCCCGCGCCAATATTGGCGAAATGGGCATGGCCGAAGTGAACATTCACCTCGACCGAATAGGCGGCCAAAAAATGTCGGAGTTTTCCCGCGCCAATATCGGTAAGCCGATGGCAACATCCTACAGCGAATACAGCCGGGATGAGCAGGGCAAAGCCAAGCAGACCCAAGAGATCATTAGTGTCGCGACCATTCAATCACAGCTGGGAGATCGTTTCAGGATCACTGGCGCAGGCACCTATCAAGAGGCGCAGCAATTAGCCTTGTTGCTACGCGCTGGCTCCATGACGGCGCCTGTGACTATTGTTGAAGAACGCACCATTGGCCCAACCCTAGGTGCCGAAAACATTCAAAATGGCTTTGCAGCGCTCGGCCTTGGTATGGGAATTACCTTGTTGTTTATGGCGCTCTGGTATCGCCGTCTCGGTTGGGTGGCCAACGTGGCCTTGATTGCCAACATGGTGATCCTCTTTGGTTTGCTGGCGCTGATCCCCGGCGCAGTACTGACCTTACCCGGCATTGCCGGTCTGGTGTTGACGGTTGGTATGGCGGTCGATACCAACGTGCTGATCTTCGAGCGGATTAAAGACAAGTTAAAAGAGGGGCGCAGCTTCGCCCTAGCGATTGACACTGGCTTTGACAGCGCGTTCTCAACCATTTTCGACGCTAACTTCACCACTATGATCACCGCGGTTGTGCTCTATTCCATCGGTAATGGCCCCATCCAAGGCTTCGCCTTGACCTTAGGTTTAGGTCTGCTGACCAGTATGTTTACCGGTATTTTTGCCTCAAGAGCCTTAATCAACCTAGTGTATGGGCGTGATGCGCGCCGCCATGTGAGGGTATAACTATGAAGAATCTCAATCTGACCAAATGGCGTTATGTGTCGAGCGCTATCTCTATCTTTTTAATGTTGGCCTCTCTCACCATCATCGGGATGAAAGGCTTTAACTGGGGTTTAGACTTTACAGGCGGTGTGGTAACTGAGGTGCAGCTCGACAGACGGATCACCAGCAGCGAGCTGCAACCGCTATTGAACGCGGCTTATCAGCAAGAGGTGACTGTGATTTCGGCCAGTGAGCCCGGACGTTGGGTATTACGCTATGCTGACACAGCGCAAAGTAATGTCGATATTCAAGAAACCTTAGCGCCACTGGGTGAGGTGCAAGTACTGAACACCAGTATTGTCGGCCCGCAAGTGGGTAAAGAGTTAGCCGAGCAGGGCGGTCTTGCTTTGTTGGTGGCCATGCTGTGTATCTTAGGCTATTTGAGTTATCGCTTCGAATGGCGTCTCGCCTCCGGTGCGTTATTTGCACTGGTGCACGACGTGATTTTCGTGCTCGCCTTTTTCTCATTAACCCAAATGGAGTTTAATTTAACCGTGCTCGCCGCCGTGCTGGCGATTTTAGGCTATTCGCTCAACGATTCGATCATTATTGCCGACCGGATCCGGGAGTTATTGATTGCCAAACCAAAGCTTGCTATCCAAGAGATTAACAACCAAGCGATTGTCGCGACATTTTCCCGTACCATGGTAACTTCGGGAACCACCTTAATGACGGTGGGAGCGCTATGGATTATGGGTGGCGGGCCGTTGGAAGGATTCTCAATAGCCATGTTTATCGGCATTTTAACTGGCACTTTCTCATCAATATCGGTCGGGACTTCATTGCCCGAATTTTTGGGATTAACGCCAGAGCATTATAAAGTGCAAGTCATCACAGATACGCCATAAGAGCTAAAAACAAAACGGCCACTCGCTTGAGTGGCCGTTTTGTTTAAGGTTGGAAAATTACTTAGCTCTTGGCAGGGCAATTTTCATTTCAGGCGATTGACGATAAATCACCAGAATATGACCAATAAGTTGCACTTTTGCAGATTGAGTTTCACGTACTATGGCATCAACGATGGCATTTTTTAGCTCTCTATCGGTAGAGGCTACTTTCACTTTAATCAGTTCATGATAAGCGAGTGCGCTTTCAATTTCAGCGAGTACACCTTCAGTCAATCCATTGGCACCAAGCAGCACCACTGGCTTTAAATTGTGCGCCAGACCTTTTAAATGCTGTTTTTGTTTGGTTGTTAAGTTCATTTCTACCAACTTTTGCTGAGTTACTGTTGAAAAACCGCTATTCTACCCTTATATAGCCCTTGTGTAACTCTCAATTGTTGCGGATTTTAAATGTCAGGTAAAAAACGTACGGCCAGTTCCACCCGTTGGATGCAGGAACACTTTGATGATCATTATGTCAAACTAGCACAGAAACGGGGATTGCGTTCTCGCGCTGCGTTCAAGCTTGAGGAGCTCCAGGAGAAGGACCAATTGATCCGCCCAGGTATGACTGTGGTGGACTTAGGTGCGGCTCCTGGTGGTTGGTCTCAAATAGCCGTCAAGCTGACCGGAGATAAAGGTAAAGTGATCGCCTGTGATATTTTGCCAATGGATCCCATCGTCGGCGTGGATTTCTTGCAAGGGGACTTTCGTGAAGAGAAAGTACTCGAAGCATTGCTAACTCGCGTCGGTGCGGATAAGGTTGACGTTGTATTGTCTGATATGGCGCCCAACATGAGTGGTTCCGATGGTGTCGATCAACCGCGCGCCATGTATTTAGTCGAACTGGCGTTAGATATGTGTCATCAAGTATTGGCACCTAACGGCAGTTTTGCGGTCAAAGTCTTTCAGGGGGAGGGGTTTGACGAATATATGAAGGCGGTAAAAGACGCATTCAAAGTAGTAAAAACACGTAAACCGGACTCGTCGCGGGCACGCTCCCGTGAAGTCTATCTTGTGGCGACAGGGTACAAGTTGTAGTACCCTAGCGTTAATCATCGCAAGACTTTATGAGGTCTAGTAATTTGAGTGACATGGCAAAAAATCTAATACTCTGGGTTGTCATCGCCGTTGTGCTGATGTCAGTGTTTCAGGGTTACTCCCCCTCTTCTTCGTCATCGCAGAAGATGGATTATTCTACGTTCCTAGACAATGTTCGTGATGGACAAGTCGCCAGTGTTGAAGTGAAAAGTGACCAACGTACTATCGAAGGTTCTAAGCGCACGGGCGAAAAATTCACGACCATCATGCCACTGTATGACCAAGATTTAATTAATGATCTTGACCGTAAAGGCATCACCATGAAAGGCCAAGAAGCCGAAGAGTCGGGTTTCTTAACCCAGATCTTTATTTCTTGGTTCCCAATGTTGCTGCTGATTGGGGTATGGATTTTCTTTATGCGCCAGATGCAGGGCGGCGGTGGCAAAGGCGCTATGTCTTTTGGCAAGAGCAAAGCCAAGCTGATGAGCGAAGATCAAATCAAGACCACTTTTGCTGACGTTGCTGGCTGTGATGAAGCCAAAGAAGAAGTGAAAGAGCTGGTCGATTATCTGCGTGATCCAACCAAATTCCAAAAACTGGGTGGCCGTATTCCAACGGGCGTGCTCATGGTTGGCCCACCAGGTACAGGTAAAACCTTACTGGCTAAAGCGATTGCGGGCGAGTCAAAGGTACCTTTCTTTACCATTTCGGGTTCTGACTTCGTAGAAATGTTCGTCGGTGTCGGTGCATCTCGTGTACGTGACATGTTCGAACAAGCGAAGAAATCAGCCCCTTGTATTATCTTCATCGACGAAATCGATGCCGTAGGTCGCCAACGTGGTGCTGGCTTAGGTGGTGGGCACGATGAACGTGAGCAAACCCTTAACCAAATGCTGGTTGAGATGGACGGCTTCGAAGGTAACGAAGGGATTATCGTGATTGCTGCAACCAACCGCCCAGACGTATTAGACTCTGCGCTGCTGCGTCCAGGTCGTTTCGACCGTCAAGTGGTTGTAGGTCTGCCGGACGTTCGCGGTCGTGAGCAAATCCTTAAAGTGCATATGCGTAAAGTGCCGCTTTCTGAAGATGTGAAAGCAAGCGTAATTGCTCGCGGTACGCCAGGTTTCTCCGGTGCCGATTTAGCCAACTTAGTTAACGAAGCTGCACTATTTGCGGCGCGCGGTAACCGCCGTGTTGTCGGTATGGAAGAATTCGAGCGCGCTAAAGACAAGATCATGATGGGTGCTGAGCGCCGCTCTATGGTGATGTCAGAAGCCGAGAAAGAAATGACGGCATACCACGAAGCGGGCCACGCTATTGTGGGCTGTTTAGTGCCAGAGCATGACCCTGTGCACAAGGTAACCATTATTCCACGTGGTCGTGCGCTGGGTGTGACCTTCTTCTTACCTGAAGCCGATGCGATTAGCCAAAGCCGTCGTAAGTTAGAAAGCCAGATTTCGGTTGCCTACGGTGGTCGTTTAGCCGAAGAGCTGATCTACGGCAGCGAAAAAGTGTCTACAGGTGCTTCGCAAGATATTAAATACGCGACATCGATTGCCCGTAACATGGTGACCCAGTGGGGCTTCTCCGACAAACTCGGTCCATTACTCTATGCCGAGGAAGAAGGTGAAGTGTTCTTAGGTCGTAGCATGGGTAAAGCCAAGGCGATGTCCGATGAAACCGCGACGGTTATCGATGCCGAGGTGAAAGCCTTTATCGATAAAAACTATGGCCGCGCTAAGCAAATTCTGCTGGATAACATCGATATTCTACATTCGATGAAAGACGCGCTGATGAAGTATGAAACCATTGACTCACTGCAAATTGACGATTTGATGAACCGTCGTGAAGTGCGTCAGCCTGCCGATTGGCAAGCGGATGACAATGGTTCAAACGACAAAGGCAATGGCAAAGGTGAACCTGCCGTTAAAGTCGACGAAGTGGTAAAGGCCGCTCCCGTTGAGGCAGAGCTGAAAGATGCCGATGAGTCACCCGTTAAGTAGCGGTTGTTAATTGAAAGAGAACCCCGTTAAGGGGTTTTCTTGTTTTATCTTGCTAGAAAATTGACTGCGCTGTCATTCAATATAAATCAGTCACATGAATGAACCCGCGCAGTAAACGGATGAAACGCGCTAGCAAGCTGTCCCATATGGAGTCAATGCGTGTTTGAATTAATTGCTGGAAACAAACGCTTATCCTTAGCTTCGCCCGTCGTGATGGGCATTTTGAATGTTACTCCCGATTCTTTTTCCGACGGTGGAAAGTTCTCTTCCTTTGAATTAGCTTGCCAACATGCCGATGACATGGTGGCCCAAGGTGCGCTTATCATCGATATCGGTGGCGAGTCGACAAGGCCGGGTGCGGCCGATGTGACGGTTGAGGATGAGCTCGCCCGTGTGATCCCTCTGGTGGAATATGTCGCTAAACATCATGATGTGTGGATTTCAGTCGATACCAGTAAACCGGAAGTGATGCGACAAGCGGTGAATGCTGGTGCGCATTTAATCAACGATGTTAGAGCCTTGTTAGAGCCAGGGGCATTAGAGACTGCGGCGCAGCTAAATGTGCCCATCTGTTTGATGCACATGCAGGGCGCGCCGCAAAGTATGCAAACGGCACCCGAATACCAAGACGTGGTTGCCGATGTTACTGAGTTTTTGCGCGAGCGTATTCAAGCCTGCATCGATGCGGGGATCCCGCGGGAGCGATTGTTAATCGACCCGGGCTTTGGCTTTGGTAAAACCTTAGAACATAACTATGAACTGCTCGCGAAGTTAGAGCGTTTTGAGCAGTTTGAGCTGCCGATATTGATAGGTTTATCCCGTAAGAGCATGATAGGAAACCTTCTCGCTAGACCGACCTCCGAGCGTCTAGCGGGGAGCCTTGCTGGTGCCATGATAGCGGCCCAGAAAGGGGCACATATCATTCGTGTTCATGATGTCCCTGAAACTGTCGATATGCTGAAAGTGTTACAAGCGACACAGGCATCTCTATAAAGGCTATTTTTGTTAAGTATTTCATTAATATTATGATCCCAACCGAAGGGACACATTGAAGTTTGTGGGGCGATATGAGCGAACGTAAATTTTTTGGAACCGATGGTATTCGTGGCAAGGTAGGTTCAGGCCAGATGACTCCCGAGCTGGCATTAAAGTTGGGTTGGGCTGCGGGACGAGTGTTATCCCGCAGCGGCACGAAAAAAGTGATTATTGGTAAAGATACTCGTATTTCGGGTTATATGTTTGAGTCAGCTTTAGAGGCAGGTCTTTCAGCAGCGGGCCTCAATGTGATGTTAATGGGACCCATGCCAACACCCGCTGTGGCATATCTTACTCGCACTTTCCGCGCCGAAGCGGGGGTGGTGATCAGTGCATCCCACAATCCATATTATGATAACGGCATTAAATTTTTCTCCAATGATGGCAGCAAGCTCGACGATAACTTAGAGCTAGAAATTGAAGCCGAATTAGAAAAGCCCTTAGAGTGTGTCGAGTCGCATTTATTGGGCAAAGTGTCACGTATCGAAGATGCGCGTGGCCGTTATATCGAATATTGCAAGGGTAACTTCCCTGCGGATCAAACCCTAACAGGGTTAAAAATTGTCGTGGACTGTGCTCACGGTGCAACCTATCACATTGCACCTGCGGTATTCCGTGAGTTAGGCGCAGAGGTGATTGCCATTGGTGATAAGCCCAATGGCGTCAACATCAATGACAAAGTGGGCGCCACGTCCATGGCGAAAATCTGCGAAACCGTATTGACCGAGGGCGCCGATTTAGGGATTGCACTCGATGGTGACGGTGACCGTATTATGATGGTCAACAGCCGCGGTGAAGTTATCGATGGTGACCAAATTCTCTATATTCTGGCCTGCGATGCTAAAGCCCGTGGCGTGCTGCGTGGTGGCGTTGTCGGCACGCTAATGTCTAATCTAGGCCTCGATTTAGCCTTGCAAGCCTTAGATATTCCCTTTGCCCGCTCTAAAGTGGGTGACCGTTATGTGATGGAGTTACTGAAAGAACTCGATTGGCGTATCGGTGGTGAAAACTCGGG
Source organism: Shewanella sp. GD04112 (assembly GCF_029835735.1). Lineage (NCBI taxonomy): Bacteria > Pseudomonadati > Pseudomonadota > Gammaproteobacteria > Alteromonadales > Shewanellaceae > Shewanella > Shewanella sp. GD04112. The sequence goes on from NZ_JAOEAL010000001.1 coordinate 1,191,531, forward strand.
GCACATCCTTAACCTTGACCATGGCACGACGGGAGATGGTATCGTGGCAGGTATCTTGGTATTGGCGGCAATGCGTCGACAAAATGCCACATTAGAGCAACTCACGGCCCCGATGGAGATGCTGCCACAGGTGTTAGTGAATGTTCGTTATGAGGGGGAACACGACCCATTAAGCTCAGATAAAGTTAAAGCCGCCCAAGCTCAGGTTGAATCACAACTGGGTGCCCGAGGTCGCGTATTACTACGTAAATCAGGTACTGAACCGTTAATTCGCGTAATGGTTGAAGGTGATGATCACAATACTGTGTTAGCGCACGCCAATTTGATCGCAGATGCGGTAAAATCGGCGAGCTAATCACACCAATCTTTAGTCGAGTGCAGCTGATACCGATTAAAAATGAAGGTGTTAGCTGCATTAATGAGCAAGAATAGGGTTTGGCGTGTAAAAAGTAAGCATTCCAACCTAATATCTGAAAAATTTCGAATTTAGCTATTGTAACTTAATAAGTGGTTCGCTATTATTCACGCCGCTTTCAGAGGAGACAGTGATGGCACTCAGACGTCCTATGGTAGCTGGCAATTGGAAGATGAACGGCAGCGCGGCATTAGCCCAAGAGTTGTTCAAGAAATTTGCCTCAAAGCTCCAAAATGATTCAGCTGAAGTGGTTTTATGCCCGCCTTCTATCTATCTAGAAAGCGTAAGGCAACTGCTAGAAGCAAACAAGGAAGCGTTAGACGGTTCACTTGTTAGGATGGGCGCTCAAAATTTAAGTCAACATGACTTTGGCGCTTATACCGGAGAAGTTTCGGGCCAGATGCTTAAAGATTGCGGATGTCGATATGTCATTATCGGGCATTCAGAACGTCGCCGTATGTACGGAGAGACGAGTAATATCGTAGCGGAGAAATTTGCTGCAGCACAAAAGCACGGTTTAACCCCCATTTTATGCGTGGGTGAGTCCGGTCCAGCACGTGAAGCAAGACGTACCTTCGAGGTGATTGCGGAAGAGTTGGATATAGTGATCCAGAAAAATGGCACTATGGCTTTTGATAACGCCATTATCGCTTACGAGCCGTTATGGGCCGTAGGGACTGGTAAGAGCGCGACACCAGAGCAGGCACAAGAAGTACATGCGTTTATACGCAAGCGTCTCTCTGAAGTGTCTCCGTTTATCGGAGAAAATATCAGGATTTTGTACGGTGGCAGTGTGACACCGAGTAATGCGGCAGATTTATTTGCCCAACCTGATGTTGATGGTGGACTGATTGGCGGTGCCAGTTTAAACTCTACCGAGTTTTTAAGTCTGTGTACCATAGCGATGAGCGCATAATATGTATGAAGTTTTAGTAGTTGTTTACTTGTTGGTTGCATTAGGCTTAATTGGCCTGATCTTAATCCAGCAAGGCAAAGGAGCTGACATGGGGGCCTCATTTGGCGCCGGTGCATCAGGTACCTTATTCGGTTCAAGCGGTTCAGGTAACTTCCTGACACGTACAACGGCGATTCTGGCCATTGCGTTTTTCACGTTAAGTCTGCTGATTGGCAACTTAAGTGCAAACCACGCAAAAAATGAAGGTGCATGGAAAAATTTAGGTTCTGATGAACAGGTTACTCAACCAGTTGATCAAGCAACCGAAAAGTCAGAAACGAAAATTCCTGACTAGTAAAAGGTGTCGCCGAGGTGGTGAAATTGGTAGACGCGCAGCCTTGAGGTGGCTGTGTCCTAACGGACGTGCGGGTTCAAGTCCCGCTCTCGGCACCATAATATAGCTAAGTGAGACGAAGTAAGCGCTGACTTAGTTATTGCAAGCAAAGACGATAGTCAATATACTTGCACACAGTTGACGCGGGGTGGAGCAGCATGGTAGCTCGTCGGGCTCATAACCCGAAGGTCGTCGGTTCAAATCCGGCCCCCGCAACCAGCTCCTAGTAACGAATAGTGTTTGAATTCGTTATGGTTTACAGGTTCTTGAAGCTAATAACCTCGTCATTACGGGGTTTTTTGTTATCTGGGACTTTTAAATTTGTCGTATCCGATGCGACGTTTTACTAGGGCTATTAAGCCCTTTTTTGTTTTTTCCGGGGGTCAATTTTGGCAACATTAGAATCCAGACTGGCAGACATGCTCAAAGTGCCTGTGGAGGCATTAGGCTTCCAACTTTGGGGCATTGAATATGTACAAGCGGGTAAACATTCAATCCTGCGCGTGTTCATTGATGGTGAGAATGGTATCAATATCGAAGATTGTGCCAACGTAAGTCGCCAAGTCAGCGCTGTACTCGATGTTGAAGACCCTATTTCGACCGAATATACCTTAGAGGTTTCTTCACCCGGTGTAGATAGACCGCTGTTCACTGCTGAACAATATGCGGCCTACGTCGGTGAGGATGTCAAGCTTCAACTGACTATGCCTGTCGCGGGCAGTCGTAATTTAAAAGGCGCCATTACACAGGTTGACGGTCAAATGCTGTCACTCAATGTGAATGGTAAAGAGCTGGTTGTCGCCTTGGATAATATCCGTAAAGGCAACATCATCGCTAAGTTTTGATGGTTTCAAGGTGAACGAGGCAAGACGAAATGAATAAAGAGATTCTGCTAGTCGCTGAGGCGGTTTCAAATGAAAAGGCCGTTCCACGCGAGAAAATTTTTGAAGCGCTAGAAACTGCGCTGGCAACTGCAACCAAGAAAAAATACGAAGGCGATATCGACGTTCGTGTTTCTATCGACCGTAAAACTGGCGCCTATGAAACATTCCGCCGCTGGATGGTGATCGATGATAACGGTGTTGCGTTAGAAAACCCATACCGCGAAATCACCTTTGAAGCTGCGCGTTACGAAAACCCAGAAATCCAACCTGGCGATTACATCGAAGATCAGATCGAATCTGTCGCCTTCGACCGTATTACGACCCAAACCGCTAAGCAAGTGATCGTACAGAAAGTACGTGAAGCAGAGCGTGCGCAAGTCGTTGAACAGTTCCAAGATAAAGAAGGCGAGCTGATCACTGGTGTGGTGAAAAAAGCGACCCGTGAAAGCGTGGTTGTAGACTTAGGTAACAACGCTGACGGCGTATTGTTCCGTGAAGATTTAATTTCACGTGAATCTTTCCGTCCTGGTGACCGTGTCCGTGCACTGCTGTATTCAGTACGTCCAGAAGCCCGTGGCGCGCAGTTATTCTTAACTCGCACTAAGCCAGACATGCTGATTGAGCTGTTCCGTGTTGAAGTACCTGAAATCGCCGATGAGCTGATTGAAGTCATGGGCGCTGCGCGCGACCCAGGTGCACGCGCTAAGATTGCCGTGAAGTCAAACGATCGTCGTATCGACCCAATCGGTGCTTGCGTAGGTATGCGTGGTGCACGTGTACAAGCTGTATCGAATGAACTCGGTGGTGAGCGTGTGGATATCGTGTTGTGGGATGATAATCCAGCACAATATGTGATCAACGCAATGGCGCCTGCCGATGTGGCTTCTATCATCGTTGATGAAGACAACCACTCAATGGATATCGCCGTTGAAGCGGAAAGTCTGGCACAAGCCATTGGCCGTAACGGTCAAAACGTACGTTTAGCAACTCAGCTGACTGGTTGGGAACTGAACGTAATGACAGTGGAAGACATGAACAAGAAGCACCAAGCCGAGAGCGCTAAGGTGAAGAGCTTATTCATGAACGCACTGGATGTAGATGAAGATTTTGCTCAAGTACTGGCTGACGAAGGTTTTACTTCTCTCGAAGAAGTGGCTTACGTGCCTGTATCTGAATTATTAGCAATTGATGGCTTCGATGAAGATATCGTTGAAGCATTACGTGAGCGTGCAAAAGCGGCGATCTCAACTCGAGCTCTCGCCACTGAAGAAGCACTAGATGGTGTGGAGCCAAGTGAAGAGTTATTAGCACTTGAAGGTGTTGAAAGACACTTAGCCTATGTTTTAGCAAGCAAAGGTATCGTGACTCTAGAAGACTTGGCTGAACAAGGCATTGATGATTTGATCGAAATTGAAGAATTGACAGAAGAAAAAGCAGGTGCGCTGATCATGGCTGCCCGCAACATCTGTTGGTTTGGCGAAGAAGCATAAGTCGATCAACAGGGGGATTTAACTGATGGCAGATACTACCGTAGAGAAATTGGCCACGGAAGTGGGTAAAAGTGTTGAACGTCTGATTGAGCAATTCTCTCAGGCCGGAATTAAGAAAGGCCAAACTGATAACGTGTCTGAAGCTGAGAAGCAACAGTTACTGGATTATCTGAAGAAGCAGCATGGCGGCGAAAGCGCACCGACCAAAATGACACTGCAACGTAAAACCGTATCGACCCTGAGTGTGGCCGGTAATGGTGGTCAATCTAAAGACGTTAAAGTAGAAGTACGTAAGACCCGTACTTTCGTTAAGCGCGACGTGAGCGAAGCGGTTCTGAAAGCTGAAGAAGAAGCCAAAGCGAAGGCAGAAGCTGAAGCTCAGGCAAAAGCTGAAGCAGAAGCCAAGGCCAAAGCGGAAGCCGAAGCTAAGGCTAAAGCAGACGCCGAAGCAAAAGCTGAAGCCAAGGCGAAAGCGGATGCTGAAGCAAAAGCTAAAGCCAAAGCGGCGACTGATGCGAAAACCACAAAAGATACTTCGCCAGAAGCGGAAGCGGCACGTGTTGAAGCTGAGCGTTTAAAAGCGGCTCAAGCGGAAGCGACTAAGCGTAAGCAAGACGAAGAAGCGGCTAAAGCGGCTGAAAAAGCACGTCTATTAGCGGAAGAAAACTCTAAGCGTTGGGACGAAGAAGAGCGTCAACGTAAAGAGGCTGAGCGTTATAGCGATCACCATATCACTACCTCTAAAGTGGCCCGTGCCGCTGAAGATTCATCGGATATGGATGAAGAAAAACGTGGTCGTCGTGCACGTAACAAAAATACCGCTAAGACTAAACGCGGTGGTAAAGATGCTCGCGATGGTCGCGAAAAACACATGCGTAACCGCAGCACAGCGCCAGAATCAATGGCACACGGCTTTAACAAGCCAGTAGCTGCTGTTACCCGTGACGTACGTATCGGTGAAACCGTTACTGTGGCAGAACTTGCGCACTTAATGGCTGTTAAAGCGACTGAAATCATCAAACAAATGATGAAGATGGGCTCAATGGTGACGATCAACCAAGTGTTAGATCAAGAAACCGCCCAGCTAGTTGCCGAAGAAATGGGCCACAAAGTGGTACTGATCCGTGAAAACGAATTAGAGCAACAAGTACTGTCTGAGCGTGATGAAGAGGGCGGCGTTAAGCTTGAACCTCGTGCGCCAGTTGTGACCATCATGGGTCACGTTGACCACGGTAAAACGTCTCTGCTCGACTATATCCGCCGCGCGAAAGTGGCTGCGGGTGAGGCCGGTGGTATTACTCAGCATATCGGTGCATACCATGTTGAGACCGAAAACGGCATGATCACTTTCTTAGACACCCCAGGTCACGCCGCGTTTACCGCAATGCGTGCCCGTGGTGCTAAAGCGACTGACATCGTTGTACTGGTTGTTGCTGCCGATGACGGCGTAATGCCACAAACCATCGAAGCGATTCAACACGCTAAAGCCGGTAACGTGCCATTGATTGTTGCTGTCAACAAGATGGACAAACCAGAAGCCGATATCGACCGCGTGAAGAGCGAATTAGCGCAACACGGCGTTATGTCTGAAGATTGGGGCGGTGACAACATGTTCGCCTTCGTATCTGCTAAGACAGGTGCTGGCGTTGACGACCTACTCGAAGGCATTCTGCTGCAAGCTGAAGTATTAGAGCTTAAAGCGGTACGTGACGGTATGGCGGCAGGTGTGGTTATCGAATCACAACTGGACAAAGGTCGCGGCCCTGTGGCAACGATTCTGGTTCAAGAAGGTACACTGCGCCAAGGCGACATCGTTCTGTGTGGTTTAGAGTACGGCAAAATCCGTGCGATGAAAGACGAGAACGGTCGTTCAATCACTGAAGCGGGCCCATCAATCCCTGTTGAGATCTTAGGTCTGTCAGGTGTGCCATCTGCCGGTGATGAAGCAACTGTTGTTCGCGACGAGCGTAAAGCCCGTGAAGTAGCCCTGTACCGTCAAGGCAAGTTCCGTGACGTGAAATTAGCGCGTCAGCAGAAGTCTAAGCTGGAAAACATGTTCGCGAACATGACCGAAGGCGAAGTGAAGGAACTGAACATCGTTCTGAAGGCAGACGTTCAAGGTTCACTCGAAGCGATTACCGACTCCTTAATGGGTCTGTCTACCGACGAAGTGAAAGTGAACATCATCGCTCGCGGTGTGGGTGCTCTGACCGAAACCGACGCGACTTTAGCTGCGGCTTCTAACGCGATCATGGTTGGCTTTAACGTCCGTGCCGATGCACAGGCGCGTAAGACTATCGAAAGCGAAAGTGTTGACCTGCGTTACTACAGCGTTATCTATAATCTGATTGATGAAGTGAAAGCGGCGATGACGGGTATGTTGTCACCAGAATTCAAGCAACAGATTATCGGTCTGGCTGAAGTACGTGACGTGTTCAAGTCACCAAAACTGGGCGCAATCGCCGGTTGTATGGTAACTGAAGGTACCATCAAGCGCAGCGCACCAATCCGCGTACTGCGTGATAACGTGGTGATCTTCGAAGGTGAACTCGAATCGCTACGTCGCTTTAAAGACGACGTTAACGAAGTTCGCAACGGCATGGAATGTGGTATCGGTGTTAAGAACTACAACGATGTCCGCGTGGGTGACCAAATCGAAGTATTCGAAACCGTCGAAGTGGCACGTACACTGTAACGATAAAGAGGGCGGCATTAGCCGCCCTTTCAATTTAATACATTAGCTATGGTAACTCTATTATGGCAAAAGAATTCAGTCGTACACGTCGCATAGCCCAGCAGTTGCAGCAAGAGCTGGCTGTTGTGTTACAACGCGACATGAAAGATCCCCGTATTGGTTTTGTAACCGTTAATGATGTCGATGTGTCCCGCGATTTAAGTTACGCCAAAGTGTTTGTGACTTTCTTCGAAGAAGACAAAGAGCTAGTGCAAGAAAAGCTCAATGCCTTGATTACAGCCGCACCTTATATCCGTACTTTAGTTGCGGGCCGTATGAAGCTGAGAGTCATGCCTGAAATCCGTTTCGTGTATGACAGTTCATTGGTTGAAGGTATGCGTATGTCTAACCTCGTCAGCCAAGTGATCAACAGCGATAAAGCCAAGCAGCAACAGTTTGGTAGCGCCGACGATGTGACTGATAATGACATCGACGAAGCCGATGACACCGAAGGTAAAGCGTAATGGCGAGACGTTCGAAGGGCCGCTTCATCGACGGTATTGTGTTGTTGGATAAGGCCACTGGCATGAGCTCCAACTTCGCATTACAACGGGTAAAGCGCTTTTTTAATGCCAATAAAGCAGGGCACACGGGAGCACTCGATCCCTTGGCTACGGGTATGCTACCTGTGTGTTTAGGCGAAGCGACTAAGTTTTCGCAGCATTTGCTGGATTCGGATAAGCGTTATCTTGTTACAGCAAAACTGGGACAACGCACAGATACCAGCGACTCTGACGGTGAAGTGGTGCAGACTCGCCCGCTCGAGTTCACTGAGGCGCAGTTAATGTCCGCCTTAGAGCATTTTCGTGGTGATACCCTGCAAGTGCCCTCCATGTATTCGGCGCTCAAATACCAAGGCCAGCCTTTGTATAAGTATGCCCGTGAGGGGATTGAAGTGCCGCGCGAGGCACGTCCAATCACAGTATTTGAGCTGAACTTCATCGGTCTAGAAGGCGATGAGCTGACCTTAGACATTCATTGCTCTAAGGGCACGTATATTCGCACTATCATCGATGATTTAGGTGAGATGCTCGGTTGTGGCGCCCATGTGATTATGCTGCGCCGTACTCAAGTTGCCCATTATCCCTACGACAAAATGGTCACTCTTGAGCAGCTCGAAGCCTTAGTCGCTAAGGCACAGGAGGAGCAGCTTGACCCAAGCAGCTTGCTGGACTCGCTGCTGCTGCCTATGGATACGGCGGTTGCTGACTTTCCTGAGGTCAATGTCCCTGATGCGAGTGCAGCTTACCTTATGCAAGGTCAGGCGGTACGAGTCTCTGGGCTCGTTGCAGATACACTGGTGCGCATTACGTTGGGCACTGAGCGTCGTTTTGTCGGCATTGGCGAGATGAACGAAGATGGTTTACTGGCGCCTAAGCGCTTAGTCGTACTCCACGACCAAGTTAAAGCATCTTAATTGATTATCTTGGGTTATTAATCCATCGCATTTATTGCGCGCGCCAAGGATTATGGGTAGAATGGCGCGCCCTCTGGCTGAGTTAGTGATCGGCTAGAGATTCACATTTTATATTTGGAGAGACACATGTCACTAAGTACTGAAGCGAAAGCAAAGATCCTGGCTGAATTTGGCCGTGGCGCAAACGATACTGGTTCAACTGAAGTTCAAGTTGCGCTGTTAACTGCTCAAATCAACCATTTGCAAGATCACTTCAAAGAGCACATCCACGATCACCACTCACGTCGTGGTCTGTTACGCATGGTTAGCGCTCGTCGTAAGTTATTAGCTTACCTGAAGCGTACTGAAGCAGCGCGTTACAATGAGCTGATCCAAAAGTTAGGTTTACGTCGTTAATCACGCGTTTACTGACGTAAAAAAGGAGGCTAAGCCTCCTTTTTTATTGTCTCAAATTCAGTGTTTACACTATCTTCTTCGACGTATTAAGCGCCACGTAATCCATCAATATTGCTAATGGTTGCGGTTTGATTGGCAATATACAGCGCCTCAAATTCCGCCTGTGGCAACGGCTGACTAAAGTAGAAGCCTTGACCGATTTGACATTGGTTACGCTTGAGCCAATCGAGTTGCATTTCGTTTTCAATCCCTTCGGCCACAATCGTCAGATTTAACTGTTTACCTAACATCAAAATGGTCGAGGCAATGGCGCTGTCCCCTGGTAAGTCGGACACAAAGCAACGGTCGATTTTCATGGTGGTGATCGGCAAATGGCGTAGGTAAGACAGGGAAGAGTAACCTGTACCAAAGTCATCGACTGCAATACCAAAACCTGCCGATTTGAGCTGCTCTAACTTGTTGATCGCAAGCTCAATATCATTCATTAACGAGGTTTCGGTGATTTCAATTTCGAGTAATTCCGGTTGGATTTGATAACGCAGCGCCATCTGTTTGATGTCCGACACTAGGCTGGCATCGGCAAATTGCTGTGACGCGACGTTAATGGCAATCGGTATAGCAAAGTTATATTTCTTCTGCCAGTCGCGCAGCACGCGGCAGCTTTGCTCGATTACCCAACGTCCGATGGGAATAATAATACCGGTTTCTTCCGCCACAGGAATAAAGGATATCGGGCTGATTAAGCGGCCATCTTTTTGCCAGCGGATCAGGGCTTCACAGGCGGTGATTTTGCCGGTTTGTAAATCCAACTTGGGTTGAAAGTAGAGCAAAAATTCATTGTTTTTCAAGGCATCATGCAGTGATGCTTCGGTGCGGAGTCGCACGGCCGCGCGCTCGGTCATCTGTTGCTTGAAGAAGGCCCATTGATTCGAACCTGCTGCCTTTGCACTGTACATGGCGATATCGGCATGGCGGATAAGATCTTCGGCGCTGTTGCCATCTTCTGGATAGATGGAAATCCCAATCGATGCCGCCGGATGAATTGCATGTTCATTCAGTTGAATCGGAACATTGAGCTGCACTAACAGCTTATCGACAAAGTCGGCGGCTTGATCGGGGGAGTGGACCGAGTCGGCAAGAATCACGAATTCGTCGCCACCTAGGCGTGATACTGACCCTTTATCTCCTACGACGCGCTCAAGAATACGAGCGATACGGGCGAGGAATTGGTCGCCAAGGGCATGTCCTAATGAGTCATTGATATTTTTGAAGCGGTCTAAGTCAATAAACATCAAAGCAAAACTGCTTTTATGAACCCGTGAGCGCTGGATTGTCACGGCAATGGTTTCCAGTAACAGAGTGCGATTGGGCAGGCCTGTTAATGGGTCTCGGGTAGCCATCTTACGCAGTTTGGATTGGGTTTGACTGAATTGGATAAGGATCTGGTTAAATTTTGATGTCACTAGGCCTAATTCGTCATCCTTATGGGCATTGGACATAGGCAGCAGGTTTTCATCGGGTGAATCGGGTGAAATCTTATCTATGGCTTCACTGATCCTGGCAATCGGCTGGGTTAAGAAGCGGTGGAATACCACGGATAGCACTAAGGTGAGTAGTAACGCGCGGGCTAAGGTGGCAAAAAAGCTGAAGCGTAACTGGCTAAAGAGGGTGTTGGTGAGTTCTTGCGTGTCGTAAAAAATGGTTAATGTGCCGATAAGCTGCTGTTTTTGTGTGCCTTCAAAGTAAAAGGGCCGATATAAGGGCCGTGAAATTTCTTTTAAGTCATCAAAGAGTTTGTTGCTAAGGCTGATAAAGGTTTGTGAGTTGTTTTTCTTATTATTGCTCACGGAAACAAACATCGAGCCGTCATCGAGTTCGATTACCGCAGAGCCGACATGCTCTACTTTAATTGCGCCTTCAAGGGTTTGTCTTGCTAGGTTGTCGTCTAATGCCCAGACGGCGTTGGCGGCGGGTTGTTCTACAGAATCCAGTAATTCCTGTTGCGTGGTAGTGAGTTGCTGCTTGGTGGAGACGACGACGAGGGCAATTTCAACAATGAAGATGGCGATAGCGAAAAAAAGCGCTGTAAAAACGACGAGATTCGTTTGTTTCCAAGTTAGGGATTTAAAGCGACCCGTCATTCAGCTCATCCTTTATTATTGTTTTCGCTATAGGGGATATTGCTACATTAAGTTACAACATAACTCTTTGTTCGTTTACCCACTTTAGTGAAAAGATAGACCTTTGTCATCATTATCTGCTCTTTATCTATTGTTCCTAATTGCAGTATACTTACGCGCGTAATTCAAGGTCATTAATTAAGGAATGGGTCACGTGAATCCAATTGTAAAGAGTTTTGAGTATGGTCAACATACAGTCACCCTGGAAACAGGTGTCATAGCACGTCAAGCAGACGCTGCCGTTTTAGCTAGCATGGGTGACACGACAGTGTTAGTCACTGTTGTTGGTAAAAAAGAAGCTGAAGCAGGCCGTGACTTCTTTCCTCTGACTGTTAACTATCAAGAAAAGACCTACGCAGCAGGTAAAATTCCTGGTGGTTTCTTTAAGCGTGAAGGTCGTCCTTCAGAAGATGAGACATTAATCGCTCGCCTGATCGACCGTCCAATTCGTCCTCTTTTCCCTAATGGCTTCACAAACGAAGTTCAAGTGATCATTACTGTTGTATCTGTCGATCCACAAATCGAGCCGGATATTATTTCAATGATCGGTACTTCGGCTGCGCTTGCTATTTCGGGTATCCCATTCAGCGGCCCATTAGGTGCAGCGCGCGTGGGTTATATCAATGGCGAATACGTACTGAACCCAACTGTTGAACAGTTAGCGACTAGCCAATTAAACTTGGTTGTTGCTGGTACTGAAAGCGCAGTACTGATGGTTGAGTCAGAAGCTCAAGCCTTACCGGAAGAAGTGATGTTAGGCTCTGTGGTTTACGGTCATGACCAACAACAAGTTGTGGTCAAAGCCATCAACGAATTCAAAGCAGAAGCAGGCAAACCAGCGTGGAACTGGACTGCACCTGTGGCGAACGAAGCCTTAGTTGCTCAAGTTAAAGAATTAGCTGAAGCAGGTTTTGTTGAAGCGTATCAAATTCAAGTTAAACAAGAGCGTTATGCTCAAGTTGCTGTGGTTAAAGCCGCTGCTAAAGAAGCGCTGCTGGCTGCAAACCCAGAAGTGGATTTACGTGAAGTTGACGGTCTGCTCGGTAGCTTAGAGAAGAAAGTGGTTCGTGGTCGCATCATCCGTGGTGAGCCGCGCATCGACGGTCGTGAGCCAGACATGGTTCGCGCATTAAGCGTATTAGCTGGCGTATTACCACGTACTCACGGTAGTGCACTGTTTACCCGTGGCGAAACTCAAGCACTGGTGACTTGTACTTTAGGTACTGAACGTGATGCACAGAAGATTGATAGCATCATGGGCGAGCGTACTAACCGCTTTATGCTGCACTACAACTTCCCTCCTTACTCTGTGGGTGAGACAGGTATGGTGGGTTCACCTAAGCGTCGCGAAATCGGCCACGGCAAGTTAGCATGGCGCGGTATCAACGCGGTTATGCCAACGGCTGAAGAATTCCCATACAGCGTGCGCGTGGTTTCTGAAATCACTGAATCAAACGGTTCAAGCTCTATGGCTTCAGTATGTGGTACTTCTCTGGCGCTGATGGATGCGGGTGTACCCATCAAGACTTCTGTAGCGGGTATCGCTATGGGTCTAGTTAAAGAAGGCGATGACTTCGTTGTTCTGTCTGACATCTTAGGTGATGAAGACCACTTAGGTGACATGGACTTCAAAGTAGCCGGTACTCGTGACGGTGTGACTGCACTGCAGATGGACATCAAGATCGAAGGTATCACCAAAGAAATCATGGAAATTGCACTGCAACAAGCCTACGGCGCGCGTGTACATATCCTGAACGTGATGGACCAAGCAATTGGTTCACACCGTGATGATATCTCTGACCACGCACCACGTATCACAACTATCAAGATCAACCCTGAGAAGATCCGTGATGTTATCGGTAAAGGCGGCGCGGTAATTCGTGCTCTGACCGAAGAAACTGGCACCACTATCGAACTGGAAGATGACGGTACTGTGAAGATTGCTTCGTCAAATGGCGATGCAACCCGTGAAGCCATCCGTCGTATCGAAGAAATCACTTCTGAAGTTGAAGTGGGTCGTATCTACAACGGTAAAGTTATCCGTATCGTAGACTTCGGAGCCTTCGTTAACATTCTGCCAGGCAAAGATGGTTTAGTGCACATTTCGCAAATCAGCGATGAGCGTGTTGCTAACGTCTCTGACCACCTTGAACTGAACCAAGAAGTGACTGTTAAGGTCATGGAAGTGGATCGTCAAGGCCGTGTACGTCTGTCAATCAAAGAAGCACAGACTAAAGAAGCCGCTGCTGAATAATCGTCTTTACTGACATTATCGGCGTCAGTTTCGACATGACGTGACTAAAAGGAGATCAATTGATCTCCTTTTTGTTTGTTTAGGTTTAATAAAATTGCGTTTAATGCTATTCCTCAATAGCAGTCCTGAAGTGGGATTGCTATCATGAACATTCTTCTGCGTGGGTTGGGAATCTAAAAAGGTAGAAATGGATGAGTCTTAAAATTAGAACCGCTGTTGTTGCTGTGCTGGCGGGTGCCAGCTTGATGTTGGCTGGATGTGCGACCACTAAGTCTCCCTTAGACAACCAAAATGACGTTGAAGGCAAGTTAGTCATCGCCCCCGTGATGCCAGACTATAAAGTTGAAGTCACCCTTGCCAAGCTGAATGAAATATTATCGGCGGTTGAGCTAACCAACGAGCAGCGCGCACGTTTTCATTACGACCGTGGCGTGATTTACGACAGCGTTGGTTTACGCTTAATGGCGCGTATCGATTTTATGCAGGCGCTTAAACTGCAACCCGACTTAGCCGATGCCTATAATTTCCTTGGTATTTATTACACCCAAGAGGGTGAATACGATAGCGCTTATGAGGCGTTTGATGGGGTATTAGAGCTGTCGCCAAACTATGATTATGCCTATTTGAATCGCGGCATTGCGCTTTATTATGGTGATCGGAACGATCTCGCCTTAAAAGATATGCAGGCGTTTTATGCCGGCGATAATAAAGACGGTTACCGCGCCCTGTGGTTATATCTCATCCAGTCAAAGGATAACGCTGAGGAAGCTAAACGTCAGTTACAGGAGCACCGCAAGGGACTGGAAGCCGATGCCTGGTCAACCGTAATTGTTGATTATTACCTCGGTGCTAAGAGCCGCGAGCAGGTTTTTGCTGACGCCAAGTTAGGCCTGACCCACCCCAAAGAATATGCTGAGCGTTTGTGTGAAGCGTATTTCTACCTCGCGAAAATCGAAATCGCCAAGAATCAATACCAAGAGGCGGCGAATTATTTCCGTCTTGCCCTCGCGACCAATATCTATGACTTTGTTGAGCACAGATACGCGCGAATTGAGTTAGCCAAAGTTAAAGGTTTGCTCGAAGGCACAAAATAAGCCATATCGCCCGAGACACATCTTGGGCTTTACCTAGCCAAGTACGCACTGAGGCGCTATAATTTGCGCCTTTTTTAGCGATACGAGTGCATAGGTTAAATGTCAGACAATAAAGTAGAGGTCGATAAACGTCGCACCTTCGCGATTATATCGCACCCCGACGCGGGTAAAACCACCATTACCGAAAAAGTGCTGTTATTCGGAAACGCGCTGCAGAAAGCGGGTACCGTTAAGGGCAAAAAATCGGGTCAGCATGCTAAGTCTGACTGGATGGAAATGGAAAAAGACCGTGGTATTTCGATTACTACGTCTGTCATGCAGTTCCCCTATGGTGGCGCGCTCGTTAACCTACTCGATACTCCCGGCCACGAAGACTTCTCAGAAGATACTTACCGCACCTTGACGGCGGTTGACTCTTGCTTGATGGTTATCGACTCGGCAAAAGGGGTAGAGGATCGTACCATCAAATTGATGGAAGTCACGCGTCTGCGCGATACGCCTATCGTGACCTTTATGAACAAACTCGACCGTGATATTCGCGATCCCATCGAACTGATGGATGAGGTTGAAGATGTTCTTAATATCGCCTGTGCGCCTATCACTTGGCCTATTGGCAGCGGTAAAGAGTTCAAAGGTGTTTACCATATTCTGCGTGATGAAGTGGTACTGTATCAGAGCGGTATGGGACACACGATTCAAGAGCGCCGCGTGATTGAAGGCATCGATAACCCTGAGCTGGATAAGGCGATTGGTAGTTATGCTGCCGATTTACGTGATGAAATGGAGTTGGTTCGCGGTGCATCGAATGAATTTGATCATCAAGCCTTCTTAAAGGGTGAACTTACGCCAGTCTTCTTCGGTACTGCATTGGGTAACTTCGGTGTTGACCATATCCTCGATGGTATTGTGGAGTGGGCGCCAAAGCCGTTGCCTCGTGAAAGCGATGCGCGGATGATCATGCCTGACGAAGAAAAATTCACCGGTTTTGTGTTTAAAATCCAAGCTAACATGGATCCTAAACACCGTGACCGCGTTGCCTTTATGCGCGTTTGCTCGGGTCGCTATGAGCAAGGCATGAAGATGCACCATGTGCGCATTGGCAAAGATGTTAACGTCAGTGATGCCTTGACCTTTATGGCGGGTGACCGAGAACGTGCTGAAGTGGCGTATCCTGGTGATATTATTGGTTTACATAACCATGGGACCATTCGTATTGGTGATACTTTCACCCAAGGTGAAAAGTTCCGCTTTACCGGTGTACCTAACTTCGCACCTGAAATGTTCCGCCGTATTCGTCTGCGTGATCCACTCAAGCAAAAACAATTGCTTAAGGGCCTAGTTCAGTTGTCTGAAGAAGGTGCTGTGCAGGTATTCCGTCCATTAGATTCGAACGATTTGATCGTTGGGGCTGTGGGTGTGCTGCAGTTTGAAGTGGTTGTCGGCCGCTTAAAGAGCGAGTACAACGTTGAAGCGATTTACGAAGGTATTAGCGTTTCAACGGCACGCTGGGTTTATTGTAAAGATGAGCGTAAGCTAGAAGAGTTCCGCCGTAAGTGCAGCCAAAACTTGGCGCTCGATGGTGGCGATAACTTAACTTATATTGCGCCAACTATGGTTAACTTAAATCTTTCGATGGAAAGATACCCTGATATCGAGTTCGCTAAAACGCGCGAACACTAACAGGTAAGTAACCTAGGCTAAAAGGCGGTGATTCACCGCCTTTTTTGTATCTACAATTTGTGGGATGACTCATGATTCATTGGATAACTCGGGCGTGGCGTGCCTATATTCGTTGGTGTGACAAGATGGGGCTGACGCCAGAGAATCGCCGTTGTTGTATGCCTCGATTGGAGGACCCGCCATTAGCCCGCAACAAGCCGAATTGCCAAGAAAAGGCGCCTGCACCCCAAGGAGAAACAAAATCGGAGTAACAGATTGATGATGCTAGATACCCACGCACACCTCGATTTCGCAGAGTTTGATAGTGACCGCGAACAGGTCGTGCAGCGTATGCGACAAGCGGGCATCGATAATCTGATTATTCCGGGAGTTTCCCCGCTGCATTGGGAAAAGCAGTTGGCGATTGCAGAGCAATATCAATGTTATTTTGCCTTAGGTATCCATCCTTGGTTTTGCCCCGAAGATGTTGATAAGGCTATTTCTGCATTAACATTTCAAGTTTCTCAGTTACGAGAATGTCCCCGTTTTGTTGCTATTGGTGAATGCGGATTAGACAAACTTTATGCTGATAATTGGAGTAAACAGTTAGCATTTTTCGATGCGCAGCTAACTCTCGCCAATGAGCTGAACTTGCCCGTTATCGTCCATGCAGTCAAAGCTCATCAAGAGGTATTGTCCCATTTAAAGCGCCACAAACTCCCAAAAGGTGGCGTAATACACGCCTTTTCTGGCAGTCCCGATATAGCTGCTGAATATATTAAGTTGGGTTTTAAGCTAGGTATTGGGGGCTTAGTGATGAATCCCAATGCGAAAAAACTGCTCAAAACCGTCAGCGAATTGCCCCTAGACAGCTTCCTACTTGAGACTGATTCTCCAGCCATGACCCCGCAAAATGTTACAGAAAAACGGAATCAACCCGCTAACGCTGTACTTTTTATAGACAAAATTGCAACTTTGCAAAAAAAATCTAGTGTTCTAATATCAGAACACTTGGTGTCGAATGCAATGCAACTGTTTGACCTTTAGTTGTTTTTGGTTAAACAGGTGTAGGTCGCAATAGCATTTTGCTCTAAGCGGTTGAAATTAAACTCCAAAATTTTGATCAAAACGACGATTTTCGACTTTCTCTCGGGTATAATCTGACTCGGAAATAGGTTGATTAACAACATAATTAAAAAGTGTTAACAATAGGGTGATGGTTAATGAATATATTGATGAGCTTAGTAGGGGTGGTCGTCCTACTTGCGATAGGTTTCCTCCTATCGAATAACAAAAAAGCAATTAACTTGCGTACTGTGGGTGGTGCATTAGCCATCCAGGCCGCCTTCGGTGGTTTTGTACTGTACGTTCCTGTCGGTAAAGATATCCTGAAAAGTGTATCTGACGCGGTTTCTAGCGTTATCGGTTATGCACAAAACGGTATCGGCTTCCTGTTCGGTGATTTAGCTAACTTCAAACTTGGCTTTATCTTCGCGGTAAACGTGTTGCCAGTTATCGTGTTCTTCTCTTCTCTGATCGCCGTTCTGTACTACTTAGGCATCATGCAGTGGATCATCCGTATCATCGGTGGTGGTCTGCAAAAAGCATTAGGCACAAGCCGTACTGAATCTATGTCTGCGACTGCTAACATCTTCGTTGGTCAAACTGAAGCGCCGTTAGTGGTTCGTCCATTCATCCCAACTATGACTCAATCAGAACTGTTTGCGATCATGGTGGGTGGTTTAGCTTCTATCGCAGGTTCAGTACTGGCTGGTTACGCGCAAATGGGCGTGCCTATTGAGTACTTAGTTGCTGCGTCATTCATGGCGGCACCAGGTGGTCTATTAATGGCTAAACTGATGCACCCAGAGACTGAAGTTGCTAAAAACGATATGGATGAATTACCAGAAGATCCTGATAAGCCAGCTAACGTATTAGACGCTGCTGCTGCGGGTGCTTCATCTGGTATGCACTTAGCGTTAAACGTTGGTGCAATGCTGTTAGCCTTCGTTGGTTTGATCGCAATGATCAACGGCATCATCGGTGGTGTAGGTGGTTGGTTCGGTGTTGAAGGTTTAACACTGGAACTGATCCTTGGTTACATCTTCATGCCTTTAGCTTTCTTAATCGGTGTACCTTGGAACGAAGCACTGGTTGCTGGTTCTTTCATCGGTCAGAAGATCGTTGTTAACGAATTCGTTGCTTACCTGAACTTTGCTCCATACCTAAAAGACATCGCTGATGGCGGTATGATTGTTGCTGACACTGGTTTAGCAATGACTGACAGAACTAAAGCGATTATTTCGTTTGCACTGTGTGGTTTCGCTAACTTGTCTTCTATTGCGATTCTGCTAGGTGGTTTAGGTGCTATGGCTCCTAACCGTCGTCACGATTTAGCTAAGTTAGGTATCCGTGCAGTTATCGCCGGTTCTTTAGCTAACTTAATGAGTGCAACAATTGCAGGTCTGTTCTTAGCTATCTAAGCATAGACGTGTAGGGGAGACGCTCCCCACTAACTGGGTCCTGACCATGCAGGGCGGGACCTAAGTTAATTCAACCATTTTCCAGTAGTGAATATTTCCCGATTGTATAGGCCAGATTACAACTAGACTTTAGCTGTGATGCTGTCTTAACGGTCGTGACGTACGGTTAAGTTAATTAATCGTAAACAACAAGTCGCGACTTTGTTCACAATTAAGAATTTTGTGTTCGTGATTTTACGCCAGATTATTGAGATTTTTTTTAATCGAGGTAGAATGCGAGCGCCACAAAAAGAACGCTACCCTTGACGGTAGCAAACAAAATAATGGGGTTGATGATGAAAAACGTTAAAACTTTAGCTTTAGCTGCTACAGCAGTAGCTGCAATGTCTGGTAACGCATTTGCTGCAGACCGTTCAGACCTTCACGGTTCTGACTACAAGTGGATGCAGTTCAACGCTATGTACTCTATCGGCGAAAAGCCTGATAACCCAGCTTCTGGCGACCAACACAACTACTTAGAAATGGAGTTCGGCGGCCGTTCTGGTATTTTCGATCTGTATGGTTATGTTGACGTATTCAACTTAGCAAACGAGAACACCAAAGACGGTGACAAGAACCCAGGTTCAGGCACCAGCAAACTGTTCATGAAATTTGCTCCACGTGTTTCTATCGATGCATTAACTGGTAAAGATTTATCTTTCGGTCCAGTACAAGAAGTTTACTTCTCTACTCTGTTCAACTGGGACGGTCTGAACGGTGAAGGCGTTAACTCTACTTTCTGGGGTGTTGGTGCTGACGTAAACGTGCCTTGGTTAGGCAAAACAGGTATGAACCTGTACGGTTATTACGACATGAACGCGAAAGAGTGGAACGGTTACCAATTCTCTGCTAACTGGTTCAAGCCTTTCTACTTCTTCGACAACAAGAGCTTCCTGTCATTCCAAGGTTACATCGATTACCAATTCGGTGCTGACGAAGACAAGACTGCTTTCGTACCAAAAACCTCTAACGGTGGTAACATCTTCTTCGGTCTATACTGGCACTCAGATCGTTACGCTCTGGGCTATGGCTTGAAAGGCTTCAAAGACGTTTACCTGTTAGAAGACGGTGCTGGTGCACTGGCTCTAGAATCAACAGGTTGGTCTCACTACCTGTCAGCTACTTACAAGTTCTAATTTCTTGTAAAAGCCGTTGGAGCCGCGATGGCGGCTCCATCTTTTATGTGTCATGAATCTTTATCTAAACCCATTTATAATTTGAGCAGTGCGTTTATATAAAGGTTTGTGTTTTTCTCGCGCTAAAACGGATTTTTCGCGGAAAAGTAGGAACAAGACATTATTCGTATCCTCTCTTCCGGTCTTCAAGGATTCAAGTCGTGATCACTTATAGTTCATTTAAGTGTCAGGATGCGTATGTGTTATGCATAGGCAAGATTGAATACCTAATAAAAATGTAATTTGCCCTACACAAATTACTCGGCATCGCCTGAAGGCCCGGCCATATAAAAATAATCAAAATAATGCCAGCTCTGAGCGTTGCGTATAAGCGACTGATTTCTATTTATTTGTTTTTTATTTTGGAGAGCTATTATGACTGATTTAAAAAAAGCAGCACAACGCGCCATCGAACTTATGGATTTAACCACCTTAAACGATGACGATACCGATCAGAAAGTGATCGACCTGTGTCACAAAGCCGTGACACCAGCGGGTAATACTGCTGCCATCTGTATCTATCCTCGCTTCATTCCTATCGCACGTAAGACCCTCGATGAGCTGGGCGCAGAAGACATTCAAATCGCAACAGTAACCAATTTCCCACACGGTAACGATGATATTGCTATTGCTGTATTAGAAACCCGTGCCGCCGTTGCCTATGGTGCCGATGAAGTTGACGTGGTATTCCCATACCGCGCGCTGATGGAAGGTAACGAAAGTGTCGGTTACGAGTTAGTCAAAGCCTGTAAAGAAGCCTGTGGCGATGTATTACTGAAAGTGATTATCGAATCAGGTGTATTAGCCGATCCTGCGCTTATCCGCCGCGCCTCTGAACTGTCTATCGATGCGGGTGCTGATTTTATCAAGACCTCTACCGGTAAAGTACCTGTCAACGCGACCCTTGAAGCGGCCGAAATCATGCTGACTGTGATCAGTGAAAAGAACACCAAAGTGGGCTTTAAGCCTGCTGGCGGCGTACGTGATGCTGCTCAAGCTGCAGAGTTTTTAGGTGTGGCTGAGCGTATTCTCGGTGCGGATTGGGTCTCTCCACGTACCTTTAGATTTGGTGCTTCAAGCTTACTCAACAGCTTGTTACACACATTAGAATTAGCCGATGCGCCTAAGCCGACTCAAGGCTATTAATCGAACATTGCATCTCGATTAATACCAAAATCGTATATCGAAACTAATTAAGTGTGACCTAAATCTAGTTGGAAACATCAAAACTTCGATAGCATGTAATTGTAATATTGCTACAGTTTTGATGTTTCATTGCAAAGCTAAATAACGGATATGTTGTATTAGTATTTAGCTTGGAGGCAGTATCATGTTTCTAGCTCAGGAAATTATACGTAAGAAACGCAATGGGTTAGCCTTAAGTACAGAAGAGATCCAGTTCTTCGTTAAGGGCATAACCACTAATGCAGTGTCGGAAGGTCAGATCGCCGCACTAGGCATGGCTGTGTATTTTAATGACATGAATATGGATGAAAGAATCGCTTTGACCACGGCAATGCGCGATTCTGGCACTGTACTCAACTGGCAATCACTTGGTCTGAATGGCCCTGTCATCGATAAACACAGTACAGGTGGTGTCGGTGATGTGATTAGTCTCATGCTCGGCCCCATGGCTGCGGCTTGCGGTGGTTATGTGCCGATGATTTCGGGTCGCGGACTCGGACACACAGGCGGTACGCTCGATAAGTTCGACGCTATTCCCGGTTATCAAACCGAACCTTCGAGTGAATTGTTCCGCAAAGTAGTTAAAGACGTTGGTGTGGCGATTATCGGCCAAACTGGCGATCTGGTTCCCGCCGATAAACGTTTTTATTCCATCCGTGACAACACTGCGACCGTCGAATCCATCTCCCTCATCACCGCCTCAATTCTCTCTAAGAAATTAGCTTGTAGTCTCGATGCATTGGCGATGGACGTCAAAGTCGGTAGCGGCGCATTTATGCCAACCTACGAAGCCTCTGAAGAGCTTGCTCGTAGTATTGCAGCGGTAGCCAATGGCGCTGGTACTAAAACAACGGCCTTACTCACTGACATGAACCAAGTATTAGCCTCGTGTGCGGGGAATGCGGTTGAAGTGAAAGAAGCCATCGACTTCTTAACCGGTGCTTACCGTAATCCTCGTCTGTACGCTGTGACTATGGGTCTTTGTGCCGAGATGTTACTCCTAGGTGGCCTCGCGACCGATGAAGCGGATGCCCGTGCCAAGTTAAACCGCGTATTAGATAACGGCCGCGCTGCCGAGATCTTTGGCAAGATGGTTTCAGGCCTCGGTGGCCCAGTCGATTTTGTCGAAAACTACAGTAAGTACTTACCGCAATCGCAAATTATTCGCCCTGTCTTTGCCGATACCCAAGGTTATGCCCACAGCATGGACACCCGCGAACTCGGTTTGGCCGTGGTTACCTTAGGTGGTGGTCGTCGCAAGCCTGGTGATGCACTCGACTACAGTGTTGGTCTGACGCAAGTCTGTGCCCTTGGCGATAAGATTGATGCTTCAACGCCGATTGCCGTGATCCACGCGCAATCTGAAGATGCCTTTGCTCAAGCGGAAGAAGCCGTGAAAAAAGCGATTCGTATTGATGACGTCGCTCCAGAAAAAACACCTGAGATCTATGCTTATATCCGAGCAGCGGATCTTTAAGGAAGAATTATGAAACGTACAGTTATAATGATGTTGGATTCCTTTGGCGTGGGCGCCGCTGGCGATGCCGCCAAGTTTGGGGATCTGGGTTCTGACACTTTTGGCCATATCGCTAAAGCATGTGCCGAAGGTAAAGCCGATATCGGCCGTGAAGGTCCGTTAACGCTGCCAAACTTGGCGCGTTTAGGTTTGGCCCATGCGGCGATGGAAAGCACGGGGGCGTTTGCTCCAGGCTTTGCGGACAATGTTGAGCTGATTGGTGCCTATGGCCACGCTCAGGAATTAAGTTCGGGCAAAGATACCCCGAGTGGTCACTGGGAAATGGCGGGTGTGCCCGTATTATTCGACTGGGGATATTTCAGCGAGCACCAAAACTCGTTCCCTAAAGAGCTGACAGATAAGATTCTAACCCGTGCAGGACTCGATGGCTTTTTAGGTAACTGCCATGCTTCTGGTACCACGATTCTGGAAGAGTTAGGTGAAGAGCACATGCGTTCTGGCAAGCCGATTTTTTACACTTCGGCGGATTCGGTATTCCAGATTGCCTGCCATGAAGGCACATTTGGTTTAGAAAATTTATATCGTCTTTGCGAAATCGCCCGTGAAGAGTTAGAGCCTTACAACATTGGTCGCGTGATTGCGCGTCCATTCGATGGCACAGGCCCAAGCGACTTTGCTCGTACTGGCAACCGTAAGGATTACTCCCTCGAGCCGCCAGCGAAGACAGTATTAGATAAGTTAAAAGCCGCCGGTGGTGAAGTCGTGAGTGTGGGCAAAATTGCCGATATTTACGCTTACTGTGGCATCACCAAAAAGGTGAAGGCAAACGGTTTAGAAGCGCTATTTGATGCGACTTTAGCCGAAGTGAAATCAGCGGGTGAAAATACTATTGTATTCACTAACTTTGTTGATTTTGACTCCCACTATGGTCACCGCCGTGATGTGGCAGGTTATGCGAAAGGGCTGGAGTATTTCGACTCGCGTTTACCTGAAATGCTCGCGCTACTGGATGAGGACGATCTGTTAATCCTCACTGCTGACCATGGTTGCGACCCAACATGGCAAGGTACTGACCATACTCGTGAATATGTGCCTGTATTGGCCTATGGCGCAGGGCTGAAAGCGGGGTCACTCGGTCGCCGTAACAGTTTCGCCGATATCGGTCAATCTATCGCAAGCTACTTCAAGCTTGAGCCGATGGAATACGGTGAGTCGTTTATCTAAGTAAACGTGCAAGATCTCGATTTGGCGGCCAACATTGGGCCGCCAGTAAACAAAGACTTAAGTCTTAATAAAATAAACAGGGGTTATTTCGATGGCAACACCACACATTAATGCTGTAGAGGGCGCATTCGCTGAGACAGTTCTGTTTCCAGGCGATCCATTACGTGCAAAATATATTGCTGAAACATTCTTAGAAAATGTTGAGCAAGTGACTGACGTTCGAAACATGCTAGGTTTTACCGGTACTTACAAAGGTAAACGTATTTCTGTTATGGGTTCAGGCATGGGTATTCCTTCATGCTCAATCTATGCAACTGAATTAATTAAAGACTACGGTGTTAAGAACCTGATCCGCGTGGGTACTTGTGGCGCGATCAGCACTGACGTTAAAGTGCGCGATGTGATCATCGGCATGGGTGCTTGTACCGATTCTCAAGTTAACCGTTTACGTTTCAAAGGCCAAGATTTCGCTGCTATCGCGAACTACGAGCTGATGAATGCCGTGATCGAATCTGCCAAAGTGAAAGGCACTAAGATCCGTGTTGGTAACGTTTTCTCTGCCGACCTGTTCTACACTCCAGATCCACAAATGTTTGACGTGATGGAAAAAATGGGTGTGTTAGGCGTAGAGATGGAAGCCGCTGGTTTATACGGTGTTGCCCATGAATTCGGTGCTCGTGCACTGTGTGTGGTAACTGTATCTGACCATATCCGTACTGGCGAAAAAACCACTTCTGATGAGCGTCAAACCACGTTCAACGATATGATCGTGATGACATTAGACGCTGCAATTACGCTGTAATTTGTCGCTAATTTCGTTATAAGAAAAGGGTTCGCAGTGCGAACCCTTTTTTATTACCTAGTGATCTTCAAGTTCAATCGGTTTAGCAGTGTTGCAGAATCTTAGATTGGCAATCCTCAATGCAGCGCTAAACCTAAGACGCTTCAGTTTGAGCAGAGACGCCTCGATTAACCCGTAGAATCGGTATCTAAATCGCTTGGTTGAGCTGGGGCTTTCTCAGTGGTGGATTTCGCCGCAGTGGTTTTCACTCGGCGCACCGATTTTACCTTAGGTTTAGTCGGCGTGGGCGCTGAGCTTGGCGGCTCGGTGACTGAAGCTTGAGTCGGCTGTTCTTTGGTATCCGTTTTAAACTGAGACTGAGGCGTTGGCTCAGATGATGACTCATCTTTCTCCGGTTTTATCTCTGGTTTAAGCTCTGGCTTCACATCAAGCGCTTTCTCTACTGCTTTCTCTGATACTGGATCTGGCGCAAGTGCAGTTTTTGTTTCTGCGCTTGTTTTGGCTTTCTTCGCTTTAGATTCGGCAATGGCTTGGTTGCTGTCTTCATTCTGCGCTTTGCTTACAGCCGATTTCTCCAAGGGCTGAGTGTCTAGATCCTGTGCTTCTTTGCTTTCTTTGGCCTTTTTAGCTTCTGCTGGCTTTTGCACAGCCTCAGTGCCACTTGCGATAACGGCATCCTGCTGGGTATCTTGACTATCCGATGGCTTAGCTTCCTCGGCCGCTTCGGGGGCTTTTATGGCTTTATTCTTCTTAGGGTTTTTACGCAATTTGGCGCGGGTGCGACGGCGGTCAAAATCGGCGCGTTTAAAGGATAAGGCGCGGGATAACAACATGCCGATAAGACCGGCAACCAGCAGCATCATTTGCTGCTGCTCCATATTTAGGTTATGCGCTTCTTTGATTTCATTAAAAAATAGTTTGGTATCGAGTCTAACCTCGACATAGCCTAAATTTTTTCCATCTTGGATCACGGGTTCGACATAGGGTGGATATTTGCTTAGGAGCAAACTCATGTCTTCCGATTCGGGATCTAAGGCTTCATTGGTCAGGCTTTGGGCGAAGGCTAAACGTATACCTTGGTCGCTGAAAATGGCTGCCGACATCACCTTAGGATCTTCGACTAAGGCGCTGGCCAGCCATTGGAGCTGTTCATCGTTTTGCAATTGTAGGGCGGGCGCCGCGCTGTAGGCCGTTTGTTGTACCAGTAATCTGGCCATCTTTTGCGTTTGGGACTTTAGAAGCAGCTGACCTTGTAGTAGGCTTGTCTGCCACAATTGCACTAAGCCGACCATCAAGGTCAGGGCGATGGCGATTTGGAGCAGTCTACTGATTTTATGGCTTTTCTTTAGCCCTTTAAGATATAACACTTTGACCCTTAATAGTTAGAGCGCTTGCCTAATCATAATTGATTCTGAGTGAGCCCGATAGTTGGAGAACACGAGTCCTATGGAAAGCTTGAACCAAAATGCGCTGTTTGTATGGTTAGCTGCTAGCCCTTCACCTCGCTTTGAATATCAGGGGCTCAGTTTCGAGGCTTATCAGGAATCGTCTACGCGGCCATCCCAAAGCGGATTTGCTATGCGTCTGATTTACGAAGATTTAGGCATTGAAGACTCATTAGCGGCTTGGATTGTTTCTCTAGCTGAAAGCCTTAAATTAACCTCGCTCTCCATCGCACCTATTCGCCGTCAAGTGGCGCTGCATTGTGTTCAATTAGCGCTTCCCGTTGAGCCGAGTGCCGAGCTGTTAGCCACTTGTCCATCACAGGTAGAGTTACACCTTATTCGCGGCCCATTACCTAAACTGAGCGAGCCCGGTTTACTGGTGATGGACATGGATTCTACCGCGATCCAAATTGAATGTATTGATGAACTTGCCGCGATGGCAGGGGTCGGCGAGCAAGTGGCGGCGATCACAGAGCGCGCGATGCAGGGCGAACTGGATTTCGAGCAGAGTTTGCGCCAAAGGGTTGCCCAGCTCGAGGGCGCCGATGCAAAGATTATTCAAACCCTGTGTGACACTTTGCCACTGATGCCGGGCCTTGAGGCCATGCTGACCGAGCTTAAGTCGCACCATTGGCGCCTCGTTGTTGCTTCAGGCGGCTTTACGCCGTTCGTTGGTCACTTAAAACAGCTGTTGAATTTAGACGCAGCCTTTGCCAATGAATTAGTGATTGCGGACGGCAAGCTTGCGGGAACCGTCACGGGGAAAGTCGTCGATGCCCAGTTTAAGGCCGATGTGGTGAACCGTTGTAGCCAAGACTGGCAGATCCCAGCTGGCCAGCGTGTTGCCATCGGTGACGGTGCAAACGATATTCCTATGGTGCAGGCGGCGGACTTTGGGATAGCCTTCCATGCTAAGCCTAAACTTGCGGCGGCGGCTGATGCGCGGATCCGCAGTTTAGATCTGCGGGTATTGCCTTATCTGCTGCAGTTTTAATTTATCCGCTGTTTCCGAGTCGTTAACATTAGAGTAATGACTCTTGTTTTTTGACGCTTAGCTGGTAGTTTAGTGTTCATCAATGGACTACCAGCGACTGACTTTGACTTCCTCTTCATCCCAACACTCGGCGCAAACGCCCGCACAAACTTCCCTTTATATTCCTTACCGAGATGGACAGCTGCACCTGCGCCAGTTGTTGCCTGCTAATGCGGATTTTTCAAAGCCTCCGATCTTGATGTTGCATGGTGCTATGTCCAATGGCCGGGTATTTTACAGCCAGAGTGGTCGAGGCTTAGGATGCTTTCTCGCTCAGGCGGGCTTTGTGGTTTATGTGCTGGATACGGCAGGTAGAGGTTTGAGTCTGCCCAAAATTGCGCGTGGCTTTACTCTAGGGCAAGGCGAGGTGATCCGCGAGCAACTGCCATTAGTGCAGCAGCATATTTTGAAGATACATCAACAGCTTTGTCAGGAGCAGGGAAAGCCTGCGCCATCGCAATTGCATTGGTGCGCGCATTCTTGGGGCGGCGTGTTGATGGCAAGCGCCTTAGCGCGTTACCCCGAATTGCAGCAGAGTGTACGTTCACTGCTAACCTTTGGCAGTAAACGCACGATTCGAGTGAAGTCCTTTAAAAAATGGTTGATGGTCGATGTGTTTTGGAATCGCCTCGCCCCGAGTTTAGCCGTGGGGCAGGGGTATCTCGCCGCCGATAAGCTGCGTGTCGGTATGGATAACGAGAGCCGCGCCTCATTAACTCAAAGCATAGATTGGGTGCGTGGAGAGTGGCGTGACCATGACGATGGCTTCGACTATGGCAAGGCGGCGAAGGCGGCCCACTGGCCCGTCGCTTGGTTTATTGCTGGGCAAAACGATACTGTGCTTGGGCATCCCGAAGATGTCGCCGATATGATCTCTGAATGTGGTTTTCGCCAAGTGAAATACACTCTGCTCTCAAAGGCGAATGGCTTTAAGCACGACTATGGTCATGCGGATATGCTGACCCATATGGATGCGATGAGTGACCATTTTCCACTGATCCGCGATTGGTATCTCGGGTTTGAATTGGCGGTGTTAAAAGACTAGGGCGATGCACCCTAGTTTATTTTTGCAGAGTAGGGTAGCGCAGCTCCACCTCTTGGGTGATATCGAGTAGTTCCCCTACACCGATAATCCGCCAGAGTTGTTCCTCGAGTTGTTTCGCCCTGTGGTTTGCGTGGATGTTGATGTATTCCAATTCGCGGCGCAGGTAACCCATATCCGGTTTCTCGGTTGCACCACGGTAAATCCGCAGCGCCATAAAGCGTCCCGCCAGTTTACTTTGGTTGATAAAGGCGATTTTGGCCTGCGCATCTCCAAGCTCGGTGGCGGGAACACATTTTAAATGGAATTGACCGCGGGACTGGCGGGTCAATTGGATAAATACCTCAATAAAATCCATATCCTGCTGCGGCTTCATTTGGCGGATAGGATCGAGAATGTCCCGTTTAAAGAATCCATCTTTTAGTAGCGGCGCGAGATTATATTGCAGGGTATCCGAGGAACCTGCGGCAAAAATATCGCTGATTTCATCATGCTCAGTGCTGACCCCTAAACAGGCGACCTGTGCCGATTTTGTTGTTTTTTCAACAAAGTAGGGGACCGAGTGCAGCTCGCGTAGCAGAATGTTTTTTAAACCATCGGCGAGCTCTGTTATCTCGCTATTGTTCTCGGTCAGCTGTTCGAGTTTTTCACGGTTATGGGCGATCAGTTTATTTAAAAACTCCACCCCAACGTGGGGCGTGTGACCCATGACCGCAGCTAAATGGAGCGTCACGCCATTTTTACGGGTACGCACTAGACGGTAGGGTAAATTATCCAGCTGAGTCTTACCGGCAATGGTCTGCAACTTAGGCAAACTGATCATTATTGGCTTGTTGGTGGCAAACTCAGTCGGATTATCCAGCGTCAGCTGCATACCTCGGCCTGAAATATCTAAGGTTATCCCCGTCGCTTTTAGGGCTCCCTGTGACACATTGACTAAGGTTTTGAAGGCAAAACGAGCCTCCTGTCGACGCTCACTAAATTGCATCGAAACTGGCTTGATTTGGTGTGCCGTTAGGCGCTGTTGGCCAAAGGCTTTGAGCGCATTGGCATTGCTATCGTCCTGCCAGGCTTTGTAGCTGGCCCTTTCATCCTCATTGGTGAGGTCTATAAGTTGCAGCATATGGCTGAACTGGGACAATTGCTGCTCCACCAGCGGGCTGTACTTGGCATCATCCCCCGGCAAGGTCGCACGGCGATAACCTTTAGCATGGTAAATCTTATCTGGGATGAGTTTGAAAATCCGCCAGCTCGGTTTCGTTGAAGCAAAACCGAGGAATAAAGACGTCATGCCCTTGGCTTTTAATTCGGCTAAGGTGGCCGAGTAAAAATACAGTGAGCCTTGAGCGTTGTAGGTAAAGCTAAAAAATAATCCGTAATCGGGGTTTTCAGGATGATTGACCAGCGCAGAGAGCCTAGCTGGCGTCAGCATGGCGGGCAACTGGCTGATATCATTCTCATCCTGAAAATAATGCACTATCTGCTGATTGTCGCGGCTCAGCAGCATATGGGTGATGGATTGGGACTGCTGATTGAGAAACAAAGGCAGATGTGGCAGGTGCGGTAGGTAATGACGCTCGAACCCTAACCCCGAGGCCGTCACTAAGACATCATTCACATCCAGCTTATAACGAAGTTTATAACCACGGATTAAGTTGCCCAGCATTTCACCTAAAGCATCGGTACCACCAATCCGGCGCAAGCGTAACCAAACGAATTCACCATTGGTTTGGCTATCGACAATCTGATAATCGACCCCGAGTTGTAAATCGGGATAGTAATATTCTTCACTCAGCTCGAGCAGTTTGACCTTGAGCGGCTTGTCGAGATCGAAGGGATGA